>JANOWR010000016.1:0-23613 GCA_031417995.1 Polaromonas sp. | reverse complement strand
GGAGCGGACGCGACGCGCCTGGTCAATCGCATCATCACGCGCGATGCCGCGAAGATGGCTGTGGGGCAGGTCTACTACACCCCCTGGTGCGATGACGAAGGCAAGGTGATTGACGATGGGACGGTGACGCGGATTGGGGAGCAGGCGTACCGCTGGACGGCAGCCCATCCCAACCTGCGCCCCACACATTCGCAGCGGGCTTGGCAAAGCATCCTTAAAACCCGCTAAAATCAGAGGCTTTGCAAATTCTGCAAACCTTTATCCTGCAAGCCCATCAAAGCTTACTCAAATACAAGTTATGAAAATCGCTCAAGAAATTCGCGCCGGCAACGTCATCATGCACGGCAAAGACCCGATGGTGGTGCTCAAGACCGAATACAGCCGTGGCGGCCGCAACTCGGCCACCGTGCGCATGAAGCTTAAAAGCCTGATTGGCAGCTTCGGCACGGAGAACGTCTTTAAGGCCGACGACAAGATTGACCAGGTGATGCTGGACAAAAAAGACTGCACCTATTCCTACTTTGCAGACCCGATGTACATTTGCATGGACAGTGAGTACAACCAGTACGAAGTCGAAGCCGAAAACATGGGCGACTCACTCAACTACCTGCAAGACGGCATGGAGCTTGAAGTCGTGTTTTATGACGGCAAGGCGATTTCGGTTGAGCTGCCAACCAGCGTTAACCGCGAAATCACCTGGACCGAGCCAGCTGTCAAAGGCGACACGTCAGGCAAAGTTTTGAAGCCCGCCAAGATTGCCACCGGCTTTGAAATCGGCGTGCCGATTTTTGTGGCCCAGGGCGACACGGTTGAGATTGACACCCGTACGGGTGAGTACCGTAAACGGGTTTAAACCATACTGACCGCATCAAAAAGGGCTCCATCGGAGCCCTTTTAATTTTTGCTTCTACTCGGTTAACAATCAAGCATGCAACAAACACAAGACCTCTCCGCCAGCCGCCTGAGCAATGCCTGGGCAGAACTGCAAGCCCACGCGCGCGATGACCAGCCGCTGGATGCCGATGCTTACCGTCTGGCTTTTGCCGACCCGGAGTTTTTGCTGCGGCGTGAAACGCGCGGCATTCGCATGCAGCTGGAAATGCTCAAGCCTGAACTGGGTCAGCACGAGCAAGGTATTCAAAGCACAGTGGTGGTGTTTGGCAGTGCCCGCTTTCCTTCGCCTGAAACGGCCAACACCTCCTTGCTTGCAGCGCAAACCAACCTGGCAAAAATCAATGCAGATGGTGGCAACGTGCAAGCGCTGCGTGATGCGCAAGACGCCTTGATGGTGGCCGAACGCCATATCCGCAATGCCTACTACTACGACCAGGCACGCCTGTTTGCGCGGCTGGTGGCAACGCACAGCCATCCTTTGCCGCACGACAAGCAGCTGTTTATCTGCACCGGCGGTGGCCCCGGCATCATGGAAGCGGCCAACCGGGGGGCGCACGAGCTGGGTGCACCGACGGTGGGGTTGAACATTGTGTTGCCGCATGAGCAGTCGGGTAACAAGTACATCACGCCGTCGCTGAACTTCAAGTTTCATTACTTTGCGCTGCGCAAAATGCATTTCATGATGCGGGCCAAAGCGCTGGTGGCCTTCCCCGGCGGGTTTGGCACGCTGGATGAGCTGTTTGAAGTCATCACGCTGGTACAAACTGGCAAGGCCAAGCCGCTACCGATCGTTTTGTTCGGCTCCGATTACTGGAAGCGGCTGATCAACTTTGACGTGTTGATTGAAGAAGGCGCGATATCGCCCCAGGACCTGAAATTATTTCACTACGTGGATGAGCCGCAAGCGGCCTGGGACATCATCAAGGCGTTTTATCAACTTTAAGCCCCCAGGCAGCACGCGCACCCAGTCCTACCGTTGCGCCAACCACCCAGAACACCACCGCAACGCCTGCCACCGCGCCCGCAGATCCAAACAGAACAGGCATCGCCACGCTGGATGCGTTGATAACCATCAGGCGCAGCCCAAGCGCTTCACCATGGCGCGCTTCAGGGGTGATCTGATGCAGCATGCTCATGATCATGGGCTGCACCGTACCCAGCGCCAAGCCCAGCAGCACAGAGCACATGCCCATGGCCAGGGCAGATGGCATCAGTGGATAAACCCCAAACAGCAACGCTGTCGCCAGCATGGCCACCACCAGCACTTTCCATTCACGCAAATGCGCGGCCACCAGGGGCATCACCAGCCGAATGGCAGAAGCCGCCAGGGCAAATGCACCCAGAATGGCGCCAATCACGGATGCGGAAATGCCGCGCTCAAAACCCAGCACCGGCACGACAAAGGTGTGCACGTCCCAGCAGGACGATAAAAACCAGTTCACCAACATCAGGCGGCGAAATTTTGCATCGCGCAGCAAATCCCAGGCTTTGGGTTGGTCAACACCCGAGAGGTTCAACACGGGCGGCAATTCACGCGTGCGTTGCACCAGATACCAACTGGCCAATGGCAGCACGGCCATCAATAAAAACGCAGCACGGTAGCCCCACAAACTACCTGCGGCAGGCCCCGCATGGTCAATCAGCAACCCGGCGGAAAACGGGCCCACAAAATTTGACAAGGCTGGGCCAATAGACAGCCAGCTGAACACCTGCCGCAACTGTGTAGCGCCGCTGGCAGCGCGGCCCACATGGCGCTGCAAAGCAATCACTGCTGCGCCAGTAGCACCGCCTGTCAGCAGCGCAGACAGACACAAAACCGGAAACACCGGAAAAGCCACCGCCAGACCTGCCCCCGTGCAGGCTGCCAGCACGCTGTAGCTGACAGGCCGTTTCAAGCCGTGCCGGTCTGCAAAACGCCCTGCCGGCAAAGCCAGAAAAACCTGTGTCAGTGCAAACAGCGCCAGCAACACACCCACCGCAGCGGGGCTGTAACCTTGTTGTAAGGCCAGCAGTGGCGCGGCCATGCGCGTGCCCGCCATGCAGGCGTGAAGGCAGATTTGCGCAAGAATCAGGCGCGCTAGCTCAGGCGTCAATCTCTTTGTCCAAAGGAAGCATCCGCGCTGAATCAATCTCAGGCAGCGCCTCAACATTCCTCAGCGCTTTGCCCATCACACGGCTGCGCTGCTCGGCGTTGCTGACCGTGTTGAGCATGGTTTCGGCATTCGATTTGATTTTGGCCAGCACGTCACCAAACTTTCCAAATTCGGTTTTTACCGCGCCCAGCACCTGCCACACTTCGCTGGAGCGTTTCTCAAGCGCCAGTGTTCTGAAACCCATTTGCAGCGAACTGAGCATGGCCAGCAGCGTGGTGGGCCCAGCCAGCGTGATGCGGTGGTCACGACTTAAACTTTCCATCAGGCCGGGGCGGCGCAGCACTTCGGCGTAAAGGCCTTCGGTAGGCAAAAACAAAATGGCGAAGTCGGTGGTGTGCGGAGGCGCTATGTATTTTTCACTGATAGATCTGGCCTCCAGCCGGATTCGAATTTCAAGCGCTTTACCCGCCGCCTCTGCGCCCTGCACGTCAGCGCGCGCTTGCGCATCCAGCAAACGCTCATAGTCTTCATTCGGAAATTTTGCATCAATCGGCAGCCACAGCGGCTCACCTGAATCTGACCTGCCGGGCAATCTGATGGCGAAGTCCACCGTGTTTTTGCTGCCTGGCTGGGTGGCGACTTGCGCCGCGTACTGGTCAACCGTAAACACCTGCTCCAGCAATGCTGAGAGTTGCGCCTCGCCAAAAATACCGCGCGTCTTCACGTTCGTCAGAAGGTGCTTCAGGTCACCCACACCTTGCGCCAGTGTTTGCATTTCACCCAGGCCTTTGTGGACCTGCTCCAGCCTGTCAGCGACTTGCTTGAAGCTTTCACCCAAACGCGTTTCTAGCGTGGTTTGCAGTTTTTCGTCAACTGTTTTGCGCATCTCGTCCAGCTTGGCCGAGTTGGTGGCTTGTAGCTGTGCGAGCTGCTTTTCAAGCGTATCGCGCACCTCGCCCATACGTCTTGCATTTGATTCGCTGACCGATTGCAACTGCATGACCAGCGTGTCTGACAGCGTTTTTTGCAGCAGGGCCAATTGCTGGCCAAAAGCGTCGATCTGCGTGTTTTGGGTACGAATGGCTTCTGCGCTTTGCTGCGTCAGCGTTTGCTGAAAGGTGGCAAATGTGGTGCTGAGTTCTTGCCTGCCAAAGCGGGCGCTGCCTTCAATTTCATGTCGCAGTTCGCGCTCAAGCCGGTCATGGCCTGCCGTCATGCTGGTCAGCACTTCGGTACGGCCCGCATCGTTGCCAGCAGATGGGCGCAGCAGCAACCACAGCAGTAGCAGCAGATTGACCGCCAGCAGCGCAACGACAAGCCAGGATTGAAAAGATGACATGGGTTATCTGGAAGCCACAAGTACCGCCGGATTGATTGGCGTCAGCGGCTTGTTGCCACTGAAAAAAGCAATCAGATTGTCAGCCGCCAAGTTGGCCATGGCCAGTCGCGTTGGTATCGATGAGCTGGCAATATGCGGCGTGAGCACCACGTTCGGCAAGGTGAGCAAATCAGGGTGTACTTTGGGCTCTCCCTCATACACATCCAGCCCGGCGGCGGCGATACGTTTGCCTGCCAGGGCCAATGCCAGGGCCGCATCGTCCACAATGCCGCCACGCGCAATGTTGACCAGTGTGGCAGTGGGTTTCATCAACGCCAGCTCTGCTGCACCGATGGTGTGGTGTGATGCAGGCGAGTACGGCAGCACCAGCACCAGGTGGTCTGCGGTTTTAAGCAGCTCTTCCTTGCTGACATAGGTGGCCTTGCAGTCGGCCTCAAGCGCGGCATTGAGCCTGGAGCGGTTGTGGTAAACCACCTTCATGCCAAAGCCCAGCGCACCGCGCTTGGCAATGCCTTGCCCAATACGCCCCATGCCCAAAATACCCAGCGTGCTGCCATGAATGTCGCTACCGGCAAACATGTTGTAGCTCCATTTGGTCCATTTGCCGGCACGCAGGTAATGCTCGCTTTCCGTGATGCGCCGGGCCGTCGCCATCATTAAGGCAAAACCAAAATCAGCCGTGGTTTCGGTCAACACATCGGGTGCATTGGTGGCCAACACACCTGCTTTGGTCATCGCGTCAATGTCAAAATTGTTGTAACCCACAGCCATGCTGGCGCAGATTTTCAGCTCAGGGCATGCCGCCAGAACCTCGCCGTCAATCGGGTCACCGGCAGTGGTAAAAACGCCTTGCTTGCCTTGCAACTTTTCTATCAGCTGTGCTTTGCTCCAGGTTTCGTCGGCCTGGTTTGACTCGACGTCAAAGTGTTGCGCGAGGCGGGAGATGATCTCCGGAAATACGGTACGGACTACCAAAACTTTAGGTTTGCGCATGGGATACCTGTTGAAAATGTTTACTTGAACCAAATGAAAGTCATGATGAAAAATAGCGGAATCAACACGCCGCAAGACCAGGCCATGTAGCCAAAAAAGCTCGGCATGGTCACGCCCCGGTCTTCTGCCACCGCTTTGACCATCAGGTTGGGCGCGTTGCCAATGTAGGAGTTGGCACCCATAAACACAGCACCAGCTGAAATAGCCGCCAGCGTGGGGGCCAATGTGGTCATCAACACTTTGGGGTCGCCCCCGGCAGTGTTGAAAAAAACCAGATAGGTTGGCGCATTGTCCAGAAACGAACTCAACAGCCCAGTCGCCCAAAAATACATGGCCGGATCGGGTGAGCCATCAGGCCGGGTAACAGCAGCAACGATGGCAGCAAAAGGCCCGTTCGCTCCTGCTTTGAGCATGGCAATCACCGGGATGATGGTCAGGAAAATGCCAACGAACAATTTGGCCACCTCCTGCATGGGTGCCCATGAGAACTGGTTGCTGTCATGCACGCTTTTGGCTGTGATGCGTAGCGAAATCAATGTGATGATGATCAGTCCCGCATCACGCACGATGCCCGGCAAGCCAACAACCGTGCCTGCAATATCGACTGCCACAGGTGACTTCCACACACCGCTCATCAGCACCAGGCCAGCCACAGCACCCAACAGCCAAAAGTTGGCGGCGCCATCAAAGCCAATACGTCTCGTATCTGGTGTGGGGTCAATTGGTACGACACCTTCTTTTTTAAAGTAATGACTGTCGATGATGTAAAAAATAACCAGCAAGCTGGCTACCATGAACAGCGTTTCAGGAAAGATGTGACGAACCGTCCAGAAAAAATCAACGCCCTTTAAAAACCCCAAAAAAAGCGGCGGATCCCCCAGCGGCGTGAGCGAGCCGCCGACATTGCTCACCAAAAATATAAAAAACACCACCAGATGCGCCTTGTGCTGGCGGTTGTCGTTGGCACGAATCAGCGGACGAATCATCAGCATGGATGCGCCCGTGGTGCCCATAAAACTGGCCAGCACCACACCAATCAACAGCATGCCGCAGTTCAACGCCGGGCTGCCGTGCAAATTGCCACGGATATAAATGCCTCCTGCCACGGTGTACAAGGCAGTCAGCAACAGGATGAACGGAATGTACTCTGCCAGCATGGCGTGGATGAGGCTGACACCAGCGGCACTGAAACCAAAAAAATACGCAAACGGCAAAAAGAAAGTCAGCGTCCAGGCAGCAGACACCTTGCCAAAATGCTGATGCCAAAAACCAGAAACCATTAACGGCATCAGCGCAATTGACAGCAAAATGCCAGCAAACGGAATGGCCCAGAGCAAATTCAGGCGTGCACCATCAAACTCTGCCGCCAGAGCTAAACCCGGGCACAAGGCCATCAGGCATACAGACAAACTGCGTAGTAAAAACGTCATGCCTGTTCAATCTCAAACACCTGGCGCAAATAGGCCAGGTATTTTTCATCATCACACATGTTTTTGGATGGCGTGTCAGACAACTTGGCCACCGGCTGGCCATTGCAGCGGATCATTTTGATCACGATTTGCAAGGGCTCATAGCCTAGGTCATTCGTCAGGTTGGTGCCAATGCCAAATGCCAGCTGGCAACGCCCCTTGAACTGCTGGTAAAGCGCAATGGTGCGCGGTACCGTCAGGCCATCACTGAAGATGAGGGTTTTGGTTTTGGGGTCCACCCTGTTTTTGAGGTAGTGCGCAATCATGCGTTCACCCCATTGAAACGGGTCACCACTGTCGTGACGGGAGCCGTCAAACAGCTTGCAAAAAAACAGGTCAAAGTCGCGCAAGAATGCGCTCATGCCGTACACGTCAGACAGCGCAATCCCCAGGTCGCCCCGGTACTCTTTGGCCCATGATTCGAAAGCAAACACCTGACTGTCGCGCAGCCGGGGGCCAAGCGCCTGGCAGGCCTGCAGGTATTCATGCGCCATCGTGCCCAGCGGGGTCATGCCCAGCTTCATCGCAAACAGCACATTGCTGGTGCCTGCAAATTGTCCTTGCTGCCCAATACCCAGCCGGGTGCCCAGTGTGCGCAGCACTTCTTCATGCCATGCCTTGCCAAACCGGCGGCGCGTACCGTAATCGGCAATTTTCAGCTCGCGCAAACCATCGGCCTGCAGTTGCAAAATCTTGGTGTCCAGCCGCTGGCGGCCTTCGGTCAAGTCAGGCCGCTTTTGCGTGTTGCGAAAGTACACCTCATTGATGATGGAGAGCACTGGCACTTCAAACAAAATCGTGTGCAGCCACGGGCCTTTGATGGAGACCTCAATTTCTCCATCCGGCAGCGCCGTCACGCTGACGTACTTTTCATTGAGTTTGAAGAGGCCCAAGAAATCAATGAAGTCTGCCTTGATGAAACGCATGGCCTTGAGGTAAGCCAGCTCAGCATCCTGAAAATGCAGGCTACAAAGGCTGCGTATCTCTTCGCGGATCTCATTGACGTAAGGCGCGAGCTTGCCCGCGTTACGGCATTTAAAGCGGTATTCGACCTCAGCGCCCGGAAACTGGTGCAAGACCACCTGCATCATGGTGAACTTGTATAAATCAGTATCGAGCAAACTCGTGATGATCATGGGCAGCCCGTACTCTATTGACTCAACGCGTTAACCCAGAAAATCCACTTCAAACAAAAGCGTGGCGTTGGGTGGGATCACGCCGCCCGCACCGCGCGCGCCGTAGCCCAGCTCTGCCGGAATAATCAGGCGGCGGGTACCGCCTACTGACATGCCCTGCACGCCTTCGTCCCAGCCTTTGATGACCTGACCTGCGCCCAAAGAAAAGGCAAACGGTTGGCCCCGGTCTTTGCTGGAGTCAAATTTGGCACCCTGCACACCGTCGTTAAAAATCCAGCCGGTGTAATGCACCTGGACGTTTTGGCCTGCTTTGGCAATGGCGCCTGTGCCCAGAACGCTGTCTTCATACTGCAGGCCTGAAGGTGTGGTGGTAATAGTCATAGGTATAAATTTGAAAGTAAAAGTTTGAAAGTAAAAAAAGTGGGTCTACGAGACACTGACTTTACCCGCAACCAGCAACACGCTGCGGTCAGCGCTGGCGGCCAGCAAATGGTTTTGCTCAGCCACCAGCATCGGCATGCCACTGGCTTTAAGGGCCATCAACGCGTCACGAATCGACGCCACCAGCACCGGGGCGATGCCTTCGCAAGGCTCATCAAGCAGCAACAGCCTGGGGTCAGTCATCAGGGTGCGGGCAATGGCCAGCATTTGTTGCTCGCCGCCGCTCATGTGGGCAGCAGGCCGCTTGAGCATGGTTTTTAAAACCGGAAACAAATCGAGCACCTGCGCCTCGCGCGCCGTGGCGGCGGCTTTTGAATCACGGCTGGCCACGACCTGCAGATTTTCAAGCACCGTTAGCCCCGTAAAGAGACGCCGGTCTTCAGCCACATAACCCAGGCCTGCTTTTGCGCGGCGGTGGGGCTCCCAGTCATCGAGGTTCACCGTACCCGTCGCCGCCTGATAAACGATGCGCCCCTGGGCTTGCACTTCCAGGCCCATCAGCGCCTTGAGCAGTGTGGATTTGCCAGCGCCATTGAGCCCTCGCAACACCACAAATTCGCCAGCGTCAACATGCAGTGACACATCAAACAGCGCCTGCGCCGGGCCGTAAAAAGCATTGAGATTTTTAACCTCAAGCATGCGCTGTACCCACCCCTGCCGCTGCACCTGTCGCGCCGCCTAAATAACGACGGCGCACCATGCTGTCACGTGATATCTCGTCAAATGACCCCTGCGCTGCCAGTCGCCCCTCGATCAGCACCAGCACGCGGTCGGCCACGCCTTCTACCGCGTCCATGTTGTGCTCGGTATACAGCACCGCCATGCCTTGGGCTGCCAGGCTTTTGACCAGCCGCATCAGGCCTGCGCGTTCTTCGCTTTCAAGGCCAGCAGCGGGCTCGTCAAGCAGCAGCAAACGCGGGCTTGCTGCCAGCGCTATCGCCAGTTCCAGCCGCTTTTTGGCACCATAAGGCAGGCTCAACACATCATCGTTTTTCAGGGCTTGCAAATCTGTTTTTTCCAGCAGTGCATTTGCTGTGCTTACGGACTGCGTATCAAGTTGATGAAAGGAAAAAATGGCGTGTTTACCTTTGCTCGCCTGGGCGGCCAGCTGCACATTTTGTAGCACGGTCAGCGCTTCAAAAACCTGCGCCACCTGAAACGTACGTGCCACACCCTGGCGCAGCCGGGCCGCTGGGCTCAAACCGTTCAAGGCTCGCCCGTCCCACAGCATGCCGCCGCTGCCAGGCTGGTACTGGCCTGCAATGCAGGAAAAGCAGGTTGACTTGCCCGCACCATTGGGGCCAATCAGCGCCACACACTCACCGGGCGCAACATCAAAACTCACACCATCAACGGCCTTGATGCCGCCAAAGTGTTTGACGAGGTTTTTAACTTGCAGCATCAGGCCACCCGCCTTGTCGCGCCGCGCATGCGTTGAAACAGCGACAACAAACCAGCAGGTGCTGCCACCATGATCAGCATGATGAACAGCCCCAGCAAACCGCGCCAATAGGTCACGCCCCGGCCCAGCTCGGCGCTGGCGTAGCTCAGCAAGGCACTGCCCACCACAGCACCCCAAAGCTGATGCACACCGCCCAGCAACACCACCAGCAAGGCATCTACCGACGTGGAAACAGTGGCGACTGATGGAAACACCGCGCCTTTCTGCGCCGCAAACAAACCGCCAGCCAGCCCGGCCAGCACAGCGCTTTGTAAAAAAATCCGGTATTTGAGCCAGCCCGTCGGCAAGCCGGATGCCGCAGCACGCAAAGGCGCATCGCGCAAGCCCTGCAACGCCGCCCCCACAACAGACTGGCCAAGCACCCGAAGTGCCAGCACCGACAGCAAAGCCAGCCCCACCAGCAGCCCATAAAAAAGCGGCGCACCTGCATCACTAACCAGCGTCAAGCCTATCAGGCCGTTGTCGCCGCCCGTCAAGTTGACCCACTGGCTTGCACCCGCCCAAACCACCTGCGCCAGCGCCAGCGACAGCATGGCCAGGTACACGCCACTGCTTCTGATCACCGCAGCGCCAAACACGCTGGACACCAGCAACGAGGCAGCACAACCCGCAGCAAGCGCCACTGGCAGGGACGCGCCCCACAAGCTGTGCGCCAACGCCGCACCATAAGCCCCCAATGCAAAAAAAGCCGCATGACCAAAACTGACCAGCCCGCCAAGCGCCATCATGGCTTGCAGGCTGATGCCGAAAATCATCAAAATCAAGGCATCGGCCACCAGCGTTTGCCAATACGGCCCGCCCAGCCACGCAGCGCCTGCCAACAACACAAAAATTGCAACAATAACGGCAGTGGGCACAACACCCAACGCCAGGCCCCTGAATTTTTGTGCGGCTTCACGTGGTGCATCCGTGGTCGATGCCGGCAACCCAAACAGCCCCTGCGGCCTGAACACCAGCACCACCGCCATGGTTAAAAACACCAGCACCAGCGTGGCCTGCGGAAACACGCTGATACCAAAGGCATGCACCAGGCCAATCAGCAGCGCCGCCACAAACGCACCGCCGATGCTGCCCAGGCCACCCATGACGACCACCACAAAGGTTTCGACAATCACAGCCATGTCCATCTGCAAGGTGGCAGGCTCTCTGGGCAGTTGCAGCGCGCCGCCCAGGCCAGCCAATGCGCAGCCGAGTACGACCGCACCCAGCATCAAGGGCTTGGGGTTCACGCCAAGGGCGGCCAGCATGTGCCGGTCTTGGGTAGCCGCACGCAAACGGCGGCCAAAAAGCGACTGCCTGAGCAGCATGTGCAGGCCCAGCCACACCAGCGGCCCCAGCACAATCATGGCCAACTGGTAGGTGGGGAAAAAATCATCGCCAATTTGCACCGACCCCTTCAGCCCCGGAAAACGCGGTGCAAACACTTCGCCCACGCCAAAGCCCCATTGCATCGCATCATGCATGGCCAGCGTGAGGCCAAAAGTAGCCACCAGCTGGTACAGCTCTGGCGCGTCAGACAGCCTTCTTAACAGCAAAAATTCGGCTACAGCGCCCACAATACCGGCGCAAGCAGCTCCCAAAATAATAGCGAGCAGGTAGAGCGGCGCACTCTCGCCCCAAGCCGGAAACCAGTTGGTCACCCAGTGCGCCGTGAACAACGCGCCCAGCATAAAAAAACTGCCGTGTGCAAAATTGACGATGCGCGTCACGCCAAATATCAGCGTCAGCCCAGCCGCCATCAAAAACAGCGTGGTGGCGTACGACAAGCCGCCCAGGAGCTGGATAGCGAACATAATTTTTTTAATGCGGCGTTAATGAAACGCTAATGAAGCGTTTGGGCAAATGCAACGCCCAGTTGCTCCGCAGCGGCTAACAGCCGTTTGTCGCGTGTCCACAAGCGAACACCGGGTTGCAGTATGGCAGTGGTCAACAAATGCACGTCGACGTATCCCACACCGCGACCATACAGATGGTGCCGATCTACAAGAGCCATCACCTCCAGGTGGCTGGCCACTTGCGCCATTGGCAACAGGGGCAAAAGTTCCAGTGCATTTTTTCTTTGTTGCATGCTTCCCATGGCAACTTCACCGAGCACCATGTCATGCATCAACACTTCTTGCAAGCCCAAAAGCTGCACAAGTTGTGGTTCTGCACCAGATTGAAGAAAACCAACCCAGACCGATGAATCAATTAAAACCACGCTAAATCAAATTAGGTTTTGGATTTTTGGGCTTGCAAAGTTGACGACTTCGCAAGCACGCTTTGGGGCTTGATTTCGTATTCAGGCTCGGGTTCAGGCCGCCGACGTGGTGTCAGTTGAAGCTCTGGCATGCTGCCACCCAGCAAAGCCAGCCTGCGGGCACTTTCTCGCGCAATGATGGCTTTGAGGCTTTCGCGTATCAGGGGCGTACGGTCGGTGATGCCAGTGAGCTTGGCAGCCATGGCCAGCAGGTCGTCGTCAAGGGTAATAGTGGTGCGCATGGTGAACTCCAAATTAGCTTCAGCACCATTTTACGACATCATTTGATGTCGTAAAAGCTGCCCATTGAATAGTCCAGATAATTTTGATTTTCTTGCCAGATGCATCACGCTGGGGTTTTACGACAGCCAGGTCGTGAAGTCAGCCACCGGCACACGTGGTGTGCGAAAGGTGTTGACGAGCGCCGCGTCATTCGCGTAACCCAGCGACATGCCGCAGACCAGCATTTCGTCGGGCCCCGCACCAATATGCGGCAAGATGATGTTGGCAAAACCATTCCACGCAGCTTGTGGGCAAGTAGCCAGCCCGTAGCCGCGTGCGGCGACCATCAGGTTTTGCATAAACATGCCGTAATCCACCAGTGAGCCGCGCCCCATGACTTTGTCGAGTGTGAACATCAGCCCGACGGGTGCATCAAAAAAAGTGAAATTGCGCTGCTGTTGGGCATGCATTTTGTCTTTGTCGCCCTTGGTGATGCCGAGCAGGCCGTACAGGCCCCAGCCGTTTTCACGGCGGCGGTCAATAAAGGGGGACACCCACTTTTCAGGGTAGTAGTCGTAGGCTTCCTTGTATTGGCTGGCCAGTTCGGGGTTGGCGCGGATGGCATCGCCTGCGGCGCACACTTTGCCTACCAGCGTGTCGCGGCTGGCACCTTGCAATACATAGACCTTCCAGGGCTGGGTGTTGGTGCCTGACGGGGCTCTGGCAGCCAGTTCAAGCAAACGGGTAATGACATCACGCGGCACAGGCGTTGGCAAAAAATCGCGTGTGGACTGGCGGCTTTCAATGGCTTGATCAACGGGGTTGTCTGAAAAAACAGGGGTCACTTCAAAGTCTCCAATACAGAGGTTAAGGTTGCGGGTAAGACAGTAGGTTTGCGCGTGATGCGGTCAACGTAGACATGAATGAAATGGCCTTTGGCAGCACATGGCAAGTCTGCATCAGCCGGAAAAATGCCCACCTCGTAGCGCACGCTGGACGAGCCCACATGCGCGACCCGGATGCCAGCCATCACAATTTCAGGAAATGCCAGCGGCACAAAGTAATTGCACTGGGTTTCAATCACCAGCCCAATCACGCCGCCCGCATGAATGTCAATGGCACCGCGTTCGATCAGCAAGCCGTTGACAGCGGTGTCAAACCAGCCGTAGTACACGACATTGTTGACATGACCATACAGGTCATTGTCAGACCAGCGGGTGGCGATGTTGCGAAAGGCCTTGTAGGCGGCTCTGGGTTCGGGTTGGGGGCGCTGTGGTGTTGTCATGCGCTTTGATTTTGCCATTAGCCCGTGCCCATCTGCGCCCATCTTCGCCAGTACTCAAAAGCCACCCGGTAAGTGTTGAACTGCACTTGCACGGTCTCGTCAATCTTCACGCCATAACCACCTGCCATGCAAAACGCCAGCGGAATGCGGCGCTGCCAGGCCCAGTCGAACACGCGGCGGTCACGCGCTTCCAGGCCGTCGTAGCTCAGCTTCAAGCGGCCCAGGCGGTCGCCTTCAAACGGGTCTGCACCCGCCAGGTACAAAATCAAGCCAGGCTCAAAACGCCGCCCCAGCTCGCCCAGTGCATGTTCAAGCGCCTCCAGGTAAGGTGCGTCCTGGCAGCCATCGGGCAACTCCATGTCCAGGTCGCTGGCTTCTTTGCGAAACGGGAAGTTCTTTTCACCATGCAGTGACAGCGTGAACACACTGGCATCGTTGGCGAAGATGCTGGCCGTGCCGTTGCCCTGGTGCACATCCAGATCAATGATGGCGACCTCTAGAGGTGGGCGGGTGTTTTTGAAATGACGCGTCCACTCGGCCTGCATCAGGCGGCTGGCAACTGCCACATCGTTGAAAACACAAAACCCGCCCCCCTTGTGCGCATAGGCGTGGTGCGTACCACCCGCCATGTTGGCGGCCATACCCTCGTGCCCGCCGGGTTGCCCCAGCCCCAATGCCAGGCGGGCGGCAGCGACGGTAGCCCCCACAGAGCGCCGTGCGCGCTCGGCCATGGCCAGGCTCCACGGAAAGCCGATTTCGCGCTGGGCAGCCGCGGGCAGCGTGCCGTGGGCGATGGCGTCAATGTACTGGGGGCTGTGTGCCATGGCCAGCTCGCCGTCGGTTGCCGCAGGGGCTTGCGCCATCTGAATGCCCGGCAGTTCATGCACCACGCGGTCACGCAGCAGCTTGTATTTGGCCATCGGGAAACGGTGGCCTTCAGGGAGCGGCAGAACGAAATGGTCAGCGTAAAAAGCGTGCAAGGTGACGGCCGCAAAGCGGTTTTAAACGACAAGGTTTGATTGTGACCGAGTAGTCCGAAGTAGGGCTTCAACCCTAAAATGGTGCACTGCAACATAAAACGCTTGCATTGCGTCGGGTTATCCCTATAATTCAAACCATGTTGCAGTGCAGCAATTCATATCAAGTTATCTTGAGTGATGTGCAAAGCAACTACTTTTGATTCGTCAATTTATTTGTAAACAACACTGGAGATTAATTATGCTGACTGCTGAACAACTCATGGCCTCCCACAAAGCCAACATCGAAACCCTGTTTGGTCTGACCCACAAAGCCTTTGAAGGCGTTGAGAAACTGGTCGAACTGAACGTGCAAGCCACCAAGGCTGCCTTGGCTGAAACCGCTAACCACGCACAAGCCGTGATGGGCGTGAAAGACGCACAAGAACTGTTGGCCCTGCAAGCCGGCATGGTTCAGCCCCTGGCTGAAAAGACCGCTGCTTACAGCCGTCACCTGTATGACATCGCCACCGCTGCTGGCGCTGACTTGGGCAAGACGCTCGAAGCCCAAACTGCTGACGCACAGAAAAAGGTCATGGGCCTGGTTGACAACGCCACCAAGAACGCACCTGCTGGTTCCGAGACAGCTGTTGCTGTCATGAAAAGCGCTGTAGCTGCTGCCAACAACGCTTTTGAATCCATGCAAAAAGCTGTGAAACAAGCCACCGACATGGCTGAGACCAACTTCAACACGGCAGCCACCACTGCCATGAACGCAACCAAGTCAGTTGCCAAAAAGCGTTAATTCGCTGGCGGTAACTGCCTGCAAGACGGCGCCATAAAAGCGCCTCTTGACACCAGTTGTCTCCTCGGATTCTTCTTGAAATTTATTTCACGAATCCAGTTAAGCCCAATCTTGCGATTGGGCTTTTTTTTGAGCCGATTTTTAACGCGACGTGACACCCGCTTCAAGCTTCGCCTTCAGCGCAGGCAGCGCCGCCAGCATGGCCGCCCTGCCTGCGTCAATGGCGCGCTGGCGGGCTGAGAAGTCGGCGCTCTTTAGCCCCACCACTGATGGCCGCACCACCACGTCAGCGCCTGCCAGTTCGTACAGGTTGATGCTTTTGCCCATGATGGCAAAGGTTTGCAACAATATTTGTAGCGTGTCACTGGCCTGGTTGGCCTCGGGCGGGCTGGAGATGTCTACCGCGATCACCACGTCAGCGCCCATCTGCCTTGCAAAGCGTACCGGTACGGGTGACACCAGCCCGCCATCCACGTAGTCACGGCCATTGATTTTGACAGGCACAAACACGGCGGGCACCGCGCTGGAAGCCCGCACCGCCGTGCCGGTATCGCCTTTTTGAAACAGCACCGCGTTGCCATTGCCCAAATCAGTCGCAACGATGCCCAGCGGGATGACCATGTTTTCCATCAAGCGCCCGGCGACCAGCTCGTTAACGTAACGGGCCAGCGCATCACCCCTGAACATGCCGCGCCCAAAAATCGGCAGCATCCAGTCGGTGATGGCGACCTCTTCCATGTTCATGGCGGTTTGCTGCAATTGCGCGCTGGTTTTGCCGCTGGCGTACAGTGCGGCTACCAGGCTGCCGGCCGATGTGCCCACCACCAGTTGGGGCCTGATGCCCGCTTCTTCGAGCACCGCTATGACGCCCACATGGGCAAAGCCCCTTGCTGCGCCGCCACCCAGCGCCAGGCCAATTTTCAAGGGCTTTTTGGCCGTCGCTTCCACGGACACGGGTGCTTTGGCCACAGGCGTGGCGCACCCCGCCACAACAATAATCCCACTCGCCATAAAACAAATGAGAACAATTCGCGTTCGTAATGTTAAAATCAAATTTTTCAAAACCATGCGGGATTTCAAGATGTTCAAAAAAGCTCCTTTAGTTGTTGGTCTGGCTCTGGTTGCAGCCAACTTGATGGGAACGGCCAACGCGCAAGAACAGGTTTTAAATCTGTATTCTGCCCGCCATTACTCAACCGACGAAGCTTTGTACACCGATTTTACGAAGGCCACTGGCATCAAAATCAACCGTGTAGATGCTGATGATGCGGGTATTTTGGCGCGCTTGAAAGCTGAGGGGGCAGCATCGCCAGCCGATGTCATCATGCTGGTAGATGTGGCCCGGTTATGGAAGGGTGATGCCGATGGTCTGTTTGCTCCCATCAAGTCGCCAATGCTTGAAAAAGCCATCCCTGCCCCGCTACGTGCCAAAGCCACGCCCGATGGCACGACCTGGTTTGGCTATTCGACCCGTGCCCGGGTCATCGTCTACGACAAGGCGCGCGTGAAAAAAGCCGATGTCGATACCTATGAAGAGCTGGGCGATGCCAAAAACAAGGGCTTGCTGTGCACCCGCTCAGGCTCGCACCCGTACAACCTGTCGCTGTTTGGCGCGGTGGCTGAACATGTGGGTGACGCAAAAGCCGAGGCATGGCTCAAAGGCATGGTGGCCAACATGGCACGTGCGCCCAAGGGGGGCGACACTGACCAGATCAAAGGCGTGGCCTCTGGCGAATGCGGCATAGCCATTACCAACACCTACTATGTGGCGCGTTTGATGCGCTCCACCGCACCTGAAGACAAGGCCGTGATGGACAAGGTGGCAGTGGTGTTTCCGAATCAGGACAGTTGGGGCACACATGTCAATATTTCAGGCGCGGCTGTGGCGAAAAATACCAAAAATACGGTCAACGCTGTCAAGTTTATGGAATACCTGGCCAGCCCGGCAGCGCAAGAGTATTTTGCCAATGGCAACAATGAATACCCCACAGTGGCTGGCGTCAAACTGAACAACACGGCGCTAGGCACCATGAGTGGTGGCAGTTTTAAACAAGAGGCACTGCCCGTTGCTGCCATTGGGGCCAGCCAGGTGAAGGTTCAACAGATGCTGGACCGGGTTGGCTACAAGTAATTTTTAGTGCACTGCGAAGGCCCGGCCATCGAAAGATGGCTGGGCTTTTTTATGCGCCATAATTTCGGGTTACGTTTACGTCAACGTCAATCACTACACACAGGAAGAACATCATGGACATCACAGGCAAAGTTTTTATCGTTACCGGTGGCGCATCAGGCCTGGGTGAAGGCACGGCACGCATGCTGGCAGCCAACGGCGGCACGGTGGTGATTGCGGACATGCAGGTTGAAAAAGGCGAAGCGGTTGCCAAAGACATCGGCGGTGCGTTTGTCAAATGCGACGTGAGCCAGGAAGCCGACGGCCAGGCCGTGGTGGCCAAGGCTGTGTCACTGGGCAAGCTGATGGGGCTGGTCAATTGCGCCGGCATTGCTGTCGGTGAAAAGACCGTCGGCAAAAATGGCGCGCACAGTCTGGCCGTGTTCAGCAAGACCATCACCGTCAACCTGATCGGCAGCTTCAACATGATTCGCCTGGCGGCTGACGCCATGTGCAAAAACGACCCCGAAGCCACTGGCGAGCGCGGCGTGCTGATTTCTACCGCGTCAGTTGCCGCATACGACGGCCAGATCGGCCAGGCCGCCTACAGCGCGTCCAAGGGCGGCGTGGTCGGCATGACGCTGCCGATTGCCCGCGACTTGTCACGCAACGGCATTCGCAACATGACAATTGCACCCGGTATTTTTGGCACCCCGATGATGTTTGGCATGCCCCAAGACGTGCAAGATGCGCTGGCTGCTGCCGTGCCCTTCCCCAGCCGCCTGGGCACGCCAGACGACTATGCAAAACTGGCCAAACATATTTTTGAAAACGACATGCTCAATGGCGAGGTGATTCGCCTGGACGGCGCCATTCGTCTGGCACCACGATAAAACTTCAGACGCTGTTGATTTGCTATTAATGTAGTAGCTGCTTGCGCCCGAATCTATTGGGCTACAACCCTAAAAGACCATCAAAATGGCCTGTTTTCAGGCTTTTTGATGGTCTTTTTCATGTTGGGCGTAATATGTCAGCTCGTTTTGCTTAAAGAGGAGCCTTTTTCATGAAACGCCTGCTAACGACTGTCGCCCTGGCCGCCCTGCTGGCTGCCTGCGCCACCGCACCGGCCCCGTTTGTTTACACTGCCCCTGCCCAGCCTGAAGGCTCGTCGGGCTACACGCCCAAGCCCGGCTGGGCCACGACCAAATTTGCAGTGGCTGCCGCCAACCCGCTGGCCACCGATGCTGGCCTGCAGGTGCTGCGCGCAGGCGGTTCGGCCATAGACGCTGCGGTGGCGGTGCAAATGGTCTTGACGCTGGTAGAACCACAATCCAGCGGCATTGGCGGCGGCGCTTTCATGCTGCATTCAACCGGCAGCAAGGTGGAGGCTTTTGATGGCCGCGAAACCGCGCCTGCTGGCGTCGATGAAAAACTGTTTGTCGGCGCAGACGGCAAGCCGATGGCGTTTTACGATGGCGTGGTCGGTGGCCGCTCTGTTGGCGTGCCGGGTACCGTCAAGATGCTGGAGGCTGCGCACAAACAATACGGCAAGCTGCCGTGGGCGCAATTGTTTGTGCCCGCCATCACGCTGGCTGAAAGCGGTTTTAAAGTCAGTCCCCGGCTGGCCACACTGCTCAAAAGTGAAGTGCACCTGAAAAAAGACCCGACCGCTGCCGCGTTTTATTACAAGCCTGACGGCACCGCGCTTGAAGCGGGTACGCTGCTTAAGAACCCTGCCCTGGCCGACGTGTTGCGGCAAATTGCCGCCAAGGGTGCCAGCGCCATGCATGAAGGCGCTGTTGCACAAGCCATGGTGGCAAAGGTGCAGGGCCACCCAACCAACCCCGGCAAGCTGGCCATGAGCGACCTGGCCAGCTACCAGGTCAAAAAACGCGAGCCGATTTGCAGCGACTACTACGCCGCACACAGCGCCTACAAAATTTGCGGCATGCCGCCACCAAGCTCCGGCGCGATAGCCGTGGGGCAAATTCTGGGCATTTTGGCCAACACCAAAGCGGCCACTTTGCCGCCAGTCGAGGGGATGGGCGGCGTTGCTGGCACAACCGGCCCGACACCATCAGCCGACTGGCTGCACCTGTACACCGAAGCATCACGCCTGGCTTTTGCAGACCGCGCCCAGTACCTGGGCGACCCTGACTTTGTAGCAGCCCCTGGCGGCAACTGGATGAGCCTGCTGGCACCCGACTACCTGGCCGAACGCGCCAAACTGATTGCCCAGCAACCCGGCGGGCAGAGCATGAAAACCGCCAGGCCCGGCGTGCCCGGCCCGGTCAAAACCGCCTACGCGCCCATGCCTGACCAGCCCGAATACGGCACGTCCCACATCAGCATCATTGACGGCTTTGGCAACGCGATTGCCATGACAACCACGATTGAAGACGCCTTTGGTGCGCGCCAGTTGACCGATGGCGGCACCGGCAAAGCGGGCGGCTTTTTACTCAACAACGAGCTGACCGACTTCAGCTACGCACCCACTGATGCAGATGGCAAGCCGGTTGCCAACCGCGTGCAACCCGGCAAGCGCCCACGGTCATCGATGGCCCCCACGCTGGTGTTTGACAAAACCACGGGCCAGGTGGTGATGAGCGGCGGCAGCCCCGGCGGCGCGCTGATCATTCATTACACCGCCAAAATTTTGTACGCCACCATCAACTGGGGCCTGAACGCCCAACAGGCTATCGATTTGCCCAACTTCGGCTCCTTGAACGGCCCCAGCCTGCTGGAAGAAAAACGCTTTGCCCCCGCCACGGTAGAGGCCCTGCGCAACCGAGGCGCAGAAGTGCGCGAGATGAACATGACCAGTGGCCTGCAGGCGATTCAAAAAACTGACAAAGGCTTTTTTGGCGGGGCTGACCCACGGCGTGAGGGTGTTGTATTAGGCGATTAGGGTGTCCTGACCAGCCAATCTTTATGGACGAAGGCCAGACAGTCGAACAAAGCGCACCCTGTGCGTTTTTGCGCAACCCAAAACTGATCGCGGCCGGGATTTTTTATTCGGGATTATTGGGTACTTTCAAAAGCCATGTCAGGCCTCTGTACCGGCATGGGACTGACCTGGATACAGGAGCTTGAACAGAGCGTTGGTCGCAGTGGTCATGCCGTCCTGGATTGGGCACAAGAACTCACTTTCAGTGACCAAAACCTTGACGTAGATGGCCTCATAGACACGCTTCACCTGACCCGGACTGACAAGCTCCCTGTCAAATCCTGGAATGATCCCGATAAGTTGCCAACCAGCCTTTTCGAATCCCACCTGCATATTGGGAACCTTGAGCGTCGCCAAGCTATAAACCATACCCATGTTCATCGCCTTGCCCATCGCCTCCATGAGCGGTGGAAAGCACTTGCTCAGGCGGGCGCCTCGATGCGGCTTTGAGATTGTGCCAACCCGGCCGTAGAGGACTTGGCTGTCCTTGTCTCGCTCGACCGACAACATGCCAGCCCATTCATCCCCGTGCTTGAACAGGAGAACGAAGAAATCGCGATCGGCATTGCCGTCCAGGAACACCCGGTCCGCGTAGAAGTCCTCACGCAGATAGCAGCTTGCGTTGCCGACGGCCAGCCCTGGAAACCATTCGTCTACTGCACGCACGAGCGCCGGTACCTCGGACCGGTTCAACAACTCATAGCGGTATCCGTCCGGGAGCGGGACGCTTGCGGTAAGAGCTTCAGCGGTAGGCCAGGTCATGCGTAGTTTCCATTGTCTTTAAAGTGCGGCGCTCCGTTTGAGCGAGGGGTCAGGCCACACTCGGTGCAGGAGGCGCTGCATACATAACTTCGTAAAGACTTCGCACCGTGGGGGTCATATTTGCAACATCTGGAGTAAGAATCGCGTCGCTGTGTACAAGGCATTTTGCGTAGGCAGCTTCAACTACACGTTTGATCACTCCCGGGGAGACTTCTTCCTGATCGTAGCCAGGCACGAAGCCAACAAGCTTATATCCATGCTTCTCAAAATACCGCTGCGACCCACGGTGCTTGAGTGTTGCGAGTGTGTAGACATACACAAGCCCCATCAGCTTTGCGAGTTCTTCGAGGTAGTCGCCCTGAAACTCTAACGTTCTACCACCTCGGTGCGCAGGCGCAAGAACGGCGAGAGCAGCGTACAAAGACAGAGCGTCAACTACTCGCTCTTGGGACAACATCCCAGCGAGTTCATCGCCGTGTCGAATGAGCATGACAAAGACGTCTTTCTGTGGACCGCCTTCAAAAAAGACATGGCTTTTGTAATAACCCTCTCGCAGATAGACACTCGCTGCTCCAACACGCCAGCCAGGTTGCCATGCACCAAGAGCAGCAATCAGTTCGGGGACCGTTTCTGGACGAAGTACCTCGTAGCGGTAGCCCGCAGCAGGTGGGCATGCGCTTGTCATCATTTCAGCGGTAGGCCACTGCATGGATTGCGTTGAGTGCATTGAGTTCCTTGAAATGAGTAGGGGCTGTTTGCGTGCGCCTGATGTTCGAGCTAACCGGCAAGTTGCTGCGACTGGAATTTGGGCCAAAGCTTATAGTTCAAATTTCGGCCCGCCGTCTTCAGCTTCATCCCATTCAAACAAAATCATACATACATTGTTTTTATAAATTTTTGCAAGTCAAGCCGAAACGGGCAGAGCTATTTAACGTTCGACATGAGCGGCACCTTCACGGGCGGATTTTTATGCTGGAGGGGAGCTCGACGTAGTCTTCGGTTCGGGGAAGGGACAGATAAACGGCAAGGATTGCTGGCGGTGGTGCAACCAGCTTTCGTGCGTCGAGATCCATGAAGCCTCCAGTGCTGGTTATGCGAGCGGCGAGGTCACCATTGGTGCGACGGACCTCGTTCTGCACTTTGAACCGACTGCCGTCGGGGGCAAATCCAGCAAGCGAGAAGGTAATGTCGATCTCCTCCATCCACTTGACCTCGCGCTTGTACTCAAGCTCGTCCTTCATGATGACCACGCCGAGACGCAGGCGGATGAACTCCTCCATCGGAAAGCCTTTGCTGGCAAGAGCCAGAACGCGCGCGTCGACGACCTTGTTCAGATATGCCGTGTTGGCCATGTGCGAGTTCCAGTCCATGTCGGCCCAGCCCGCGAGGAATCGTCTTGTGATGGGTGATGTATCCATTGGGGACCTTTTCAGTGGGCTATTGGGCGCTGCGCAAGAGCGGTATGGAACGGATACTTGTGAGGCCTAAGGTTGAAGCTGTCCGGCACACGGCAAGCGCCGCAAAGCGGTCACCTGATGTTGCGTGTCCGCGACGAGCAACTTGTTAGCCCGCTGCGCGTGAAACCAGCGGAAATGTGGCTGGGTTTCGTATGGACTGCACCGATAAGTCGACGTCTAACCCCGGCCAATAGAGATGGTCGGGGGTCGGCCACTGAACGTCTGATATCTGTTCGATCGTCCCCTTTCGAAACCAGGGGAATTGATCGAAGGGCACGAGCAGCTCCTCGTCGGCAAGCAGAAGCCAAAAACCGTGCTTCGAAACATGGGTAACTTCAGCCGCCAAAGTGGTGGTACCAGGCATCTTGGATCTCCTTCAAATGTGCATTCACAACTGCTTGCGCTTGTCGAAGTTGCGTAGCAGAAAGACCAGTATGGTTGGCTAGAACCACCTGCGGTGTAAGCCAGAACTTCGCTTCGCCGTCCACGTGCGCAACATGCACATGAATGCGTGTCTCCTCCCGAGAAAAAAAGAAGAGACGGAATTGGCCGTCGCGAACAATGGTAGGCGCCATGTCGGTACTGTAACCAACTTATTTTCTAGCAGGCTTAACGTTGGAGGCCACCGGCACACAACACACGCCGCGAAGCGGCAGCCTCATGTTGCGTGTCCGTGTGAGCCGACCAGTTAAACCGAAGCGTCACGGAATGCCCTCAGAACTGTATTAATGCGCGTCTGATAGCCAGATCCTTGCGTCTTGAACCATTCGAGTACATCTTGATCCACGCGCAGCGAAATGGATGCCTTGGAAGGCAGTGGCTTCAAACCTTTGCGAACCAATCCGCGAACAATGTGCTTTACGTCAGCCTCCGGGTGTGCAGGCGTCGGCTTCACATCGCCAGCGCCAGACTTAAGGCGCGCCCAATCAGTTTTGGATTTCATCGAAGTAGATTTGCGACTCGCGCTTGGTTGCTTTTCGGAACGAGATGACGCGGATTTCAT
>JANOWR010000015.1:0-23723 GCA_031417995.1 Polaromonas sp. | reverse complement strand
ACCTGCGCTCTTGCTGCATGGTGCAGCCGATGGTGTCAATCATCCGGATACCAGCTTGGGCAAGGAGGTTTTTTTCAGTGGCACGTATGAGCGCGTATTGCTTGCAGGTGCAGGTCACTTCCCGCAGCGCGAGGTGCCTGATGCCGTGCTGGCAGAACTGAAACGATTTTTTGAAACATCGCACTAAAGCACAGGCCGCTTGAACAAGCGCTGCACCAGCGTACGCATCCATTGGTGGGCGCTGTCATTGTCGGTGCTGCTGTGCCAGACCATCCGCACCTCGTAGGTGGGTGCATCGGGAATGCCCCAGACCCTGAAGTCATAGCGCTGGCGCAGGTTGTTCGCGAACATCGCCGGCACGATGGAGAGCAAGTCCGAGCCTATGGCGAGTTCTGGCAAGCCACCAAAATGCCGCGCCCTGAGCACGATGCGGTCTTGCAGCTTCATGCGGGTCAGCATTTGCTCCACGCTGCCGTGAAAGGTGGCGGTGGGCGATGCGACCACAAAAGCGGCTTCTGCCAATTGTTGGGCTGTCAAGGTACGGCCAGAACGACCTGACGCTGGCCGCCAGGTGGGCGCGGCCACTGCAACATATTGCTCCCTGAACAGCAGTTCGGTACGTATGCCCCGGTGCCTGGGCTGCAATATGCCAACAGCCAGGTCAATTTCGCGTGCTTCCAGTGCGGCTGCCACCTGGTTGGCGGCCACTGAAATATTGGCCAGCCTTGCATCAGGTGCCTGCTTGCGCAGTTCGCCCGCCAGTTCGGGCAAAAACAGCATTTCACCCAGGTCAGACAGCGACAGTTGCCAGTGCATTTTGCTCAGGCCAGGGTCAAACTCTTCATGGCCAGTGACCAGGCTTTCCATGCTTGACAACTGCGCCATGACGGCGGGTGCCAGCTGCTCGCACAGCCGGGTGGGTTTGAGGCCAGTCGGCGCGCGCACAAACAGCTCGTCATCAAAAAAAGCCCGCAGGCGCGCCAGCGCGTTGCTGGTGGCGGGTTGTGACAGGGCCAGCGCTTTGCCCGCCAGCGTGACAGAGCCAGTGCGGTGGATGGCCACCAGTACCCTTAGCAAATTCAAATCAAGTTGACGAAAGTTCATTTATGGTGCCTGCGTATTTCAAAAACATATCAGGGTTGCTGCTAATTATTCACCAAACCAATAGGGTGCATCCAATCAATCCATTAGACGTATGCCGCCAGCCTGCGTAAATTACGCCAATGGCTGAAAGATCATTTACCAAAGAAGTCCAAACCCTGCGCCTGGGCGATGGCGATGAGTTTCGGGGTGAAGGCATTCTGGCGGTGACCAAAGCGCTGCTGCAATCGGGTGTGTCGTATGTGGCGGGTTACCAGGGTGCGCCGATTTCTCACCTGATGGATGTGCTGACCGATGCCAACGACATCTTGCAGGAACTCGGTGTGCATTTTGAGCACAGCGCGTCTGAGGCCACTGCCGCCGCCACGCTGGCGGCCTCGGTCAATTACCCTTTGCGCGGTGCGGTCACCTTCAAGGCCACCGTGGGCACCAATGTCGCGTCTGATGCGCTGGCCAATCTGGCCTCTGGCGGCGTGATGGGTGGTGCCATGCTGATTGTGGGTGAGGACTACGGCGAGGGCTCAAGCATCATGCAGGAACGCTCGCATGCTTTTGCCATGAAGTCGCAGGTCTGGCTGATTGACCCACGCCCGAACCTGGAGAGCATTGTTCGCGCGGTTGAAATGGGTTTTGAGCTGTCTGAGGCAAGCCGCACGCCGGTGATGCTGGAACTGCGCATTCGCGCCTGCCATGTGCATGGCCGCTTTGCCACCAAGGCCAACAAGCGCCCGGCGTTCACGCTCAAGGATGCCATAAATAATCCGCAGCGTGACACCAGCCGCATCGTGTTGCCGCCCGCCAGTTACGCGCAAGAACAGGAAAAAATCACCGACCGCTGGCCAGCCGCCGTCAAGTTTATTCAGGACCACCAGGTCAATGAGTTTTTTGCTGAAGGCGTGCAAGACTTTGGCATTGTCATGCAGGGCGGCCTGTACAACAGCGTGCTGCGTTCGCTGGAGCTGCTGGGCCTGGCCGATGCGTTTGGCAACTCGCGTGTGCCGCTGTACGTGCTCAACATTACTTACCCGCTGATTGATGCAGAGTTCATCCGCTTTTGCGCAGGCAAGCGCGGCATCTTGCTGGTCGAAGAAGGCCAGCCCGACTTCATTGAGCAGAACGTCAACACCATACTGCGCCGCGCCGATGTGCAGACGCGCATCCATGGCAAAGACCTGTTGCCGATGGCGGGCGAATACACGGGCGGCGTGGTGCTTAAAGGCGTGGCGCGGTTTGTTGAAAAGTACGCCCCTGGTCTGCTGGAGGGGCGCGACTTGCCACTAGGTGCCCAGCCTGCATCAACCGGACTAGCCACACTGCCAGGCAACCCCAAAGCTTTTGCTATTCAAACAGCCGTGTCTGAAGTACAAGGCAGGCCGCCGTCGTTTTGCACGGGCTGCCCCGAGCGCCCGATTTTTACCGCCATGAAGCTCATAGAACGTGAGCTGGGCAAGCACCACATCAGTTGCGACATTGGCTGCCACCTGTTTTCCATCCTGCCGCCCTTCAACATCGGCGCGACCACCATGGGCTATGGCCTGGGCTGGGCGGGTGCATCGGCTTTCAACACCGCAGACACCTCAAAACGCACGATAGCCATGATGGGCGATGGCGGCTTTTGGCACAACGGCTTGACCAGCGGCGTGGGCAACGCGGTCTTCAACCAGACCGACAACGTGCTGATGGTGATTGACAACGGCTACTCAGCGGCCACGGGTGGGCAGGATGTGATGTCATCCAAAGCCGCCAACCCCATCCGCAGCACCAACAACCCGATTGAAAAAGCCGTGCGCGGTGTGGGTGTGAACTGGGCCAAAACCGTGACCAACACCTACAGCCTGACGCAGATGCGCGATGTGCTGCGTGAGGCATTGACGACAAAAGAAAAAGGCCCCAAGGTCATCGTTGCGCAAAGCGAATGCCAGCTCAATCGTCAGCGCCGCATCAAGCCGCAAATCAAAAAACGTATTGCGAGTGGTGAGCGTGTGGTGCGCGAACGCTTTGGCATTGACCCTGACACCTGCACCGGCGACCATTCGTGCATACGCCTTTCGGGTTGCCCATCCCTCACCATCAAACCCAACCCTGACCCGCTGCGGCGTGACCCGATCGCGACCGTGATCGACAGCTGTGTGGGCTGCGGGCTTTGCGGTGAAGTGGCTCATGCTGCCGTGCTGTGCCCTTCGTTTTATCGCGCTGACATCATCAACAACCCGACGCGCTGGGACCGCTTGAAGTTGCAATTGCGCACTGCCGTGATTGGCTGGCTGCAAGACCGCATTGAGCGGCGGCTGGAAGGGATTGCGGCATGACATCCCAACGCTCGATCACCATAGCGATTTTGGCCATGGGCGGCGAAGGTGGCGGTGTGCTGGCCGACTGGCTGGTGGACTTGGCCGAGCACAACAACTACTTTGCGCAGACCACGTCGGTGCCCGGTGTGGCCCAGCGCACGGGTGCCACGGTGTATTACCTCGAAATGTTTCCTGAAGCAGCCACGCCCCCAGGCAGCCTGCCCGTGATGGCGCTCGGCCCGGTGCCCGGTGAGGTCGATGTGGTGCTCGCCTCCGAGCTGATGGAGGCCGGGCGTGCCTTGCAGCGCGGGCTGGTCAGCGCCGCCCGCACCACCTTTATTGCATCAACGCATCGCGTTTACTCCATGACCGAACGCACCGCCATGGGCGATGGCAGAGTAGACGCAGACAAATTGATCGCAGGGGCTGCAGCAGCTGCCAAAAAATGGATTCATGCAGACTTTGCACAACTGGCTGACCAGACGGGCAGCCTGATTGCGCCTGCGTTATATGGCGCGCTGGCAGCCAGCGGCAGCCTGCCGTTTAGCCGTGAGCAGTTTGAAGCCACCATCACACGCGGCGGTGTGGGTGTGAGCACCAGCCTGAAAGCCTTTGCAGCCGGATTTACAGCCGCGCTTGCAGGCCATACAACGGCTGACCTCGTGAAGACTGAAGAAACGTCAATACCAAAAGTTGGCGTACGACTGTCCGCGCTGGCAGAACGCATCCGTCAAGACTTTCCGTCAGGCAACCACGCTACCTTGGCCGCTGGCATCACCCGCATGGCCGACTACCAGGATGTGGCTTATGCCGCCCGCTATCTTGACCATTTGATGCCGCTCGTCCGCGCCTTGCCAAAAGATTCTGCAATGGCGCATGAACTGCTGGACGAGACGGCTCGCCACCTGGCACTGTGGATGTCGTACGAAGACACCGTGCGTGTCGCCGATTTGAAAACCCGGCGTACGCGCTTTGGCCGCGTGGGTGATGAGGTCAAACTCAACAAAGCACAACACCTGGGCATCAACGAATTTTTGCATCCACGCATTGAAGAGATTGCCGATACACTGCCCGCCTCATGGGGGCGCTGGCTGCTCAAAACTGGTTGGGCGAAAGCCCTGCTAAGGCCGTTAACCAGCAAGGGCCGTGTGGTGCAGACCAGCTCGATTCGGGGCTACCTGCTGCTGTATTGCATTGCAGCATTGCGACCGTTCCGTCCACAATCCCTGCGCTTTGGCATTGAGCAACAGCGCATCAGCGACTGGCTGGCCAACATCACTGCGCTGGCTGCCTTGCAGCCTGAACTGGCGCTTGAAGTGGCCCGCACCCAGCGCCTGGTCAAAGGCTACGGTGACACCCATGCGCGGGGCTGGGGCAACTACCAGCGCATCATGGCCAAACTAACTCAGCTAAAAGCTATGCCGAACGGAGCGGCGCAACTTTCAGCGCTTGCAAGCGCGGCTTTGGCTGACGACATGGGACTGGCACTGGAACAAATACTGGCATCCACACCATGAAAAAGAGCGAACGTCCCGACAAGTCACCAGCCGATGTGGAAGCACCGTTGCCAAGCCTGGCGGACACCCGTATCTGGGGCAGTGACATGGTGGCCGAGGCCATCCGCAATGTTGATCTCGAATATGTGGCACTCAATCCTGGTGCGAGCTTTCGTGGTCTGCATGACAGCCTTGTCAACCACAACGGTAACCGTCGGCCGCAAATGCTGCTTTGCCTGCACGAAGAAAATGCTGTTTCCATCGCGCACGGTTACGCCAAAGTAAAGAATCGTCCCATGGGGGTCGTGTTGCACAGCAACGTGGGGCTGCTCCACGGTTCAATGGGTATTTTTAATGCCTGGTGTGACCGCGTACCCATGCTGGTGTTGGGTGCCACCGGCCCCGTGGACGCCAGCAAAAGACGACCGTGGATAGACTGGATTCACACCAGCGCCGACCAGGGTGCGCTCGTGCGGCATTTCACCAAATGGGACGATCAGCCAGCTTCGGTTTCAGCAGCCATCGAGTCTGTGTCCAGAGCTTGCCAAATCACAGACACTGCACCCAAGGCGCCTGTGTATGTCAATCTGGACGCATCCTTGCAGGAGCAACTCCTGCCTACCAGACTTCCCTTGCCAGATATGACACGTTACAGTCCTGCGGCCAGCGCTGCGCCGAATGAGGCGGCTTTGGGCAAAGCTGTTGAGCTTCTCTCAGGCGCAAAGAATATTTTTGTTTTGATGGGTCGCGTGTCACGTGAAGAAGCCCATTGGGCGCAGCGCGTCAAGCTTGTTGAAGCACTACCAGCCCACGTGGTAACCGACCTGAAACTCGGCGCAGCATTTCCTACCCATCACCCCCAGCACCTCGGTGCTCCAGGGTTTTTTCTGGAGCCACAGGCGCTTAAGGCGATGGCCGAAGCCGACCTCATACTCAGTCTCGACTGGCTGGACCTGGCAGGAGCCATGAAGCAGGCTTTTGGCAACCAGACCTGCAGCGCGCCCGTTGTTCACGCGTCACTTGATCAGCAGCTTCACCGTGGTTGGGGTGGGGAGTGTTTCGGACTTGCGCCCGCCGATGTTTACCTCATGTGTGATGCCGATACCTTGGTGGATGCCCTTCTCAAGAAAATCTCCTTGCCAACAACGCGCGCTGACATTTCACTTCGTGCAGTGGATTCCGTTTTGGCCGACCAGCTCAGCATCAAGGCGATTGCCCAAAGTTTCAACAAGGCCACTTTGGGCAGTGATGTGACGCTGGTGCGCGTACCGATAGGCTGGAACGGTGCCTACCGTGACTTTAACCACCCGCTTGACTACCTCGGTGCCGACGGCGGCGGCGGCATAGGCTCCGGGCCTGGCATGTGCATAGGCGCAGCGCTGGCCCTGCAAGGCAGTGGACGTATTCCGGTGGGTATCACGGGCGATGGCGACTTTTTGATGGGCGTCACGGCCCTGTGGACCGCATGCCACTATCGCATCCCCCTGTTGCTCATCGTGTCAAACAACACATCCTTCTTCAACGATGAAATGCATCAGGAGCGGGTGGCCAAAGAGCGGGGGCGCGCTGTCGAAAACCGCTGGATAGGCCAACGCATGAGTGACCCGGACATTGACCTTGCAGGCATGGCCCGAGCGCAGGGCGCAGTTGCGATTGGGCCCATCACCGCTCTTTCTGAACTTGATGCAGCAATTGCCACTGGACTTGCAGCTGTCAGGCAAGGAAATGTATGCGTGCTGGATGTGCGCGTGTTGCCAGGTTATGACGCCAATTTGAGTGGTCAGGCTTTGAGGACCGCATCCGCCGACCTTGGCAAGCCCAATTAAAACTGACGAAAGACCACCATGAACATCAACGAACAGCTTGAAACGATGAACAAGGCGGTGACGCAAGTACTGCCTCAGCATTTCGATCTTTATTACGGTGGCCAGTGGCACAAACCTGCGGGTGGGTACGCGCCAACGCTCAATCCTTCCAACCAGCAGGTACTGGCGCAGGCAGCAGAGGCCAACACGGCCGACGTGGATGCGGCTGTAAAGGCGGCACACAAGGGCTTTCTCGCGTGGAAGCAGGTGCCTGCACAGGAAAAAGGCAATATGCTGCGCGAAATATCGCGTCGCTTGCGGGCAAATGCGCGCGAGCTGGCATTGCTTGATTCTGGCAATTGCGGCAATCCCATTGCAGAAATGGGGCGCGACGTGCTGTGGGCTGCCGCACACATAGACTACTACGCTGGCCTGGTGCATGAGCTCAAGGGCCAGACCATCCCCACCTCCGACGGTGGTTTGAACTACACCTTGCTTGAGCCTGTTGGGGTGGTGGCGCGGATCGTCGCGTACAACCATCCGCTCATGTTTACCGCCGCCAAAATGTCACCGGTTCTGGCTTCAGGAAACAGTGTGATCATGAAAGCGCCGGTTCAGGCGCCGCTATCAGCTTACCGGTTCGCCGAAATTATTGAAGGCATCTTGCCACCTGGGGTCTTGAACATACTTACCGGAGGCCGGGAATGCGGTGAGGCACTGGTTGCACACCCGCTGGTCAAAAAGGTGTCGCTGATAGGTTCAATACCAACGGCAACATCAATCTTGCGCAGTGCAGCCGACAAAATCATGCCGGTAACGCTTGAGCTGGGCGGCAAGAATCCGCTGGTGGTTTGCCCGGATGCAGATTTGGAAAAAGCCATACAGGGTGCCATTGGCGGCATGAACTTCATGTGGGCCGGACAGTCCTGCGGTTCGACGTCACGCTGCTTTGTGCATGAGTCGCTGTACGACCAGGTCGTCGCTGGCATTGCTGAACGCCTGCCCAAGCAGCATGTTTGTGGGCTGCCTACCGATCCAGCCACCACGATGGGTTGCCTGGTGTCTGAAGCCCAGTTCAACAAAGTCCAGAAGTACATCGATATTGCCCACGATGACGGCGCGCGACTTATCTGTGGTGGCAAACGTTCGCCCAACCCGGTGCTGGCGAACGGCTGGTTTATGGAGGCTACCGCCTTTGCCGACGTACAGCCCGGGATGCGCATTTTCCGCGAAGAGGTTTTTGGCCCCATCCTGTCCATCATCAAGTGGAGCGATGAAGACCAGTTGATTGAAGACATCAACAGCGTTGAGTATGGATTGACCGCTTCGATTTACACCAATCAACTATCGCTCGCGCACAGACTGGCAGGCCGTATTGAGTCAGGTTATGTGTGGATCAATACAGCGGGTCCGCATTTTCTGGGCATGCCCTTTGGCGGCTACAAAAAGTCGGGCATCGGACGCGAAGAGTGTCTTGAGGAACTGTATTCCTACATGCAAATCAAAAACGTACATGTGATGTTGTAAGAAGCTACAAAGGTCTTCCAAAATACATTTTTTGACAGTGCAGGCCAAACAAAGAACTGGACTTCATATGAGCAAGACGGACCATCGTGTTTTATGTACCCGAAACGACGTTTCTGGTCACGCGCAACTTTCCGCTGGTGAGTGCAAATCCACACGCATGAAGTCCTGGCAGAGCCGCCTGGGTTTGTCGTTGCTGATGTCTGCGCTTTGCATACCGCTCGCGGCTTATGCCCAGTCCTTTCCTTCAAAACCGATTCGTCTTGTTGTTCCCTTCCAGGCGGGAGGCGGTAACGATTTACTTGCTCGCATCATCAGCCAGAAATTTCTTGAGAAGTGGGGGCAGCCCGTCATTGTTGACAACCGACCGGGCGCAGGCGGAAACGTTGGGGCAGACTTTGTCGCCAAGTCGGCACCAGATGGTCACACCATTTTGCTGGCTACCAATACCCTGACCATGAATCCCTTTATTTTCGCCAGGATGCCGTTTGACACCCAAAAGGACTTCGCGCCGGTAGCCATGCTCGCCACGACGCCGTTCTATGTGGTGGTCAACAACAATTTGCCTGTCAAAAGTATTCCGGAACTGATTGCATACGCGAAAGCAAACCCGGGCAAGCTCTCCTACGCAACACCGGGTATTGGTACGCCGCATCATTTGGGTACCGAGCTGTTCAAATCCATGACGGGCACCTACATGGTCCACATTCCCTACAAGGGTTCGATTCCGGCGTTGACCGATGTCATTGGCGGGCAAGTGCAGGTGATGTGGGCCACAGTCAATGTGGCATTACCTATGGTGACGAGTGGGAAGGTGCGCGGCCTTGCTTTGGCAGAACCAAAGCGCACGACATCTTTGAAAGACGTACCTGTCGTGGCAGAAACGATACCTGGTTATCAGGTGAGCGCCTGGTATGGCATTTTTGCACCAGCAGCAACGCCCCCCGCGATTGTTCAGCAAATGTCTGCCGAGTTGCAGCAGATCTTTCAACAGGCAGATGTGCAGGCAAGGCTTATTCCGCTCGGCTACGAAATGTCCATCGGCAATGCCGAACAGGCGCGCGCCACTGTCGCCAGTGATCTCGACAGGTGGGGCAAGCTGGTGAAAGCGGTCGGCATCAAAGCGGAATGAGTCAGCACACTCATCATTGACTTACAAACATTAAAAGAAACTAAACCCATGTTGACTCATATTCCAAAGTACTCCAAAAGGAGAAGATAAATGAACTCATACACACGAGAAGAACTCACCAAACTGGTTCAGCCCGATCGGGTTCACCGCGACATCTACTCGGACCCCGATCTGTTTGAGCTGGAGATGAAGCAAATTTTTGGGCGTGCCTGGCTGATACTTGGCCACGAAAGCCAGATTCCCAAGCCTGGCGACTTTTTTCGCACTGAAATGGCGCGTCAGCAGGTCATCGTCTCCCGTCACACCGATGGTGTGGTGCATGTGCTGCTGAATCGCTGCCAGCACCGCGGCTCACTGGTATGCCACAAACAGTCGGGCAATGCGCGCCAGTTCGCGTGCCCTTACCACGGCTGGACGTATGCAACAGATGGCGAGCTTCGCACCATACCTATCGTTCAAGGGTACGAACCAGGCGCAAAAGAGAAGATGAAAACGCTGGGGCTTTCGCATGTGCCGCGCGTTGACAGTTATCGCGGTTTCATCTTTGCCTCGTTGGCAGCCGACGGCCCGCCATTGCTGGATTTTCTCGGCTACATGAAAACGTCGTTCGACGATTTTGTTGATCGTGCCCCGGATGGTGAAATTGAAGTTGTGGGCGGAGTTTTCAAGCACGCATACAACGGTAACTGGAAACTGGTTCTTGAAAACCACAACGACACCGTACACCCGGCGCATGTCCATGTGTCGTCCAGCGATGCTGCGTTTCAGATCGGAGAGCCTGCAAGCGGTCAGGAAGGCTATGCCGACATTGCAATCCGTCAGATGCGGCAAAACGCTGCGCCTGTGGCGGTTTGGGAAAAGCTTGAACTCAAGGTTATGCCGTACGGGCACAGCATCATGGGTGACTACCACTCTGACAGCCGGCTTGTCAGTGGGTTGGGTAATCCGGTTTTCAGGGAATATTACGAAGCACTTGAAAAACGCGTTGGCAAGGAGCGCACCGCCGAAATTCTGTCGGTCAGCCGCTTCAATTCACTGGTGTATCCAAATTGCTCCTTCATGAGCCAGTTTCGCCAGTTGCGGATTGTCCATCCAGTCAGCGTAGACCGCACCGTTGTTTACAGCTACTCGTTTAGGCTCAAGGGCGCACCGGAAAAGATGGTGCATGACACGATTGCGTTTGCCAATGTAGCCAACGGCACCGCATCCTGGGTGCTGACCGACGACCTGGAGGTTTACGAACGCGTCCAGAACGGCATGGGCTCGCAGTTGTCCGACTGGATTTATCTGGGTCGTGGACATGGCGCAGACGTTTCAGATCCCGACGGAACGCAACATGGTGCAACCGGCACAAGTGAGATACCGATTCGCAACCAGTGCGCGGCCTGGCTAAAGTACATGACAGCGGAGCACGCATGATGGTGACCCCCAATCACATGGCAGTTGAGGCATCAGGACAAGTGTCTTTGCGTGACATCGAACAGTTTTTGTACCGTGAAGCCTACTTGCTTGACCACAACCAGCTCGAAGAATGGTTTGCTCTTTTCACCACAGACGCCACCTACTGGATTCCGCTGGAAGCGAATCAGACCGACCCGCTGGGCACCTGCTCAATTATTTACGACGACCATAGGCTGCTCGACATTCGGGTGCGACAGGCCAGCCATACCTGGGCGCATGCGCGTAATCCGCTGGCGCGTACCTGCCATCAGGTAACCAATGTGATGCTTTTCCCTAGCGCTGATGGAACAACAGAACTGCGGGTCTGCTCGAATCTGGTCCTGGTCGAATATCGCGCCGAGCGCCAGCGGGTATTTGCTGGCATGTGCGAGCATCGTTTGAGGCAAACTGACAGCGGCTTGAAAATTGCTTCCAAACGCATTGACATTATAAATTCTGAGGCTGAACTCGATGGTATTGCTGTACTGTTTTAACCGCGCCAACGGCGAAAGCTGAACCATGACATTCCCAAATGAAGTCAGGGTGAAGTTTGAGCACGTGACGCGGCGCTTTCCCAGTCAGAACCGAAAAAAGCCGGGTGACGAAACTGTTGCCATTCAGGACATCAACTTTTCAATTTATCGTGGTGAACTGGTTTCCATCATCGGGCCAAGCGGCTGCGGCAAAAGCACATTGCTGGGCCTCGCTTCCGGCTTGGACCAGCCCAGCGAAGGCCAGGTTTTTATTGATGGCGTCAAGGTTGACAAGCCCAACTCGCATGTCGCTTTTATGCTCCAAAAAGACCTTTTGTTGCCATGGCGAACCATACGAGAAAACGTCGAACTGGGCCAGGAAATTCAGGGCGTCGCTGCCTCTGAAAGATCGGCACGGGCTATCCAGCTATTGACGCAGTATCGGCTGGGCGACTTTATCGACCACTATCCGCATCAGCTATCAGGCGGCATGAGGCAACGTGCAGCGCTGGCACGGACGATGGCACTTGATCCAGGCATATTGTTGATGGACGAACCTTTTTCAGCGCTGGATGCGATGACCAAAATGGTGCTGCAAAAAGACCTGGCGCTGACTTTGCATGCAGCGCAAAAGACCGCGCTACTGATAACCCATGATTTGGTCGAGGCAGTGATTTTGTCTGACCGTGTACTGGTGATGTCAAAGCGGCCGGGTACGCTGATCAAGGAGCTGGTGATTGATATTCCCCACCGCGAACGCCCTTTTGAAAGAAGGGAACACCCCGCAGTGGCGCAGTATGTCAAGCAACTCATTGAATTGCTGCATATTGAAGACGACGAAATGCTGCCTGCCTAGTTTTTGAAACCTTAACCCTGGAGTTCAATATGATGCTGAGATTTACCCCACGTTTTGCCAGCCAGCTTGTTTTAAGCGCTGTCTGTTTGTGCCTGGCTACTGCTGCCAGCGCACAAAAAATCACTTTTCTTTTGCCGTCTGTTTCTGTGTCGCCTGCCTTCGCGCCCTTCATGCTGGCACAGCACAAAGGCTATTACAAGGCCGAAGGGCTGGAGGTGGAGTTTGAAACCGGAAAAGGTGGTGCTGACGTTGCCAAGCAGGTCGGCGCAGGCAATGCGACATTGGGTGTTGCCATTGGCGACTCTGTACCCATCGTCCGTTCCAACGGTGTTCCCATCAAAGCGGTCGCCTTGCTGGGCGGGCGGTCGTTGATGCAACTGGTGTCGCGTGAAGACCGCAACATCAACAGCCCGAAAGACCTCAAAGACAAGACGGTCAGTGTCATGGCATTTCAGGACATGAGCTACTACGCGCTGTTGGCGACACTGGCAAGCGCCAACCTGAACAAAAATTCGATGCAAGCTCAGGCAGTCGGACCAGTGAACGTCTGGCAACTCCTGGCGCGCGGCGATGTTGATGCCATGGTGGGCGTGCCCGAGTGGGGAATGAGCGCTGAGGCTGCTGGCGCGAAATTGAAATGGACCTCAACCAACGCTTACTACCCTGGCATGGCGCAGGTCATCATCGCCTCTGACAACACCATCAAAACGCAGCCTCAATTGGTGCAAAAGTTCGTCGGCGCAACACTCAAGGCCTTGAAGGATCTGATGGATGATCCACAAAAGGCCAGTCTTGCTTACGTTGAAGCGGTGCCCGCACACAAGGGCAAAGAAGATTTCATCACAAAAACCCTGCGCTACTATGCAACCACTGTCTATCCAGGACAGGCAAAACTGGGTGAGATCAACGCAGCCCGACTCGATGAGCTGCAGACGTTTTTGGTGGCCCAGGCGCTGATTCCGAAAAAGCTGCCTGCTGATGATGTGTTTACGAACCAGTTTTTGCCGCGCTAAACCGGCATAACCTGTCAACCAGTTTCGGCAACGCGTATGTCCTCATCGCCACATCGTTTCAAGTCGTTTTTTACAGCACATCCGATGTACTTGAGTGTTGTCGTGCTTATCCTGTTCATTGCCAGTTGGGAGTTGGCGCCAACGCTGTTTAATATTCCCGCTTTCATTGTTCCTAAAGCAAGCGCTGTAGCCAAAGAGTTTGTCAACGCATACCAGTCAAACCGTCTGATTTATCACACGCTGATGACGACCTGGCAGGTGGTTGTGGGTTTTACGCTGGGTAGTTTGTTGGGCGCAGCCGGAGGCTATCTGCTGGGTCTGTCTCGAACCGTTGAAGTTGTTTTGTCACCTTATATCCTGGCGCTGCAAATCGCACCCAAGGTGGCCTTCGCACCGCTGTTTGTCATGTGGTTCGGCTTTACCGTTTACCCCAAAATCCTTGTGGCCGTGCTGATTGTTTTCTTTCCAGTGCTGGTTAATGTGCTGACCGCCATCAAATCCATTGAGCCTCAGACCATCAATCTGGCGCGTTCTTTCAATGCGACGCGTGCACAGGTCTTCTGGAAAATTGAATTTCCGGCATCGTTGCCAGCCTTGTTTGCCGGGCTTCGTATCGGGGCCACATTGGCGGTCATTGGTGTTGTCGTTGGCGAGTTGGTCGGTGGCAATTTCGGCCTCGGCTTTTTGCTGACTGTTGGCGAAGGCCAGGCCAATACGCCACTGGTATTTGTCGCGATCATCATGCTGAGTCTGATCGGGATTGGCGCTTACTTCGCCGTCGAGTTGCTGGAGCGACGTGTCCTTCATTACCTGCCCAAGTCCAAATAACTTTTTCACACCTAAACCGGAGATAAATTCATGAAAACCCGTTTCATCCCTTCTGTTGCTTTGTTGCTGCTCGCAGCTACATTCACAATTAACTCAACTGCCCAGGAAGTCACGCTTCGCATGGTCAGCGCCTTTCCTGAAAACGGCATTTATGTGCAGCGCATCCTGCCTTGGATTCAAAAGGTCAATGCTGAGGGCAAGGGCGTTTTGCAAATCAACTTTTTGGGTGGTCCCAAAGCGATTCCGACTTTTGAGGCAGGCAATGCCGTCAAAACCGGCGTGGTCGACATGTCGCTCAACACGGGTGCGTTTTACACCAACGTCATGCCAGAGGCTGACTTTTTAAAGCTCACGCAAATCACTGTGGCCGAGCAGCGCAAGAACGGTGCGTTTGATGCCATCAACAAGGTGTGGAACGAAAAAGGCAACATGCAGTACCTAGCCCGCATGGTAGAGAACCAGCCGTTTCACATCTACACCAACAAGAAAATCGACAAGCCTGATTTGACCGGCCAAAAAATCCGCATCAGCCCGGTGTACCGTGACTTTTTTCAGGCGCTCAATGCCAGCGTGGTGACTACCCCGCCGGGCGAGGTGTACACCGCACTGGAGCGCGGCGTGGTTGACGGCTACGGCTGGCCGATTGGCGGCATTTTTGACTTGAACTGGCACGAGAAAACCAAGTACCGCATCGACCCTGGTTTTTATGATGCCGAGGTGTCCCTCATCATGAATTTGCCCATGTATAAAAAGCTGACCGATGCACAGCGCAACTACCTGCAAAAGCAGCTGCTGGCACTGGAAGCTGAAAACACCTTCTGGACGCGCTATGGCAATGTTGAAACCGCGCGCCAGAAGACCTTTGGCATAGAGACCATCAGCTTTGATGCCGCAACATCCAAGGCCTTCCGTGACCAGGCCTACACCGTGGGCTGGGCCGGTGCAGCCAAGCAAAGCCCCGAGATTGCTGCGCGCTTCAAAGCCCTGTTTTCCAAATAAGACAAGCGATGAGCCACGTGGACAGCCTGTCCCGCACTTATGGCCGCTTTCTGTCAGTCTTGTCGCTGCTGGGCTGCGCCATTTTGATGGCCATGATGCTGGTTATTGTGTGTGATGTTTTCTTGCGCAATGTGTCAATACCCGGCATGCCGCGCGGGCTGGCCTGGAGCACCGAGGTGTCCGAGCTCATGCTCTACCTCATCACCATGTGTGTGGCGCCCTGGCTGCTGCGGCAGGGCCAGCACATTCGGGTTGACATCGTGTTGCAAGCCATACCGCCACGGCTGGCCTGGACGCTGGAATGGCTGGGCGATTTGATCGGGCTGGCCTGCTGCGTCGTGATTGCCTGGTATGGCACGCAGGCAGCCTGGTCAAGTTTTCAGTCTGGCGCGGTCAATATCAAAACGCTTGTCACGCCCGAGTGGTGGGCGCTGGCACCGTTACCATTTGTGTTTGTGCTGCTGTCCATTGAAATGCTATTTCGCATGCATCGCCTGCAAACGGGCGTGCGCGGCCCGCGCCATGACGCTGTGAGCGCAGCATGAGCAGTTGGGTCATCGCTGCGTGGCTCATGCTTGGCGGTTCAACGGTGCTGCTGTTTATTGGCATGCCGGTTGCGCTGACATTCATCACCATCAATATTGTGGGCGCCTGGCTGTACATGGGCGGCGAGCCGGGCCTGATGCAACTGGCGCGCAGCAGTGTGTCGTCAGTCACGGCGTTTTCACTCACACCGATTCCGCTGTTTGTGCTGATGGGTGAAATTCTTTTTCATACTGGTTTGGCGCTCAAGGTGATTGAAGGCGTGGAGCGGCTGATCCACCGCATTCCAGGCCGCCTGGCGGTGGTGGCTGTTGTGGCAGGCACGGTGTTTTCGGCCATTTCTGGCTCCACCATTGCCACCACCGCCATGCTGGGTTCGCTCATGCTGCCCATCATGCTGGCACGCGGCTACCACCCCACGCTGGCCACCGGACCCATCATGGCGATTGGCGCTGTCGACATGCTGATCCCGCCATCGGCGTTGACCGTCTTGCTGGGTTCACTCTCGGGCATTTCGATTTCCAAATTGCTGATTGGGGGCGTGGTGCCAGGCGTTATTTTGTCGGTCGCCTTTGTGCTGTGGATTGTGATCCGCGTCAGCATCAGCCCACAGCTTGCGCCGATTGAAAAAGACGATGCCGTGCAATACAAAGGCTGGGCGCGCTGGAGCCTGTTTTTTGGCTACGTGTTGCCCACGCTGTCGATTTTTGGTGTGGTGGTGGGCGCACTTGCGGCGGGCTGGGCCACACCGACGGAATGCGCGGCACTGGGTGCCTTTGCCACCATGTTGCTGGCCCTCGCTTACCGCGTGTTAACGGTGGATGCGATCGTCAAGGCGCTCAAAGGCACGGCCGGTATCTCGGGCATGATTTTGTTCATCATTCTGGGGGCCACCACTTTCGCGCAAATCCTGTCGTTTTCAGGCGCAAGCAACGGGCTGGTGCAGCTCATCACCGGGCAGGGCTGGTCAACCAGCATGATCGTTGTCGGCATGATGCTGATACTGATCTTTCTGGGTATCTTTGTGGACCAGGTCAGCATGATGATGATCACGCTGCCCATCTTCATGCCGATCGTGCAGGCGCTGGGGATTGACCCGGTCTGGTTTGGCGTCATGTTTTTGATCTGCATGCAACTGGGCTTGTTGCTGCCGCCGCACGGCCTGCTGCTCATGACGATGCGCGGCGTGGCACCACCATCAGTCACCATGGGCCACATCTTTGTGGCGGTGGTGCCGTATGTGGTGATGAGCCTGATACTGCTGGCGGCGGTGTTCTGGATTCCCGCGATTGCGACCTGGCTGCCGCAGCGTATTGGTTAATACATCGAGACCATGACAGTTAAAACACGCGTACAAGCGTTTGTCTGCAAATGAACAAACCCATCACCATCACCCGCGTCACCGCAACACCGCTTAATTTGCCGGTGTCCGTCAGCATCTCCGGGCGCACCCAAACCACCTCGCTGTCGGTTTGTCTGGTTGACATCGAAACCGATGCCGGCATCACAGGCACCGGCATGACGGCCATCACTGAAGAAGAAGTGATAGGCAGCATCATCAATAACATCGCCTCGCATGCACTGGTGGGTCAGGACGCGATGCGTCATGAAATGCTGTGGGAAAAGCTGTACTGGCTGTTAACCCCGCGCGGGCAGTCGGGTTACGCCAGCCATGCCATTGCCGCGCTGGACCTGGCGCTCTGGGACATCAAGGGCAAGGTGCTGGGCCAGCCCTGCTGGCGCTTGCTGGGCGGGGCGCGCGACAAGGTGCCGTTGTATGCCACTTTTGGCTTTAACTTTTTTGACCGCGACGAGTTGGCCGAAGCCGCCAGGAGCTGGGTTGCGCGGGGTTTTACCCGACTCAAAATGACGGTCGGTCACCATGGTTTGCAGCGGCGTGACGAGCCTCGGGCTTTGAGTGATGTGATTGCCGAGGACGTGCAGCGCATCCGTGCGGTACGCGAGGCCGTCGGCCCCGGTGTGGAGCTGTACATCGACGCCAATTGCAGCCTGGATTATTTTCATGCCCAGGCCCTGGCCCAGCGGGTTGAGCCCTACGGCATCACTTTTTTTGAAGAGCCGGTGTCGCAAAACGACATTCCCAATCTGGTCAAGCTGCGCGCCAAAACATCAATACCGCTGGCCGCCGGGCAAAACGAAGGTCTGGCCAGCCGCTTCAGGGACATGCTGGTGGCACAGGCCGTAGACGTGGTGCAGCCCAATGCCTGCATCACCGGCGGCTTTACCCAATGCATCCGCATCGCGGGTATGGCTGCAGCCTTCAACACCCGCATTGCCAATGGCGGTGCCTGGCCACATCACAACATGCACCTGCATGCCGGGCTGGCCAACGGCACGCTGGTGGAATACCACTCGGTAGCGGTGCAGTGCTGCGAGTTGGTGTTTGACGGCTTGCCAGTGCCTGAAGCGGGCTGGCTGGCCTTGCCTGAAACGCCAGGCCTGGGGTTTGAACCCAGGCGCGAACAAATCGCCGAGCTGGCCAAACGGGCAGGTTCGCGTGGCGCAGGTAAGGCTTGACGTGCAGATGTGCGGGTAAACAATTGCAGGAGACAACATGAAAAATATATTTCACTGCATGATTCACCACACGGTGCAGTGTGTTGTCAGTGCCGGCTTGCTGCTGGCGGCTGGCGCGTCATATGCCCAGGCCTATCCCAACAAGCCGATACGCCTGCTGGTCGGCTACTCAGCGGGTGGTGGTGTGGACGCCATGGCCCGGCTGTTGGCACCGCGCCTGTCAACGCTGCTGGGTCAACAGGTGGTGGTAGACAACCGTGCCGGGGCAGCGGGGCTGATTGCCGGGGACGCCGCCGCCAAGGCCGCGCCCGACGGCTACACCCTGATTTTGGGCGACAGCTCCATGCTGATTGCGCAACACCTGCAGCCCAAAATGAGTTTTGATCCGCTCAAGGACTTTACACCCGTTGCAGCGGTTTTCAGCCTGCCATTGATGATCGTCACCACCAACAACTTTCCCGCCAAAACGCCGAAAGAATTTTTGGCCACACTCAAATCGTCACCCGGCAAATATTCATTTGCCACCTCTGGCGTGGGTACCGTGCAGCATCTGGGTTTTGAAATGCTCAAGGGGGCCAGCGGCTCGTTTGTGGTGCACATCCCCTACCGCGGGGCGGCGCAAATCATGCCAGACGTTATCAGCGGCCAGGTGCCGATTGCCGTCATCAGTGCCACAGCGGCATTGGCTCAAGCCAAAGCGGGCAAGTTGCAAGCCATAGCCCTCATGAGCCAGGCCAAACTTGCGGGCGCTGAAAACATACCGCCACTGGCCGATGCCTTGCCGGGTTTTGACGCAGCACCCTTGCTGTTTGTGTTGGCCCCGTCAGGCACACCAGCGCCCGTGGTCGACAAGCTCAACGACGCGATTCGTCAGGTCATGCGCGCACCAGAAATGCCACAAGCCGCGGCACTGCAGGGCGCAGTGCCCGCCTACATGCCGTCAGGCCAACTCGCCACTGCGATGGTGGCTGAATCAGCCAGTTGGCGCAAGATTGTGAAAGAGCAAAAAATATCAGTTGAGTGACGACTCAGTCGGTAGCAGGCGGTTGATCATGAAGTCTGCCGCCTGGGTGATGTGCTGGCGCGCCAGCGCTTCAGCTGCATCACCGTCACCCGCCATCACGGCTTTGAGCAGCGCCTCGTGCTGATCCCAAATATCACGCGGCGTTTCGTCGCGCATCAGCACCTCGCCCATCACACGCTGCGTGTTGGTCCACTGCACCTGCATGGCGGGTGCGATGAGCGGGTTGTCAGACAGTGCGTAAATGAAGTCATGAAATTTAATGTCTGCCGCAATCATCTGAGCAACCGAGCTACTCTTGACGCTTTTGCGCCCGCTCTGAATCAAGGCTGGTCCCAGCTTTTTCGCGCGTTCAGGGTTGTTTTCAGCCGCCTTGCGAAACGCCAGCCCCTCAATCACCGCGCGAATGTCATACATCTGGCGCACTTGTGTCGGGTCAAGCGATGTAACCAGCAGGCCGCGGCCGGCAGCGTCGCGCAACACGCCCTGGTTTTTCAGCAACAGCAGCGCTTGCTGCACCGGCTGGCGCGACACGCCAAGAACTTGCGCGAGCTGCTCTTGAATGATTCTTTCGCCCGGCCTGAGCTTGCCCGACGCAATTTCAGACACGATGGCTTGGCGGACTTGCTCCGCAAGATTGGGCTGGGTGGCGAGCACTTTCATGGCATGTAGTGTATTGCTCAGGCGGACGGCGGGTCACGCTGGAACCGTGGCTCTCCAGCGCCTTTCAGCCTCATCCCAAGCCGCCAGCGGCTGAAGGTCAGGCACCCAGGCCAGGCCCGACTTGGCATCCGACGATACGGCCTCTGGCGTAACCAGCACATCCAGCAGCGCAGGCCGGTTGGCCAATGCACGCTCAATCGCGCCAGGCAGGTCTTCGACGCGCTCGACACGTTCGGCGTGCATGCCAAAAGCGCGTGCCATCGCCGCATGGTCAGCAAACTGTAGCCGCGTGCCGACCACCTTGCCATGCGTCTCTTGCTGGTCGCGCACTTCAATGGCCCACGAGCCGTTGTTGGCAACAACGATCAATACGGGTGCCTTGTGGCGCACGGCGGTGTCGATCTCCATCGCATTGAAGCCAAATGCACCATCGCCAGTAAGGACGGCAACGGTGCGCTCAGGCAGTGCCAGACTGGCTGCAACGCCAAACGGTGTGCCCACACCAATACAGCCCAACGAGCCGGGGTCAAGATAAGTCGATGCGGGCAGCCCGACCCGCGCAAAGCTTAAAAAGTCGCCTCCATCAGCCACGATGACCGCATCGTCTGGCAGTTTGTCGCGCAGTGCAGCCAGCAGCCGATTCGGGTGCATCAAGCCATCGCTGCCTGGTGGCGCGACTTTCATTGACGCGCGCAGCTTGTCGGCGCGTTCCAGGTGCTTGGTCCGTACCGTGCTGGTCCACGTCCTGTCGGTCGAGGGCTCACGCTTGCCCGCTGCCGTCAAGATGGCCTCAAGCGATGCAGACGGTGTTCCAAATATTTCGGCAGCGCCGCGTCGGTTATCACGTATCTCGGCTGCGCAATCGGCCAGTCGCAGGAATTTTGCCGTGCCAAAGACAGCGGGTGACCCGTAGGCCAATTGAAAGTCCAGTCTGCGGCCAACGGTGATGATGAGGTCTGCCTCGCTCATGACCGAGCCGCGCATCGCCGCGACAACCGAAGGATGGTCGTCGCTCACCAGACCGCGGCTTTCACCCGTGTCCAGATACAGCGCGCCCAGGCGGTCCAGCAGCCGTGTCAGCGCCGCGCCCGCGCCGCGCGCCCCACGCCCTGACACAAACAGTGGCCGACGCGCTGACCACAGCAGTTCGACAGCGCGTTGAACCGCCGCCGGGTCAGGCAGCAACAGGTCGCGAGACTTTGGTGCGAAGTGCTCAGGCAATTGCACAGCTAACGGCACGTCGGCACGCAGCGTATCAACCGGAAAGTCAAGGTATACCGGCCCAGGCTCGCCGCCCTGGCCAAAGGCGCGCGCTATGGCTTCGTCCAGCTCTTGCAACACCAGTTCGGGTTGCCGCACAGTCCGTGCATAGCGCGTCAGGGGCCGCACGAAATCGGTGTGCGCCATGTCTTGTAACGCGCCACGGTTTTCCTGGGCTCGTGGCGGCGTGCCAGACAGCACCAGCACCGGGGCCCGCGCAACGTGTGCATTGGCGATACCCGTCATCGCATTCGTCACACCAGGGCCGGCGGTGACGATGGCCACGCCCAGCCCTCCTGTCAATTCAGCATGTGCATGGGCCATGTAGACTGCGGCGCGCTCATCGCGCACATCAATGATGCGAATACCTTCGGCATCCAGCCGCATCCAGATTGGCATGATGTGGCCGCCACACAAACCAAACACCCGGTCAACACCGCGTGCCTTCAACAGGCGTGCGATCAGTGCGGCGGCGCAATTGTCGGAAATAGTCATGCTTGTCCTTCAAGAAATAGGCCAACTGGCAGTGGCTTTGTGTTTGGATTTTTATGAGCTTATAAAAGTTTATTCTGAATTCTGAATTCATACAGAGCTGTTTATTAGGGGTTTATCCTAATAGAACTCTGAATTCAGAATTCAAATAATTCAGGTTCAAGTTTTTATTTCGCACTAATTGTCCAGCGCAGCTTTTCAGGAGATTTCGCATGAGCCAACAACTCACTTTGTCAGAGACCATCGCCTCGCATGCCCGTTTGCAGCCAGACAAAGTCGGCACCCGCGATTCAAGACGTGCGCTGACATTTGCCGACTGGGACGACCGTGCCAGCCGTCTGGCCAATGCCTTGCTGGCGCTGGGGCTCAACAAGGGCGACCGCGTGGTTTTGCTGGCTTACAACTGCATTGAATGGATGGAGATCTACGTGGCGCTAGCACGTGCCGGACTGGTGGCTGTGCCCGTCAACTTTCGTCTGCTGCCGGCTGAGATTTCCTACATTGCCTTGCACAGCGAGGCCAGTGCATTGATTGCCCAGGACGATTTGTGCGGCAGCCTGGCGTCGATACGCGGTGAGTTACCCATAGCGCCCAATTGCTGGATCCATTTCGGTGGGCCCACGCCTACTGGCTGGTTGGGCTATGAGGCTTTGATAGCTGGGGCATCGCCGGATGCGTGTACGGTGACAGTAACGCCGCAAGACCCGTTTGCGCTGATGTACACCTCGGGCACAACGGGCCGCCCGAAAGGGGTCATCAGAAGCCATGAAGGCAATGCCTTACTGGCGCTGGCCACGGCGCTTGAATTTGGTTTTTCTCGTGAAGACACGGGGCTGCTGGTCATGCCCATGTGCCACGCCAACTCGCTGTACTTTGGCCTGACCTTCATGTATCTGGGGGCGACAGTTGTGGTGGATGACCACAAAAGCTTTGACCCGGAGGCCTTGCTCCACACGCTCACGCGAGAACGGGCGACATTCACATCGCTGGTACCGACCCACTACATCATGATGCTGGGACTGCCGCAAGAGGTGAAGGCGCGGTATGACCTGAGTGCGGTTGACAAGTTGCTGATCTCGTCTGCGCCTGCGCGCAAGGACACCAAGCTTGCCATACTCGACTTCTTCAAGAACTCACGTTTGTTTGAGCTTTATGGCGCGACTGAAACCGGCTGGGTAACGGTGCTCAAGCCTGACGAACAGATTCGGCGACTTGGCTCGGTAGGCCGGGAGTGGGCGGGTTCAGGCGCCATCAAAATTCTGGATGCCGATAAAAAAGAAGTGATTGATGGCGAGGTCGGTGAGCTGTTTTCAAGAACGTCGTACGTGTTTGACGGCTACTGGAAAAACGCAGACATAACCGCTCAGGCATTCTGCGGGCAATGGTGTTCTGTCGGGGACATGGCGCGCCGCGATGCTGATGGGTACATTCATCTGGTGGATCGCAAAAGCAACCTGATCATCAGCGGCGGTGAAAACATTTACCCGTCTGAAGTGGAGGGCGTACTCGGCGCACATCCAAAAGTCAAAGACGTTGCCGTGATTGGCGTGCCTGATGCCAAGTGGGGTGAGGCGGTCCGCGCTGTCATCGTGTTGCACGATGGGCAACAGCTGGATGAAGCCGAGATGTTGGCATATTGTCGAGACCGTCTGGCAGGCTACAAACGTCCCCGCTCGGTGCTGTTCATTGCTGACGCCGCCATGCCGCGCACCGCCACAGGCAAGATTTTGCATCGCAAGCTGCGCGAGCAACTTTTGGCAACGCAAGAAGAGCTTTAAAGAAAGCACACCATGCAACCCACAATGAAATTTGTCGACACATCGCTGCTGCGCGTGGCTTACGAGGAGTGGAATCCTCGGGCTACCCGCACCGTCGTGCTGCTGCACGGCTGGCCAGACAGCATTCGCACCTGGTCGGCTGTTGCGCCAGGTCTGGCTTTGGCGGGTTGGCGGGTGCTGGTGCCTGCTTTGCGCGGCTTCTTGCCCACGCAGTTCTTGCGAGACGACACGCCGCGCACTGGCCAGCTTGCTGCGCTGGGGCGTGATTTGCTGGAATTTATCGACGCGCTGGGCTTGAAGCAGCCCGCGCTGGTTGGCCACGATTGGGGTGCCCGCGCTGTGGCGATTGCCTGCGGCCTGCGCCCGGGCGTGGCCAGCCATCTGGTGATGCTGTCTGTGGCCTACGGCACCAACGACCCCACACAGGCACTGAGCATTCAGCAGGCGCGCAACTACTGGTACCACTGGTA
>JANOWR010000014.1:0-16391 GCA_031417995.1 Polaromonas sp. | reverse complement strand
GGCACAACAACGCCAGCCGAACGCAACAAAGTTTTGCGCAATACCTATTGGCTGTTGGCGTTGAGCCTGCTACCTACGGTGCTGGGCGCTTACCTTGGTGTGGCCACCGGCATCACCGCCAAGCTCACCGGATTCATGGGTCTCATCGTCTTCATGGGCGGCGCCTTCGCTTTTATATTCGCGATTGAAAAAACCAAAAACTCCGCCATGGGCGTACCGGTGCTGCTGGGCTTTACCTTCTTTATGGGTTTGATGCTGTCACGCATGATTGCCATGGTGCTGGGCTTTAGCAACGGTGCAACCCTGGTGATGACAGCTTTTGGCGGTACGGCTGGCGTGATGTTTGTGATGGCCAGTCTGGCCAGCGTTATCAAGCGCGACCTGAGCGGCATGAGCAAATGGCTGTTTGCCGGTGCGCTGGTCATCATGGTGGCGGCGGTTGTCAATGTGTTTGTCGGTTCGACCATGCTGATGGCCGTCATCAGCACGCTAGCGATTGCGGTGTTCAGCGCTTTCTTGCTGTATGACCTGAAGCAGGTCATGGATGGCGGTGAAACCAACTACATCAGCGCCACGCTGGCGATTTACCTGGACCTTTTCAACATCTTCCAAAGCTTGCTGGCTTTGTTGGGCATCTTTGGCGGTGAGCGTGACTAAGCGATTCATGTGCTGATAAAAAAAAGGGCCTTCAGGCCCTTTTTTATTGGCGAACGGACAATCTTCAAATTAACGTTGACTTACACTTGTAACTGACTGAATACAGTCAATCTCATAAATTTAAAACCTAGACCTCATGAAAAAACTCTTCTTTGCAACTGCGATTGTCATCCTTTGTTCCGGCTGTGCATCCGTCTTGAATGATGTGACACATCCCATGAAGGTCGAAACAAAAACTGAAACTGGCAATCTGGTGACCGGTGCAGAATGCAAGCTGACCAACGACTATGGTGTCTTTACTGCGAAATCAGGCGACACAGTACAAGTGAGGCGTTCCAGCAAGGATTTGATGATTGAATGCACCCATGCGTCAAATCCAGAGGCAAAAGGACAAGCTGTGTCGCGCGCCAATGGCGGCATGGCAGGCAATATTTTGTTGGGTGGCGGGATTGGCGCCATCATTGACCACAACAAAGGGACTGCTTATACCTACCCGCTTTGGGTTCAGCTCGTGTTTGGCAAAATACTGACTTTTGACCGCAGGGTTGACAAAGAAGGTCAACCGAATGTTGGCTCAGTGACAGTCAGTCCAACATCCACAGCCAGCAAGTAAAGAGTTTCAGGGCCCAGCAAATACGACTGCTGGCCCTGGTTTTTGCATGAGCGGCCTGCGGACTCTGCCCCTGCAAGCACACGACTACTGACAATCACTGACCTTGATGACCAGATCAAAAACCGCAATTGATTCCACATGGGCGGTGTGCGGAAACATGTTCACCACCCCGGCAGACGTACAGCGGTAAGCCCCGCTTTGCACCAGCACACCCGCATCGCGCGCCAGCGTCGCCGGGTTACAGCTGACGTAGACAATTCTTTTGGGAAGTATCCAGTCGCCCAGTGCCAGGCTTTGCTGGTGAATGCCGTCGTCGCATGGCACGCCCGTGACCAGCTGCTGATGCAGCGCGGCGAGTGACTTGAACAGCTCAAACGCGCCTTCACGCGGCGGGTCAACCAGCCACTTGTCGGCCATGCCGTCTTTGGCCAGCAAGGCAGGCGTCATCTCAAACAGGTTGCGCGCTACAAAATTGATAGCTGCTTGTGCCCGAATTGTTTGGGCCACAGCCCTATTTAATGCAAAATTTTGCTGTGCACGCGCCACCAGCACCTCACTGCCTTCAATGCCCAGCACCTCACGCGCGCGGGTGGCGAGTGGCAGTGTGAAGTTGCCCAAACCGCAAAACCAGTCAATCACCCGCTCATGTGGCTGCACGTCCAGCAGGCGCAGCGCACGCGACACCAGCACCTGGTTGATGTGCGGGTTGACCTGCGTGAAGTCTGTCGGCTTGAAAGGCATGACCACGCCAAACTCGGGCAGTGCGTAGCTGAGCTGGGGCACATCCTGGTCAAGCAACGCCACCGTTTCCAATCCGCCCGGTTGCAGCCACCATTGCAAGCCAGGGTTGACAGCGGTAAAGGCGCGCAGTTTGTTTTTGTCGCCTTCGCTCAGGTCTTCCATGTGCCGCAACACCAGCGCGGTGATGCTGTCGCCGCAGGCCAGTTCAATTTGCGGCACGGTCTCTTTAGCGTCCAGGCTGGCAATCAGTGTGCGCAGCGGCAGCAGCATGTTGCTGACGTGCGGCGGGAGCACCGGGCAATGGCTCATGTCGGTCACAAAGCTGCTTTTGCGCTCATGAAAACCCACCAGCACCTCGCCTTTTTTGCGCACATAACGCACCGACAGACGCGCCCGGTAGCGGTAGCCCCAGGCCGGCCCTTCAATGGCACGCATCAGGTTGTCAACTTTGAGCTTGCCGATATGTTCCAAAGCATCTTCAAGCACCCGCTGCTTGACAGCGACTTGCGCGCCCACATGCAGGTGCTGCATTTTGCAACCGCCACACGCCCCGGTGTGCATGCCAAAGTGCGGGCAACCGGGCGTGACGCGCTGGGATGATTCACGGTGAATCGCCATCACCATCGCTTTTTCAAACGACGGTTTTTTGCGGTACACATTGGCCGTCACGACCTCGTACGGCAGCGCCCCTTCAATGAATACCACCTTGCCATCGGCACGGTGGGCAATGCCCTGCGCCTCGATGTCGAGCGACTCGACAGTGAGCAGGTCGGGCGGGTAGTCTTTGGCGACAGGCGTCGGTAAGTTATCAGCCACCGGTACTTACTTGGCCGGCAAATATTTGGCCGGGTCTACCGGTTTGCCCTGGCGGCGAATCTCAAAGTGCAGCTTGACCCGGTCAGCGTCGCTGTTGCCCATTTCGGCAATCTTTTGGCCTTTTTTAACCGTCTGGTCTTCCTTGACCAACAGCGTCTGGTTGTGGGCATAAGCTGTCAGGTAGGTGTTGTTGTGTTTCAAAATTATCAGGTTGCCATAGCCACGCAGGCCAGCCCCGGCGTAAACCACGCGGCCATCGGCTGACGCGATGATGGCATCGCCTGTCTTGCCATCAATGTCATAACCCTTGTTTTTAACCTCGTCAAACCCGGCAATCAGCTTGCCCTGTGCGGGCCATATCCAGGCAATATCGTCTTCAGTCGCTACAGGCTGTGGGCTGCTGGCTGGGGCTGACGCGGGCCGTACGGGCGCAGCAGCAGTGGTGGTATTGGCCGTACCAGACGTGACAGGTCGCGTCACAACCAGCGGGTTGTCGCTGCTGGGCGGCACTATTCGCAGCACCTGGCCAACTTCAATCAGGTTGGGGTTTTCCAGATTGTTCCAGCGCACGATGTCGCGAAAATTTTGGCCCGTGTCCAGGCCGATGCGGATCAGCGTGTCGCCTGGTTTGACGGTGTAGTAACCCGGCTTGCCCGCGTTTTCAAAACCGGGCATTTGCTTGACATCACCCGTTGCAACAGGCGCTGAACTCGCAGGCCGTGATGTGCTGGTGCCGCGGTCTTCAACCGGTGCGGGGGTCAGGGAGCGTGAGCTACAGCCCGCAGCCATGACGACCGTAACAGCCAGCAACGCATGCAGCAAGGTATGGGAGATTGAACGCATTGTTTCCTGCCTATGGACTTTAAAAGAGCTTTTTCAGCTTGTGCCTGATTTTAAAGGCACAAAGTGCACGGCTTCCAGCAGTGTCTGCGTGATGCCGCGCGCGGTCTTGTCGACCACCACCAAGGCTTGCGCGCCGCCCACACCCTGCACGGGCGCTACCAGTCGCCCACCGATGGCCAACTGGTCTATCCAGGCTTGCGGCAGTGCCTCACCACCGGCAGCAGCAATGATGGCGGCATACGGCGCGCCTTTGGCATAGCCAACCATGCCGTCGCCAAACAGCAGATGCAAATTACCCACCCGCAGCGGGCGCAGGTTGTCACGCGCCTTGTCATGCAGGCCGCGCAGCCGTTCAATGCTGTAAACCTCAGTCGCCAGTTGCGCCAGCAGCGCTGCCTGGTAGCCACAGCCAGTGCCAATCTCGAGTACCCGGCCCAGCTTGCCATCATGGCCCTTAACCAATAGCTCCAGCATGCGTGCCACAACGTTCGGTTTGCTGATGGTCTGCCCCAGGCCGATGGGCAGGCTGGTGTCTTCATAGGCCTGGTTCACCAGGGCTGAATCCACAAAGCGGTGCCGCTCGACCTGCCCCAACGCAGCCAGCACGCGGCTGTCTTGCACGCCCTGCGCGGCCAGCTTTTGCACCATGCGGGCGCGCACGGCCTGCGAATCAAGTCCTAAACCAGTTGCAACGCCTGTTGCAGCACTCGAAACTGGTGTTTTCAGCACTTTTGAGGCATGTTTTAGGCCTGTAGCTCCCATTTCTCGGGCGCGAGCAGCTATATTTTTAGTAGCGTCGGCTTTGCCAAAATCGCTCGGCATGCGAAGCGGAAAACCTGGTCGGCGGGCTGCGTCAAGGGGTTTCATGCGCCGCTTGACTCCAGCTTGGCCATGCGCTCCGCCCAATGCGGCAATTGCGCATGTTCGGTCAGGTCAACATGCAGTGGTGTCAGGCACACGTGGCCTTGTTTGGCTGCATGAAAGTCGGTACCGTCGCTGTCGTCTTTGGCCGGGCCTGCGCCGCCTATCCAGTACATGGTGTCGCCACGCGGGCTGGTTTGGGTGATGACTTTTTCAGCCGCATGACGACGACCCAGGCGCACAACCCTGGTCTCTTTCAGCTCGGCATCTGGCAGGTTGGGAATGTTGACATTTAACAGCCACGGGTGGCCCGGCTTGGCAATCGACGGCATCAGTTGCTGCACCAGCGCCCGCGCGCGCCTGCCGGCCGCATCAATGTGCGCCCAGCCCTTTTCCGTTTGTGAAAAAGCAATCGCCGGAATACCAAACAAATACCCTTCCATCGCCGCGCCAACGGTGCCTGAATAAATCGTGTCGTCGCCCATGTTGGCCCCGTTGTTGATGCCTGACACGACCAGGTCGGGCTTGTAACCCAAGAGGCCCGTCAGCGCAATGTGCACGCAGTCAGCCGGCGTGCCATTGATGTACCTGAAACCATTGGCCGCCGTCTGCACATACATTGGTGTGTGCAGCGTCAGCGCGTTTGACTTGGCGCTGTTATTTTGCTCGGGGGCCACCACCTCCACGTCGGCAATGTCTTTTAAAGCCTCATACAGGGCCGCAATGCCGGTGGCCTGATAACCGTCGTCGTTGGAGATAAGAATTTTCATGTTTTTGATTTTAGGTCACAGGGGAGACAAACCATGGATGACCATGCAGTAACCTGCCTATGATGGCGCATCCAATATTTAACGGAGAACACCATGCATGCCTGGCTTTGCGAGAACCCCACCGGCGTTGACGCCCTGACGTGGCAAGAGTTGCCCACCCCCACCCCCAATGCAGGCGAAGTGCTGATCGAGATCAAGGCCGCGTCGCTCAATTTCCCTGACCTGCTGATTGTGCAAAACAAGTACCAGATGAAGCCGCCCCTGCCCTTTGTACCCGGCTCTGAATACGCAGGGGTGGTGCAGGCCGTAGGCGAAGGCGTGACACACCTTACCGTTGGCCAGCACGTGGCCTGCCTGTCGGGCACAGGCGGCTTTGCCACCCACACCGTCGCGCCCGCCGCTTTATGCATGCCGTTGCCGCCGGGATTTCCGTTTGTTGATGCCGCAGCTTTCATCATGATCTACGCCACATCACACCACGCACTGGTTGACCGCGCACAACTCAAAGCGGGTGAAACGCTGCTGGTACTGGGCGCAGCAGGTGGCGTGGGCACATCGGCGATTCAAATCGCCAAAGCTGTCGGCGCACGCGTGATTGCCGCAGCATCGACCGATGAAAAATGCGCGCTTAGCAAGTCCATAGGCGCAGACGAAACCATCAACTACAGCACGCAAGACTTGCGCGAGCAAATCAAGCTGCTCACAGGCGGCAAAGGTCCCAACGTGGTGTATGACCCTGTTGGCGGCGATTACACCGAACCCGCCTTCCGCTCGATCGCCTGGCGTGGCCGCTACCTGGTGGTGGGTTTTGCATCCGGCCCCACGCCATCATTGCCGCTGAATTTGCCCCTGCTAAAAGGCGCATCCATCGTCGGCGTGTTCTGGGGCGGCTTTGCCAAGGCAGAGCCCAAAGCCAACGCCGCCATGATGGCCGAGCTGGCCACCTGGTACGCGCAAGGCAAGATCAAACCCGTGATCGACAGCACGATGCCCATGCGCGAGCTAAAGGCTGCGTATGCGCATATGGGCTCGCGCGGAGTGAAGGGAAAGCTGGTGATGGTGAACTAGCCTTACATCATCTGCCTCAACAAAAAAAGCCGGATTAACTTTGACGTTCATCCGGCTTTCAGCTTTTGAGTGGCTGAATGAAAACGCAACGCTCAGCGTTTTACTTCGTCACCTTTTTTACCGCTTTGCGATGTGTGCGGTGCTTGACCACAGGCTTGCTGGGTGTCATGGCAGCGGTCGGGTGTGCCTTTGCATAAGCTGCATCACGCTGCGCTACCAGCCGGGCACCCTCTACGTTAGCGGGTGTTTGCGCAAAGCTGGACACGGCGCAAGCTGAGATGAAACATGCGAGTACAAATGATTTTTTCATGGTGTTTCCTTTAAGTTGACTAACCGCGCCGTCAAACCTGATGGCTTGTCGGGTCCATCCTTCAACGGCAGGCCGGGTGTCACTGTTGACACCTGCCAGTAAAGACAGGGTAAAGGACTACAGCCCATGAAAACATTGACTTCCAGTTGCTTTGGTTCCACATGCAGCAAAACAAAAAAGCCTGCTATCTAATAGATAGCAGGCTTTCAAACTTTGGGGTGGCTGATGGGGCTCGAACCCACGACAACAGGAATCACAATCCTGGACTCTACCAACTGAGCTACAGCCACCGTAGAGAGGAGATTATAACGCCCTACTGGGTGGTGGTGGCATCAGGGCTGGTCAGCAAATCAGCTTTTGCGCGAACTGGCTTGGCTACTTTTATGTCGGTTTTAAAACGTTCTTTCAGAACGTTGTAATACGCCAGGCTTTCAGCTGCCGTCCACCACTGGGTGTATTGGTTGCGCTCTTGCCTGGTGGCGGCCTCCGGCGATGCTTCGCGTGGCAAGACTTTCAGGACTTTGACAATGGCGTAGCCTTGTACGCCCAGGTCAATGCCTGAAAATGCAGGCAAGGCAGCGGCATCGGCGCGCAGTGCAGCGTCTACCAGCTGCATGGGCTGCTTTTGTGGCTGGTCACGTGACACGGCCAGGGTTTCTGGCAACACGGCACTTGCGGGGGCTGCCTTCCAGGCTGCGAGTTTGGCAAGGCCGTCTTTGCGGGCTTCTTCTGCACCGCGCTGGGCCAGCCAGCGCTGGCGCACCATGTCTTTGACTTCAGCCAGTGGGCGCGTGCGGGCCGCTGTGTACTGTGTAATGCGGCCAGAAATCAATTGGTTAGAGGCGACTTCAACCGCTTCTGTGTTGCGTTTTTTCTCAATCGTGTCGGGTGCAAAAATCGCATTCAAAAACTTGGGGTTGGCCAGCGCACCCGTCACGCCCGGCGGGGGTTTGCGGGTAATGCCGATGGCGGTTTTGACTTCAAGCTTCAAGCGGTCAGCGGTGGGCTTCAAGCTGTCGGCTTGTTCATACACGGCGTTGGTAAAGCCTTCGGCAGTCTCCGTAAATTTCTTTTGCGCCTGCTGCTTTTTAACCTCGGCTTCCAGCTCGGGTTTCATCTCGTCATAGCTACGCTGCTTGGGCGCTTTAACGTCAGTTAATTTGATGATGTGATAGCCAAACTCTGACTCGACCACATCACTGATGTCGCCTTTTTTCATGGCAAAGGCAGCGTCTGAAAATGGTTTGACCATGGCGTCGCGGGCAAAAAAGTCGAGGTCACCTCCAGCGGGAGCAGAGCCTGGATCTTGCGAATTTTTACGTGCAACATCGGCAAACGTATCTGGCGATTTTTTAACCCCAGCCGCCAGCTCAAGCGCTTTGGCTTTGGCTTTTTGGCGGTCTGCCTCGGGGGCGCTTTTGGGTGATGCAATCAGGATGTGGCTGGCACGGCGCTCTTCAGTGCCGCCCAGGCGCTGGGCGTTTTGATCGTAGTAGGCCTTCAGGTCAGCCTCGGCAATCACCAGACCTTTTTTAATGGTTTCAACATCGAACAAAACATATTCAATATTGGCTTGCTCGGGCGCTTGAAACAGGTTGGCGTTGGCTTTGTAAAACTGCTCCAGGTCCGCGTCAGTCGGATTCAGTTTGGCGGCATAGTCCTGGGTAGAAAAACGTGCAATCTGAATCTCGCGTTTTTCAAAATACGCATTGAGCGCGGTGTCAGCAGCCACATTTGACGAAAACCCACTGCCCGCCACACCCATCAGCACCTGGCGGCTTGACAGGTCAGAACGCACATTGGCCTCAAACATTTCAGGGCTCATGCCCTGGCCCCCCAGCAGTTGGCGGTAACGCGCCATGTCAAGCGTGCCGTCAGGCCGGCGCAATGCAGCAATGTCAGGGTTGTCTTGCAGCTCTCGGGCCAGCCGCTGGTCACTGGTGTTAAGTTTTGATTTGCCAACTGCGGCAAGCAGCACGCGGTCACGTACCAGGCGTTCAAGGGTTGAATAGCGGGCCTCTGGCGAGTCGAGCAGTTTGGCATCAAGCGACGGCATGGAGGCCTTGAGCTTGTCCACCTCACGCAGGTGCGCCCTGTCCCATTCGGTTTGAAGAATTTCCTGACCATCGACTTTGGCAACGACCGGGCTTTTGTCTTTGGACTGGCTGTAGCCGTCCATGCCAAACAAAATAAAAGAAGGCACGATCAGCAAAAACAAAAAACCCATCGTGATCTTGGTGTGCTTGCGAATGAAATCAAACATCAGAGAAATCCTGTACGACTGTCAAAATCAGAAAAAAAGGCAATCAAGGCACAAACAAAAAAGGCGAACAGATTGTTCGCCTTCGGTCATCACGGGTAAAAGGATGTTCAAAAAATTTACGGCGGGTGGTGGGTGCTGACGGGCTCGAACCGCCGACCTACGTCGTGTAAGGGCGCTGCTCTACCAACTGAGCTAAGCACCCCGCCATAAACTTTTTTAAATCCTTGAATTCAATCCCGTATCAGTTCAAAGCATCTTTAAGCGCTTTGCCTGGACGAAACTTCGGCACCTTGGCTGCCTTGATTTTAATCGCATCGCCGGTACGCGGGTTGCGGCCTACGCGGGCAGCACGTTTGCCCACGGCAAAAGTACCAAAACCCACCAGAGACACAGTGCCTCCTTTTTTCAGGGTTGTTTTCACGGCACCAATGGTTGACTCCAGGGCGCGCGTTGCTGCGGCTTTGGAAATGTCTGCGTGTTTGGCAATGTGCTCGATAAGTTCTGTCTTGTTCACAAGCTGTCCCTCGTTAAAAAAGTTAAATTGGTTGTCTCTAAAAAAGCATCTTCAGTGACATCAACCCAGACATCAACAAGAAGCAACACGTGCAGTTTAATCTGCTGAACATCATTAAAGCCATTGACTTGCAACGTGTCAACCAGCATTGATTTTATCGACGTGAGGTGGCGGATTCTAGTCTCTTTTTTACACGTGCAAAGCTAAATCGCAAGCAGACAGTGTAATTTTTCTGCTTGACAAAATCCCTGCAAAGCCACTGCTGAAGCAGCTCAAGCCAGAGCAGCCGCAATGGCTTTGCCTACATCTGCCGTCGTTGCGGTTCCGCCCAGGTCAGGGGTGCGAGGTGCACCACTCTGTGGAGCCAAAACTTTTTCAATCGCACCCAGCACGGCATCATGAGCATTTTTGTGGCCCAAAAACTCCAGCATCATCGCGCCGCACCAGATTTGTCCGATCGGGTTGGCCAACTGCTTGCCTGCAATGTCAGGGGCAGAGCCGTGAACTGGCTCAAAGAGTGATGGAAACTTGCGCTCGGGGTTCAGGTTGGCGCTCGGTGCAATGCCAATCGTGCCGGTACAAGCGGGGCCAAGGTCGCTCAAAATGTCACCAAACAGATTGCTGGCAACCACCACATCAAAAAAGTCGGGGCGCTGTACAAAATGCGCGGTCAGGATGTCGATGTGAAATTTGTCAAGACGAATATCCGGATAGTTTTTTGCCATTTCGACGACGCGTTCATCCCAGTACGGCATGGAAATTGAAATGCCATTCGACTTGGTGGCGCTCGTCAGGTGCTTTTTGGGCCGTGACTGGGCCAGCTCAAACGCGAACTTGAGCACGCGGTCAACACCGATACGGGTGAAGACCGATTGCTGCAAGACAAATTCACGCTCGGTACCCGGGAAGGCCGTGCCGCCAATGCTGGAATATTCACCTTCGGTGTTTTCACGCACGATGTAAAAATCAATCTCGCCGGGTGCGCGTGCCGACCCATCACGCCGCACCACCGGAGCGATGATGCCAGGCATCAAACGGGCGGGCCGCAGGTTGATGTACTGGTCAAACTCGCGGCGAAACAAAAGCAGTGATCCCCACAAAGACACATGGTCAGCAATTTTTTCAGGCCAGCCCACTGCGCCAAAGTAAATCGCATCGTGCCCGCCAATCTGGTCTTTCCAGTTGTCAGGCATCATCTGGCCGTGCTTTTCGTAGTGGTCCCAGCTTGAAAAGTCGAAATGGTCAAACTGCAAATCAATGCCAAATTTGCGCGCTGCAGCGTCCATCACGCGAATGCCCTCGGGCATGACTTCTTTGCCAATGCCGTCGCCAGCGATAACGGCAATACGTTTTTTACTCATGGTTGTTTCCTGTGGTGTTAATTTGGTTGATAAAAAAATTCAAGACATGCGGAATCAAAAGTTCGGGCGCTTCTTCAGCAATGTAGTGACCACATGGCAAGCTGTTGCCACTGACCTGCGTTGCACAGTCGCGCCACAGCGCGAGGACCTCAAAGCATTGGCCCACCGCACCGTGCTGGCCCCACAAAACCTGTAGAGGCTGCGTGAGCTTGCGGCCAGACGCCACATCTTCACGGTCATGGGACAGGTCAATCGAGGCACTGGCGCGGTAGTCTTCGCAAATGGCCTCGGCCGTGCCTGCTATTTGCGCGCAGCGTTCGTATTCAGCCAGTGCTTCGGGGGCAAACGCCGCGAGGCCTGCGTGCCGCTTGCCCATCAAGCTGCGGATATAGCGTACCGGGTCAGACTCGATCAATGCTTCAGGCAGCGGCGCCGGCTGGATCAGAAAAAACCAGTGCCAGTAGGCGGTGGCAAAAGCTTGTGTCGTGTTCTCGTACATGGCCAGTGTGGGGGCAATGTCAAGCAACATCAGGCGTTCAACCGCAGCCGGGTGGTCCAGCGCCAGGCGATGCGCCACACGCGCGCCCCGGTCATGCGCCAATACGCCAAAGCGCTCAAACCCATAGTGCTGCATGACGGCCAGGGCATCGAGCGCCATGGCGCGCTTTGAATAGGTTGCATGCTCGGCGTCACTGGCAGGCCGGGCTGAATCACCATAGCCCCGCAAGTCCATCATCACCACCGTGAAGTGCTTTGCCAGAGCGGGCGCGACCAGATGCCACATGGCGTGTGTTTGAGGGTGGCCGTGCAACAGCAGCAAGGGTGGACCACTGCCACCCCTAAGTGTATGAACCCCGCCAGCATGGCATGAAATCTTGCAGCTCACAAAATTTTGAAACATCGAATGATCTTCTTTACGGATCAGTTTACAGGGCAGGCCTGGCCGCCCGCACGACCAAACTCACGCCCAAAGCGGTAATTGCCGTACCCACAACAGTCACCACCGTGATCGGCTCGGCAAACAACAGCCAGGCCATCAGCGCCGTACAGGGCGGTACCAGGTACAACAGGCTGGTCACGGCTGTGGCTGCGCCTCGCTGGATCAGCATGTACAACAGCGATGAGCCGCCCAGCGTCAGCACCAGCACTGACCAGGCCAGTGCGCCAACGAATTGCGGCGTCCAGGTAACGGCCTCGGTTTCAAACATTGCCAGCGGCAGCGTGACGATGAACGCCGCCGCAATCTGAACCGCGTTGGCGCCGCGCACGTCAGCCGGTTGTACAAAGTGTTTTTGGTACAGCGTCCCAACTGTGATGCTGAGCAACGCAACAGTGATGGCCGCAAGTGTGAATGCGGTCACTTCGTTTGTGCTGTCAAACTTGCGCGACACCACCAGCACCAGACCACCCAAACCCAGCGCCAAACCCAGCCACTGGCGCTTGGTAACTTTTTCTCCGCCTTCATCAGTTGACGACATGCTGGACACCCAAAGCGCCGTCAAGACAGGCTGCAAGCCCACCATGAGCGACGCCAGGCCAGACCCCATGCCCAACTTGATGGCCATCCACACGCCGCCCAGGTAGCCCGCATGAATCAGCACGCCGCTGACCGACAGGTGCAGCCACTGCTGTCGACCACGCGGCCACGACACGCGAGCCAAATTAATCCAGACCAGAAAGCAAAGCAGCGACAGCGCGTAGCGAATCGTCAAAAAAGTAAGGGGTGGCGCATACGGCAAACCATATTTGGCCACCACAAAACCGGTGCTCCAGATAACGACAAACACAGCGGGCATGGCGCGCAGCCATGCGGCGTCAAAAAAAGATTTCAAAAGAGGCAGCCTGCTATTTGGCCTGCTTGCGGATTTCAGGAATCGCTTTTTGCAGGTAATAGACCATTGACCAGACCGTCAAGACGGCAGAAATCCAGATCAGCCAGGTGCCCCAGACATGGGTGTCAATGATGCCCAGCAAGACACCGTCATACAGCAAAAAGGGAATCGCCGTCATTTGCACAAAAGTTTTGATTTTGCCAATCATGTGTACCGCCACGCTTTTGGTGGCGCCAATCATGGCCATCCATTCGCGCAAGGCTGAAATGGCGATCTCCCGGCCAATGATGATGAGCGCCACAAACACATCAGCACGCTGCAAATGCACCAGCACCAGCAAGGCCGCGCAAACCAGAAACTTGTCGGCCACGGGGTCCAAAAACGCGCCGAATGACGATGTCTGGTTGAGCTTGCGGGCCAAATAGCCGTCCAGCCAGTCGGTGGCGGCAAAAACCACAAACATGACCGCAGCGATGAGATTGCGCTTTTCTTCGGGAATGTCCAGGTAAAAAACACCAACAATGAGCGGAATCGCAATGATGCGCGTCCAGGTCATGATGGTGGGAATGGTCCAAAACTTCATCAGGCATTTTGGCATGCTCTGCACTGCAATTTGAATGCTATTTATTCAGGAGCTGCTTGCACCCGAATTCATTGGGCTGTAGGCCTATTTGACAGGTAAAAATCAGATTTTTACGCTTTTTTTAGCATTTTCAGTGCAGCGCCCGGTAAATCTCTTCGGCCAGCTCTTTTGAAATGCCATCCACCGTGGCAATGTCTTCAACACTGGCCGAGGCAATGGCGCGTATGCCGCCAAAGCGCTGCAACAAGCTGGCGCGCTTTTTGGGGCCAATGCCCTCAATGTCTTCCAGCTTGCTGGCGCCGGTGCGTACGCTGGCGCGTTTGGCGCGCATGCCGGTGATGGCAAAGCGGTGCGCCTCGTCGCGGATTTGCGCGATCAGCATCAGTGCGGCAGAGTCACGGCCCAGGTAAACCTTGTCGCGGCCATCGGCAAACACCAGCTCTTCCAGGCCCACTTTTCGGCCCTCGCCCTTTTCAACGCCTGCAATCAAGCCCAGGTCCAGACCCAGCTCGTTAAACACCTCACGCGCCATGCTTACCTGGCCTTTGCCGCCGTCAACCAGTACCAAATCAGGCAAGCGTCCATCGTTGTTTTTTACCGCCTCGGCCAGCTTGCTGTAGCGTCGCGTCAGCACCTGGCGCATGGCGGCGTAGTCATCGCCTGGCGTGATGCCTTCGATGTTGTAACGACGGTATTGCGCGCTTTGCATTTTGTGTTCAGCAAACACCACGCACGATGCCTGAGTGGCCTCGCCCGCTGTGTGCGAAATGTCAAAGCACTCGATGCGCAGCGTGGCCAAATCGTCAAGAGACAGGTCCATCGCTTCAGCCAGCGCGCGGGTTCTGGCCTGCTGGCTGCCCTGCTCTGCCAGCAGCCGCGCCAGTTGCAGTTCGGCGTTTTTCATCGCCATGTCCAGCCAGATGCGACGCTGCTCACGTGGCTGGTGAATCGCGGCAAACTTCACACCGCTCTGGGCAATCAGAGCGGCTACCAGTTCCTTGTCAACCGGCTCACTGCACACCAGCATGGCGGGCACGGGCACGTCGATGTAATGCTGGGCAATGAAGGCCTCCAGAACCAGCGCTTCGAGCGACTTGGCCTTGCTGGCCAGCGTTTCTTCGGCGTCGATTTCAGCGTCCAGCTCAGCGACATCGACTGCGTTTTCAATATGCGTCGGAAAATACGGCCTGTCGCCCAGATGCCGCCCGCCGCGCACCATGGCCAGGTTCACGCAGGCCTTGCCGCCCTGCACTTTCACGGCCAAGATGTCCACGTCCTTGTCGCCACCTATCTCCATAGCCTGCTGATGCAGCACCTTGGACAGCGCCGACATCTGGTTGCGCAGTTCGGCGGCCTGTTCAAACTCCAGCTTGTCGGCATGCGCCAGCATTTGTTGCTCTAGCCCCGTCAATATTTCTTGCGTTTCGCCCTGCAAGAATTTCTCGGCATTCGCCACGTCTTGTGCATACGCCTCAGCCGTGATGTGACCCACGCAAGGCGCGGAGCAGCGTTTGATCTGGTACAGCAAACAGGGCCTGCTACGGTTGTTGAAAACCGTGTCTTCACAGGTGCGCAGCTTGAAGACTTTTTGCAGCAGCAAAATGCTTTCTTTGACCGCCCAGGCGCTGGGGTAAGGGCCAAAATATTTGTGCTTTTTTTCAACCGCGCCACGGTAATAAGCCACCCGTGCGAACTGATGGGTGGCCAGCTTGAGATACGGGTAGCTCTTGTCGTCCCTGAACAGAATATTAAAACGCGGGTTCAGCGTTTTGATCAGGTTGTTCTCCAGCAGCAGCGCCTCTGCCTCGCTGCGCACCACCGTGGTTTCCATGCGCGAGATTTTGGTCACCATGTGGCCAATCCGCGTGCCGCCATGGTTTTTTTGAAAGTAATTCGAGACGCGCTTTTTCAGGTTGCGTGCCTTGCCCACGTACAGCACACCGCCTTCGGCATCAAAGTAGCGGTAAACGCCCGGAAGCGCAGGCAGCGCGGCGACTTCTGCCAGCAGTTCCGGCGCGAATTCAAAATCTTTGGACATGCCGTATTGTGGACAATTAGCTGATGCGTTCACTCCAATGGGATATTTTCTGCAAAGTCATCGACAACTTTGGTGACATCGGCATTTGCTGGCGGCTGGCCGCGGACCTGGCCAACAGAGGTCAGCGTGTGCGACTGTGGGTGGATGACGGCTCTGCATTGACCTGGATGGCGCCAGGGGGTTGCCAGGGCGTGCAGGTGTTGCCGTGGATTGAGCCGCTGGATGTGTCTTGCCTGGACACCACGCCCTGCGACGTCTTGATTGAAGCCTTTGGCTGCGACGTTGCTCCTGAATTTATAGCTTATTGCGCCCGGATCCATTCGGCTTCAGGCCAAAATAACCCTCAAAAACCGCTCTGGATCAATCTCGAATACCTGTCTGCCGAATCCTACGTCGCTCGCAGCCACGGTTTGACGAATCTGGTCAGCAGCGGGCCTGCGGCAGGCTGGCACAAGGTGTTTTTCTATCCTGGCTTCACGGCTGACACAGGCGGTCTGCTGCGGGAGCCTGATTTGCTCAAACGGCAAGCAGCGTTTGACCGCAATGCCTGGTTAAACCAGCTTGGCATTGATTGGCAAGGTGAAGACGCTGAAGTTCTCGTGTCCCTGTTTTGTTACGACCCCCCTGCCCTGACTCAGCTGCTGGACGATTTGACCCAAAACGGCATCAACGGTAAGCCCGTACGCTTGCTGGTGGCGGCTGGACGCGCAACACAGGCCGTGAAGTCACTTTTGGATTCAAAAATAGCTAAAATTACCTGTCAAATCGACTTCCAGCCCAATGAATTCGGGCGCAAGCAGCTATCAATTTCATACCTGCCGTTGTTCACCCAAACAGACTTTGACCACCTGTTGTGGGCCAGCGACATCAACTTTGTACGCGGTGAAGACTCGGTTGTTCGGGCCATCTGGGCTGACAAACCCTTTGTCTGGCAAATCTACCCACAGGACGACGGCGCGCATGGCCCGAAGCTGGAGGCGTTTTTGGAGACGCTGGCTACCCCGCCAGCCTTGCGGGCTTTTCACAGGGTATGGAATGGCTTGGCAGACCTTGCACTGCCACCGCTGCCTGACATGAACGACTGGAAGCAAACAGCAACCAATAACCGCCTGCGACTGGCA
>JANOWR010000013.1:0-3188 GCA_031417995.1 Polaromonas sp. | reverse complement strand
GGCCTTGGGTAACAACTTAAAACTTAGTCGTTGGCAAAAATGTCAACGTCTTTGGTTTCTTTGATGAACAGCATACCAATAATGAAGGTAGCTGAAGCAACAATCACTGGGTACCACAGGCCGTAGAAAATATCGCCCGTTGCAGCCACCATCGCGAATGCAGTGGTAGGCAGCAAACCGCCGAACCAGCCGTTGCCAATATGGTACGGCAAGCTCATGGATGTGTAGCGAATACGGGTTGGGAACATCTCGACCAGCATGGCCGCAATCGGGCCGTAAACCATGGTGACCAAAATCACCAGGAACACCAGCACAGCCAGAACCATGGGTTTGTTCATGGTCTTGTCATCGGCTTTCGCTGTCAGACCCGCAGTTTTGGCTGTTTCGACCACGGCCTTTTTAAAGTCGGCAATGCCTTTGGCACTTTCAGGAGAGAACGCATCGCGCTTGTCATTCAATGTGGCATTCAAAGATGGAATCTCTTTGTCACCCAACTTGATGACTGCAACTGAACCGGCAGGGCCAGCCACGTTTTTGTAGGGAACATAGTTCTCTGTCAACGTACGTTTGGCAATGTCGCAAGAGCTGGTGAAGTCAATCGGACGTGCAATCGGGCTGCCCTGGAATGAGCAAGTCGCTGGGTCAGCCGTGATGGTGACAGGCACTGCCTTTTGTGCGGCAACCAGCGCCGGGTTGGCGTAGTTCAGCAGCATGGGGAACACAGTGAAGTACGTCAATGCTGCAATCAGGCAACCGCCCAGGATAATTGGCTTGCGGCCAATTTTGTCTGACAGCGAGCCGAACAGCAGGAAAAATGGTGTTCCGATGATCAAAGAGCCAGCGATCATCAAGTTGGCGGTGGTTACGTCAACCTTGGCGATCGATGTCAAGAAGAACAAGGCGTAAAACTGCCCTGTGTACCAGACGACAGCCTGACCAGCCGTCAAACCAACCAACGCCAAAATCACGATTTTCAGATTCTTCCACTGACCAAACGATTCGGACAACGGTGCTTTTGATGTTTTGCCTTCAGCTTTCATTTTGGCAAAAGCGGGCGATTCATTCATGCTCAAACGAATGTAGACCGACACACCCAGCAGAAGAATAGACAACAGGAACGGAATACGCCAGCCCCAATCAGCAAATGCTGCATCGCCAAGGCTAAGCCGTACGCCCAAAATCACCAGCAAGCTTAAAAACAGACCCAGCGTTGCGGTGGTTTGAATCCATGCGGTGTACGCGCCGCGCTTGCCCATGGGGGCATGCTCAGCAACGTATGTGGCAGCGCCGCCATACTCACCACCCAAAGCCAGACCTTGCAGCATGCGCAGTGCGACCAGAATGATCGGTGCAGCAATGCCAATAGTGGCGTAGTTAGGTAGCAAGCCAACGATAAACGTTGCCGTGCCCATGATCACAATCGTGACCAGGAAGGTGTATTTGCGCCCAATCATGTCGCCTAAACGACCGAAAACCAATGCACCAAACGGGCGAACAATAAAGCCTGCAGCAAACGCCAGCAGTGCAAAAATGTAGGCTGATGTGGGATCCAGGCCACCAAAGAACTGTTTGGCGATAACGGCGGCCAATGAGCCGTACAGATAAAAGTCATACCACTCAAACACGGTACCCAGTGATGAAGCGAAGATAACTTTCTTCTCTTCTGCAGTCATGGGGCGTGGAGCGACTGTTGTTGTTGCCATAGCTGTCTCCAAAAAATAATAAGACTTCCAAAATGGAAGACTCGCGTATTGTTTTGGTTGCGACTGACCCCGCTCTGACGCGAAAATAACAAGAACTGACAACTCAAGGGAAAACCCGAAAAAAAAATTTCAAGATGCGGATTATCTAGGGGAAACGCTAGGTTGCTCTGCTATTCTTTTCGAACGACGCCTGCCGCAACCTGACAAGAGCGCTCCCAGCCGCCCGCTTCAAACCAGGGCGCAGCCATCAGGTAATCGCGCAGCATGGGCAGCGCGTCCAGGCCCCAAAAGATTTTGTTGTCAACCACAAACGCAGGCACACCAAAAACACCCTGGCTGATGGCGGCTTCGGTATTGGTTTTCAGGCTGGCTTTGATGTCATCGCTTTTCAAATCGTGTTTGGGTTTGAGTTGAGCCAGCAATGCGTCAAAGTGCGCCGCATCATTCATGTCCGCGCCACTCGTCCACACGTGTTTGAAGATCTGCTCGCAGATATACCGGTTGGTGTCACCTGGATTTGTACCGCAAGCCAGTGCCAAACGCAGTAAAGGCAACGGATTGAAGGGATGGCTGGCAGGCATGCGCAGGGGGATACCCAGCTTGTCCGCCAGCCACATCACCTGCCGATACGTCCAGTCACGTTTGGGGGCAATTTCAGCAGGCCCCAATTGACCATGGTGTTTGAGCATGCCTGCGAACAAAACGGGCCGGTAGTCAATGCTGTAGCTGATGCCTTGGAGTGCCTCGGGCAATTGCTCAAACGCGAGGTAAGCATAGGGCGATATGAAATCAAGGTGAAAGGTGATGTGTTTCATGGCTTTTAACCGCGTTGATCATCAAATTTGTAGAGCGGCCATGCGCTCTACAATGCGCGCCCAGGTGGAGCGCTTGGCATCGTCACCCGCATTGCCCCAGGCGGCGATTTCATCACGCGTTCTGAAGCAGCCTTCACACAAACCCGTTACCGCATGCATGCGGCAAACCGAGATGCAGGGAGACAGAATTTCGGCTGTAGTCGCCATTATTCGGACGCGAGCAGCTACTAAAGTGATAGCGTTTTGTTGTGACAATTGCTCTTCCATGGGGTTGACAGCAACATCCACCACAGGCGCGCCCGTCAGCCGCTCCAGGTCGGCAGGTGTCAACTGGAACACGGCATTCGGGTGCCCGGCGGCGGCCCAGATCTCATCGAACCGAAACAGTGACTGGTCAATCAGCAACACAGAAGGCGTGGCATGCGCCAATGGCGACACACCGCCGATTGAAAACCCGGTTTTGTTTTTGACAAACTCCGCATCGGCCCGGCCCAGACGCTTGCCGTCAGGGCAGACCAGCGCTTCAAGTTTTTTCTCGTCAACCCGCTGGTCGCCCGATGTGACCACCAGCACGGCGGCATCGTCAGACCGGCGGCGAAACACAATGCTCTTGGCGATCTGCCCGACGCCTACGCCCAGCCCATCTGCCGCCTGCTGCGCCGTGCGTGCG
>JANOWR010000012.1:0-13338 GCA_031417995.1 Polaromonas sp. | reverse complement strand
GTGCTGACGATGGATCTTCACGCCGACCAGATTCAGGGATTTTTCGATATACCGGTCGATAACATTTACGCGTCGCCAGTGCTGCTGGGCGATCTACGCTTAAAGAACTACACCGACCTGATGGTCGTTTCGCCCGACGTCGGCGGCGTGGTGCGGGCCCGTGCGCTGGCCAAACAACTCGGTTGCGACATGGCCATCATCGACAAGCGCCGCCCCAAAGCCAACGTTTCGGAAGTCATGCACGTCATTGGCGACATCGACGGCCGCAACTGCGTCATCATGGACGACATGATCGACACGGCCGGCACGCTGCTGAAAGCGGCCGAAGTACTGAAAGAGCGCGGTGCCAAAAAGGTGTATGCCTATTGCACACATGCGGTGTTTTCCGGGCCGGCCATCGACCGCATCGCGCAGGGTCGGGCGCTCGACGAGGTGGTCATCACCAACACCATTCCCATGAGCCAGCACGCAAGAGGCTGCACCAAAATACGCCAGCTCTCCGTGGCACCGCTGATTGCAGAAACCATTCAGCGCATTGCCAACGGGGAGTCGGTCATGAGTTTGTTTTCGGAGCAGGACAATCTTTTTTGAAGGTCCGCCACTGAAGCAAAAAGCGGCCGCCTGAACAGATTGGTTTCGGCGGTCTTTTGAAGTCGGGGTGAGCTGGTCGCGGCCCGCCCTTTTAGGAGAACACTATGAAATTCGTCGCTTTTGAGCGCGCCAAGCAGGGCACGGGTGCGAGCCGCCGTCTCCGCATTTCGGGCCGTACGCCCGGCATTGTTTACGGTGGCACCGGTGAGCCGATGCTGATCGAGCTTGACCACAACGCGTTGTGGCACGCCATCAAGAAGGAAGCCTTCCACGCCTCCATTCTCGAGATGGAACTGGCCGGAAAAGAGCAGAAAGTGCTGCTGCGCGATTTGCAGATGCACCCGTTCAAGCCACAGGTTTTGCATATCGACTTCCAGCGCGTTGAAGCCAAGACCAAAATGACCATGAAAGTGCCATTGCACTACAGCGGTGAAGAAGAGTCTCCAGCCGTCAAAACTGAGAACTGCCTGGTGAACCACGTGTTGACCGAGTTGACGATTTCGTGCTTCCCGGCGGATATTCCTGAGTTTATTGCTGTTGACTTGAGCAACCTGAAAAAGGGTTCTTCACTGCACGTCAAAGACATCACCCTGCCAAAAGGCGTGAAGTTTGTGGCCAAAGGCCAGGTCAACCCGGTGCTGGTATCGGTCACGGCCATCGTTGAAGAAGTTGAAGTTGTAGCGCCTGTCGCCGACGCTTCTGGCGGCAAAGATGCCAAAGCCGCTGCCGGTAAAGCTGCCGCAGCCGCCAAAGACGCTGCCAAACCAGCGGCCAAACCAGCGGCCAAGCCTGCTGCCAAGAAGTAAATCACTTTTTGCATTGACTGCAAAGCCCCTGCCCTCGCAAGAAGGCAGGGGCTTTTTTCATGCCGTTCTAAAATTGGGGAATGGAAATTCAAACATGATCAAGCTGTTCGTCGGCCTGGGCAATCCCGGCGCAGAATACGAAGCCACCCGGCACAACGCAGGCTTTTGGTGGATGGAGGCTCTGGCACGCGAATTAAAAGCGCCGCTGGCCTTTGACAAAAGCTACTACGGCCAAGTCGCACGCACATCCATCAACGGACAAAACGTCTGGTTGCTCACGCCGCAAACCTTCATGAACCTGTCGGGCAAATCAGTCGCCGCACTGGCGAAGTTTTTCAAAATCAAACCCGAGGAAATGCTGGTGGCGCACGACGAGCTTGACGTTGTTCCCGGCCAGGTCAAACTCAAATTTGGGGGCAGCCATGCAGGGCACAACGGTTTGCGCGACATTCATGCGCAAATGGGTACAGGTGACTACTGGCGGCTGCGCCTGGGCGTGGGCCACCCCGGCAACAAGGACGAGGTGGTGGACTGGGTGCTGCGCAAGCCCATGCAAGAGCACCGCGTGGCCATAGAGGACTGCATCATCCGCTCGCTCAAAGCCGTGCCTGCTTTGCTGGCAGGCGAAATGGACAAAGCCACGATGATGATCCACACCAGCACACCGCCCCGGCCCAAGCCGCCGCGCAAAACAGAGCCAGCCTCTGCAACCTCCACGCCTGAGACGAAGTAGCGGCGTTAACTGACAACTTGCGCCCGTCTTCATGGGCTAACCTGAAGCACATGTATTTAATTCCTGCTACAGCCCAGCGAGCGGCCCACAACGGTCCGTTTTTCGTCGTTTTGAACTCTGCGTCGGGCCACAAAGACAGTGATGAAGAACGGCAAATTCTGGCCGACGTTTTCAACAGCGCAGGCCGTACATTTGAGTTTTTGCAGTTCGACAACCCGGCCAGCATCGCCAGTGTGAGTGCCAAGGCCGTCGCGCTGGCCAAAGAAAAAGGCGGTGTGGTGGTGGCTGCGGGTGGTGATGGCACCATCAACGCGGTGGCGGCGGCCGTGCTGCGCAGCGGTTGCCCGTTTGGCGTGCTGCCACAAGGCACATTCAATTATTTTGGCCGCGCCAACGCCATCCCGCAAGACGCCCGCGCCGCCGCAACGGCATTGCTCGGTGCCAGCATTTCCCCAGTCACAGTGGGTGAGGTGAATGGGCGGGTGTTTCTGGTCAATGCCAGCCTGGGCCTGTACCCGCAATTGCTGGAAGACCGCGAAGCCTGGAAGCAGCAATTTGGCCGCAGTCGCCTGGTGGCATTTGCATCAGGGCTGGCCACCCTCCTTAAAGCGCGCGGCCAACTCAAGCTTGAAATTGAGCTGTCGGGCAAAACCACCGCCTTGCGCACACCCACCCTTTTCATCGGCAACAACCATCTGCAACTCGCACAGGTGGGCATTAACAAAACGGATGCTGATGCGGTGAATCGGGGCGAGCTGGCAGCCATAGTCGTCCGCCCGATTGGCACGCTGGCACTGTTCGGCCTGCTGGCACGCGGTGTCATTGGGCGGCTCGGTGATGCAGACAATATCGACAGTTTTTCATTTCGCAAACTCAAGGTGACCATGCGCGGCAAGCACCGGATCAAGGTAGCGACTGATGGCGAGATCACCTGGATGACCCCGCCCTTGGTGTTTCAGGTGGCGGACACACCGCTGCTGCTGATGGTGCCGGCACCCGCCGACCGGGCTGAGGTGGCATGACCAGGCTGCTGCAAGTGTCAGACATGCATTTTGGAACCGAGCAGCCCGATGTGATGAAGGCGCTCGTCGAGCTGACGCAAGAAAAAAAGCCGGATGTACTGGTTGTGTCGGGCGACATCACCCAACGCGCTACCGCAGACCAGTTCAGCCGCGCCAAAGCTTTTTGCGACAGCCTGAAGGTTGCGCACATGGTCAGCCTGCCTGGTAACCACGACATCCCGCTTTTCAACCTGTTTGCGCGGGTGCTGCGCCCCTATGCGGCGTATCAAAAGGCTTTCGGGCAGACGCTGGAACCTGAGTTGATCACGCCGTCGCTGTGCCTGGCTACTGTGAACACCACACGCTGGTGGCGGCATAAAAATGGTGAAGTATCCACAGCACAAATTGACCGCGTCTGCCAACAACTGGCTCGCGCCACACCACAGCAGTTGCGCATGGTGGTTGTGCACCAGCCCGTCCACGTGCTGCGGCCACAAGACGAGCACGACCGCCTGCGCGGCTGGCAGCCTGCGGTCCGCGCCTGGGCCGCAGCGGGTGCCGACATCGTGATGGGCGGACACATTCACTTGCCCTATGTGTGTGAGCTGTCGTCAGCCGTCAGCGGCTTGAGCCGCCGCCTGTGGTGCGTGCAGGCAGGCACAGCCGTGTCAAGCCGCATCCGGCGAGAGGCGCCCAATTCAGTGAACGTGCTCGAGTTTGCAAACGATGGCCATAGGTTGCGTTGTCACGTCGAACGCTGGGACTATCTGAAACAAAAAGTTCAGGGACAGTTTGCTTTGGCTCACACCAGTGGGTTGAACCTGCAAAGAGATTGATGCGCTATTACTTTAATAGCTGCTTGCGCCCGAATTTATTGGGCTAGAGGCCTAAAAGGCACCCAAAAATCGCTAAAAAAGGCTTTTCAGGCCGCTTTTTCAATAACCACAGCCAGCATCCCCGTCAGCCGGTGGTATTTCTCCCACAGCGTCGGTTTGCTTTCTACAAACTGTGGATTGACCGGAATGCACGCCACGGGACAGACCTGTACGCACTGTGGCTCGTCAAAGTGGCCGACGCATTCGGTGCATTTGTTCGGGTCAATCTCATAGATGTCTTGGCCCATATAAATGGCCTGGTTCGGGCATTCGGGCTCGCACACGTCGCAGTTGATGCACTCGTCGGTGATCAGCAGAGCCATGTGTGCCTCAAGCGCCAGCGGAGTTGACGGTGTTCAGTGCGGCCATCACGGCGGGCGTGACCATCTGGCTGGTGTCGCCTTTTAGCTTGCTGATTTCGCGCACCAAGGTGCTACTGATGCAGGCGGGGTTGGCATCGGGTAGTAAAAACACAGTCTCGACCTGAGACGCGAGTTTGCGGTTCATGGCTGCCATTTGGGCTTCATAGTCGAAGTCGGTCAGGTTGCGGATACCGCGTACCACGGCACTGGCGTTGTGCTTGGTGCAAAAGTCCATGATCAGGCCGCTGAAGGGTTGAATGGTTACATTAGCTATGCTTTTAGTAGCGGTTTGCGCCATTGAAACCCGGTGTTCAAGGCTGAAGAGTGTTTTTTTGTGGCGCACGACGAGCTGGACGTCATTCCCGGTCAGGTCAAACTGAAATTTGGCGGCAGCCATGCCGGCCACAACGGCTTGCGTGACATCCACGAACAAATGGGCACAGGCGACTATTGGCGGCTACGCTTGGGCGTGGGTCACCCCGGCAACAAAGATGAGGTGGTCGATTGGGTGCTGCGCAAACTCATGCAAGAGCACCGTGCGGCGATTGAAGAGTGCATTACCCGTTCACTCAAAGCCGTTCCGGCGCTGCTGGCAGGCGAGATGAACAAAGCCACCATGCTGATTCACACCAGCACGCCGCCAAGGCCTCAAGCCGCCGCGCAAGGTGCTTGAGGTGGATGTGCCGACCGGTACAGACAAGACGACTGAAGGCGGCGCGCCATCAGCTGAATAGCTATATTTTTTTATAGCACAACGACCATTTCACGGAGTTATTGGCCACTTTTGAGTACCAAACTCGCTTTCAAAACAAAACCCATACCTGCCCCCTGCAGCATTGCGCACTCAAAAGCAATTTAACTTCAGCTGACCACGCCCGTCTTCCGCCCGATGGGAAGGTAGACCTCGTCGTAAAACTTTTTGTACGCCGGCGGTGCCGATGGCATGGGGTGGCGGCGCGTCTGGAAGCTGCGCTTGGGGTCAGCTTTCATCAGCGCATCGGCTGCGTCCTTTGCCTTAGTCATGTCACCCTTGCGCGCCCAAGCCATCGCAGTCCAGCCGTACGCGTCGAAGAAGGTCGGGTTGCTGGCGATCACCTTGGTGAAGTAGGCAATGCATGCGTCGTCGTCGCCCATCAGGAAGCTCACCCACCCGAGGTTGAACGCGAGCTGGTCGATCGGATGCTTCGGGTCCAGGGCGATGCCCTTGAGAAGAAGTTCGCGAGATCTTTCCCACTGCCCGCCAAACATAAGCGTGTGGGCCAGCAGGTTATGGGCGGCCTGTTCTTTGGGCGCCAGCGCAAGAAACGTTTCGGCGGTCTGGAGCTGCGCGGGGTAGTCGTCGTGTGCTTCTGCGTACAGGGCAAGTGCGAGATACGCGTAGGCGCTGTCCGGGTCAGCCAGCCTGGCCGCCGTGGCCAGGCGCTTGACTTCCTGGAACTGCGGCTCGCGCGTACCTGGCGCGAGGGTGTGGCCGAAGTACTGCGCCTGCAGGGCAAGGGAAGAGGCCAGGGCACTCATGGCGGTCGGGTTATCCGGCTCCAGTTTCAGTACTTCCCGCCAGGCCGCCTGTACCTTGGGAAAAAAATCAGGCGTCCGGGGATTGAGACGCAGGGCCATGGCGCGCAGCTTCAGGTCGGCCACCTTGGGGGTGCTGCCCTTGCTTATCTGGCTGTCGCGCGCCGAGACAATGACCATCTCGCGGCCGATACTGTTGCCGATGCGCGTCGTCACCTGGTCCTGCAACGCAAAGAGGTCCGCCGAGCTGCCTTCAAAGTTTTCGGTCCAGAGCTGCGCGTTCGACTGCGTGTCGGCAAGCTGCGCGCTGATGCGCAGCTTGTCGACCGACCTTTGCACGGAGCCCTGCAGGACGAAGCGCACACCCAGCGCCTGGCCAACTTGCTGCGCCGAAGCGGACTTGTCTTTCGCGGCGACGGCGGCTGTCGCGACATTGACGATGAAAAGGTCGCGGATGCGGGAGAGGTCGGATGTGATGCTGACGGTAAGACCGTCTGCCACATAACCTTGGTTCGGGTCCCCGGTCAAGTTGGTGAACGGAAGCACAGCCACCGACAACGGGTTCACCACGGCAGCAGGAGCGCCTGCTAAAGCGGATGCCGCAGGCTTTCCAGAGACGGTCTGGTAGGTGGTGTAGTAGCCCACCAGCCCGCTCAGCACGGCTCCCACCCCCGCAACCGCCACGATCCAGCCCTTGAGGCGGTGGAAGTGGCCTAACCACGCGGGGCCTGCGGCGGCCTTTTCGTCCTGTGTCAATGTGTCCATCGCTGTGCGCTCCTCGTTATTCTTGAACTGTATGAGGTAGGCTATCAGAAAAAGGGACGCTGGACAACACGACGCCAGAACGCGTCGGAGTCACTGGGAGGTGTCGCACTTGAACTTTAAGCGAGCCCCGGGCGGCAGGCCTAAATGCTTGCCGATCCGCTCTAGGTTGACTCTGGAACAGCCGCAGCCACAGGCACCATGCCCGTCAGCCGATGGTATTTCTCCCACAGCGTGGGATTGCTCTCTACAAATTGCGGGTTGACCGGAATGCACGCCACGGGACAGACTTGTACGCACTGCGGCTCGTCAAAATGGCCGACGCATTCGGTGCATTTATTCGGGTCAATTTCGTAAATGTCTTGGCCCATATAAATGGCCTGGTTTGGGCATTCGGGCTCGCACACGTCGCAGTTGATGCACTCGTCGGTGATCAGCAGCGCCATCTTCAGCCAGCTTTCATCGGACTCAATGCCGCCAGCACGTCGGCACCGACCATCTGGCTGACGTCGCCGCCCAGCTTGCTGATCTCCCGCACCAGTGTGCTGCTGATGCAAGCCAAAGACGCATCGGGCAGCAAGAAAACCGTTTCAACCTGCGGCAGCAACTTGCGGTTCATGGCGGCCATTTGCGTTTCGTAGTCGAAGTCGGTCAGGTTGCGAATGCCACGCACCACGGCGCTGGCGTTTTGCGCTTTACAAAAATCCATGATCAGGCCGTCAAACGGCAGCACAGCCACATTTGCTATATTTTTAGTAGCTTCCTGCGCCAATGAAACACGGGCTTCAAGGTTAAACAGTGTTTTTTTATGGTGTGCTACGGCAACCGCAATGATGAGTTGGTCAAACAAACCCGCTGCGCGGTGCACCACATCCAGATGGCCCAGCGTGAAAGGGTCAAACGTGCCTGAATAAACGGCGATTCGCTTAGAAGAAGTCATGGCTAAATTATGCGCTTTCGGTGTTTGAGGGCACGGTTTTGACCAACAAGTGAAAGTGCACCGCACCGGCTTTGCCAAAGCGATGCACCTTCAAGCCGAAAGCGGCCAGTTCTTCATCCGTCCACGGCTTGGGGGCTTCAAGATATACAAAACCCGGCACGCCTATGGCCTGCGCTGCGGCTCTTAACGCAGGCTCAAACACATTCGACTCATAGGGTGGGTCCAAAAAAACCAGCTGCATGCTGCCGGTGCTGAGGCGGCGCAACAAACTCACGCCATCGCCGCGCTCCACCTTGACCATACTGGCCTTGAGCTTGACTTGCAGCGCCTTGAGCTTGTCTGCCAGCACCGCGTCTTGCTCACAAACCAGCACCTCGAGCGCGCCCCGCGATGCGGCCTCAAAGCCCAGCACGCCGGTGCCTGCAAACACATCGGCACAGCGCCAGCCTGTGAGGTCTTGCCCCAGCCAGTTGAACAATGTTTCGCGCACGCGGTCAGGTGTGGGGCGCAGACCCGGCAGGCTGGCGACCGGGATTTTGCTGCGCTTGTACACACCACCAATGATGCGGACTTCACCCGGTGGAATAGTTTTGCGACCAACGACTTTGCCAGATTTGGCGAGTTTTTTGGCGGGGTCTTTTTCAGGCTTTGGTGCTGTGACTTGCGCGGTGTATTTCATCGGTATATGTCATATTTTCTAGGGCTTGACTTCTGGTTTGGCTCCCAGAACAACAGTCACCATTTTGTCAGGTTGCAGCTTGGCTGCCATGGCGGCTTTGATGTCATTGACTGTCACCTTGTCAATCTGTGCTGTCCAGGTGTCCAGGTAGTCAAGCGGCAGGCCGTTCCAAGCAATGCTGCTGATGTTGCCAAGCAGCTTGCGGTTGCTGTCAATCAACAAGGCAAAGCCGCCAATCAGGTTGTCTTTGGCAGCTTTGAGCTCCTGCTCGGTTGGCCCATCAGAGACAAAATCTTTCACCACCTTGCGCGCCACTTCAAGTGCTTGCGCTGCCTGGTCAGGCCGGGTTTGCAGGCTGACGGTAAATGCGCCTGCATGCAGGCCGGGTGCAAAGTTGCTCGACACGCCGTAGGTCAGGCCACGTTTTTCACGCACCTCGGTTGTCAGGCGCGACACAAAGCCGCCGCCGCCCAAAATGTAGTTGCCCACCAGCAGCGGGAAGTACGCCGGGTCATTGCGCTTGTAGCCAGGCTGGCCCATCAGCACCTGAGCCTGGGCGGAATCAAACGCAATGTCTTTTTGCACGGCTTGCATCAGCGGTGGCACCTCAGCCACAGCCGGCTGGGCTGGCAAACTTGCGCAAGACGCTTGTGGCAGCCGCGCCAGCAGCGCTTGCGCAATGCCATCGGCCTGCGCGCGCGTGACCGCGCCAACAACGCTGATGCGCGCCCGGCAAGCCAGCACGCCAGCCGCATAAAAAGCACGCATGTCCGCCACGTTGATGTTGGCTACACCGGCCTCGGTAAATTCATGGCCATACGGGTGCCCGCTGTAAACGACCTGTGAATAGGCGCGCCGGGCGACGGTAGCGGGCCGGGTAGACGACTCCTTGATGCCGGCAATCACTTTTTGTTTGTCACGCTGCCACACCTGGTCTGGAAACGAGGGCTCACCGATTTGCCGCGCGGCCAATGCCACGGCCTTGGCCAGCAAGTCAGGCTCAGTCAGTGTGCGCAGAGAAAAGCTCAGGCGCTCTGAACCCGCAGTGCTGCCAAACTGCGCGCCCAGGTCGGCCCAGGCTTCGCCCAATGCGTTTTCGTCCAATGCTGGCAAACCATTTTTGGCAACCACCCCTTTTTCAACCAGCGAAGCCATCATGCTGGCCAGGCCTACTTTGTCGGGTGGGTCACGCCGGGAGCCCGCATCAAAATCAACCTGTACATCCAGCATGGCAATCGCCGGGCTTTCAACCAGGTACACCGTCGCGCCGTTAGGCAGCGTCCACTTCTGTATGGGTATGGCAGCCAGAGAATGGCCAGAAAATACACATAAAATGGCTGTAGCCCAATAGATTCGGGCGCGAGCAGCTATTGATTTAGGAGTATTTTTAAAAGTAATTTGCATGGTGTGTGAGCCGGTGATTCAATGGCGTGTAGCAGCAGCAGGTGCTGCGCGCGGCTTGCGGTCAGGGTCTATCGGCTGCGGCAACAAGGTTGCCACATTCAACTGGTCATCCCCAAAATACTGGCTGGCCACGGCTTGTACTTCTGCGCTGGTCACACCTCGCAGCCTGGCAATCAGCCGTGCATCTGCATCTAACGGGAAGCCATTGACCCAGTTTGAGCCCAGCTCACGCGCCTGATTGAACACGCCATCCAGCTTGTAGGTTTCACTGGCTGTCCACTGCACTTTGACCCGGTTCAGCTCGGCATCGCTCACGCCGTTTTTAGCCACCAGGGCCACCTGCTCGCGCAAGGCGCTGGCAACTTGCGCGGCAGTTTTACCCGCAGCAGGAACACCATCCAGCACAAACAATTGCGGCCCCCGGCCCAGCAGGCCATTCGATGCGCCTGCACTGTCGGCTACCCGCCCTTCACCTTGTTCCAGCGCACGGTTCAAGCGTGCACCGCTATAGCCATCCAGCACGGCCGCCAGCACCGTCAGGGCCAGCGCGTCACGGCCACCTTTGTCGTCCATCAAATCTGATGCCAGCAACTTGGGCACCTTGAACGCCAGGCTGACGTAGGCTTGTGAGGCCACGCCTTTGAAGTCCAGCCGCCGTATGCCAGTTTGCACGGGCTCGTCACGCGGCTTGCGCACGGGCACGGGGCGCGCGGCAATGGGGCCGTAATATTTTTCGGCCAAACGCCTGACCTCGGCCACATCAACATCACCCGCCACCACCACCGCCGCGTTGCCCGGCACATACCAGCGCTGGTAAAAGTCGCGTGCGTCTTGCGGGGTCATGGCGTCCAGGTCGCTCATCCAGCCGACGACTGGCCGGCGGTACGGTGATGCGGTGAAAGTCATGGCTGCGGCAGCCTCATACATCAGTGCACGCGGGGACTCTTCGGTGCGCGAGCGGCGCTCTTCTTTGACCACTTCAATCTCGCGCTTGAATTCATCGTCAGGCCACTGGTTGTTGGCAAAACGGTCGGCCTCCAGGCGCATCACGTCTTCAAGTTTGCTGCTGGGGATTTGCTGGTGGTAGCCCGTGGCGTCGCGGCTGGTAAAGGCGTTGTCACGCCCACCCAGGGCCGCCACGCGGCGCGAGAACTCGCCTGGTTTGACAGTCGCGGTGCCTTTGAACAGCATGTGCTCCAGCACATGCGCCACGCCGGTCGTGCCGTCCACCTCGTCCATGGAGCCCACGCGCACCCAGAGCATGTGGGCGGCAGTCGGTGCGCGACGGTCGGGTTTGACGATGACCGTGAGGCCATTGCTGAGGGTGAACTGCTCGACTTTGGTAACCGTTTGGGCCGATGCCGTCATACAAGCCAGCGACAAGCCAACAGACAATACAACAGGCAAAGCAAAGGGGTGTTTAGGTTTCATAGAATGATGTGACTTCAAAGCAGGCCCAATGTTCAGTTTCTTCAAGAAAAAATCTCCCCCACCCGCAGTTCCAGCAACCCTGGCACCCGCCAAGCCCGGGCCAAGCCTGATAGGCAGCGCGCTGGTCACGCCGCTGGATATTGAGGCCATTGTCGCTGCCGCACCCGAACGTCAGCGTTGGCTGGACAAACTGTCATCAGGTTTGCGCAAAACGGGCTCCAGCATTTCAGGTGTTTTCACGGGCACGCAAATTGATGACGCGCTGTATGACAACCTGGAATCAGCTTTGCTGATGGCCGACACGGGTGTGAAGGCCACTGAATATTTGCTGGGTGAAGTCAAAAGCCGCGTGGCCGCCCGAGGCGTGACCCAACCGGTCGCCGTTAAAAATATTCTGGTTGAAGCACTGACCCAGCTTTTAAAACCGCTTGAAATGGCCCTGGTCATAGGCCAGCACAGCCCCACCGTCATCATGGTGGCAGGCGTGAACGGCGCAGGCAAAACCACGTCGATCGGCAAACTGACCAAGCACCTCGCGCTAGAGGGCGCGTCGGTATTGCTGGCCGCTGCCGACACCTTTCGCGCCGCAGCGCGCGAGCAACTGGCCGTGTGGGCTGACCGAAATACGGTCGAGATCATCAGCAAGGAAGGCGGCGACCCGGCCGCCGTGGCCTTTGATGCCGTGACAGCAGGCAGGGCACGCGGCAAAGACGTGGTGCTGGTAGACACCGCAGGCAGACTGCCCACGCAGTTGCATCTGATGGAAGAGCTGAAAAAAATCAAACGTGTGGTGCAGAAGGCTGACAGCACAGCGCCGCACGAAATTCTTTTAGTGATTGACGGCAACACCGGCCAAAACGCCTTGAGCCAGGTCAAGGCGTTTGATGAAGCGTTGCAACTCACAGGCCTGATAGTGACCAAGCTCGACGGCACAGCCAAGGGCGGCGTGCTGGCCGCCATAGCCCTGTGGACGCGCGAGCGGCAAGCGGCATCGCCTGCGCTGCGCCCGGTGCCGGTGTACTTTATTGGCGTGGGTGAAAAACTCGAAGACCTGGAAACCTTCAACGCCAGGGAGTTTGCGCAAGCGCTGCTGGTGGGCTAAATGCTTACCTTTAGCTGCTATATATTTGCTAGCTCCTGCAACATGTTTTTAAAGGGCTGCAGGACTTTTTGATACCTGAAATTTGGGTTTTCAAAGGCAAAAAGACTTGCTGCGCGACTCCTTTAAAAATAATGCTTCATAAATCGAGCATTATTTTCTTGCTCCCTCGCCCTCTGGGAGCACGAATGTTCTCGGCACGGCGATAAATCAAAGATGCATTGGTGCGGCGAGTTGTGTGGGTGCCATAGGCCGTTGGATCCAGACCGATTTCTTCAATCCAGGAATTCATGACTCACACTAGGGGACCAAGCGCAGCATGTCGAGCGGGTACCTTCGCGGCCGACTGAAGGGCTTGGGCTTCGCAGCAAACTCAACGACAATAAGTGGCGTCTACAAACAACCAGAGCACTCACATGGCGATTTCAAGCCCGGTCCGTCTCACGCAATGACTGCCACCACCGACCATCCGCAAGTGCTGTGCGATGACTCGTTGTACGGCGGCATAGCTCTCACGCTACCCATCGGGGTGAGCCGGTCTTCGGCAGCTCGCCAAAGCCCGTTGAAAGACGACACACAGCCCCAGCCTGCGACCCGCCACGCCAACGCGAGTGCAGAAAATGCGGCATTGGTTGCGTTAGCGATGGCGCTGGGTGAAGCCCCCCACACGGTCTGCCAGGTCTTGGCCGATAACGTTCTCGCGCTGCTGAAGGCCGGGTCCGCCGGGGTCAGCGTGCTGAGCGTGCAAAGCGACGGCGGCGTGCGGGTGAGCTGGCCGGCCATCGCTGGCCGCTGGCAGGCACACAGCGGCAGCAGCCGAATGCTGCTTGCCCCAGCCAACCCAGCCGCCACCCCTGAACCTGCAGCCGAACACTACCTGGTGGTGCCCTTTGGCGTTGCCGGCGAAACGAACGGGGCGAGCGGGACGGTGTGGGCGGTGGCACACGACGCGACTTTGGGCTTTGACGCAGAAGACTTGCGGCTATTGCAAAACCTCGCGCTATTTGCATCGCCGGCTCTGCAAGCCGTGGCTGCGCGCAGCGCAGCGCCAACGCCGCAACCGGCAATGAATGTGGCGGAACTGCATGGCACACCACAGAGCCAGCATGCTTCCTTCAACAGCCTGATCGAGAACGCGCC
>JANOWR010000011.1:0-2978 GCA_031417995.1 Polaromonas sp. | reverse complement strand
CATGTAAAAATGGCTTTATGAAAAAAGAAAATATTGCGCCGTTTTTTGCCACCCTGAAGGCAGCCAATCCACAGCCTGTGACTGAACTTGAATATACCAGCGTGTTTGAATTGCTGACAGCCGTGCTGCTGTCTGCCCAGGCCACTGACGTGAGCGTGAACAAGGCCACGCGCAAGCTGTTTCCCGTCGCCAATACGCCGCAGGCCATTTTGGACTTGGGGTTACAACAGCTTGAAGATCACATCAAAACGATTGGCCTTTTTCACAGCAAAGCCAGGCACCTGCTGCAAACCTGCCAGATGCTGGTGGAGCTGCACGACGGCGTGGTGCCGCGCTCACGTGAGGCGCTTGAGGCGCTGCCGGGCGTGGGCCGCAAGACAGCCAATGTGGTGTTGAACTCTGCCTTTGGCGAGGCCACGATGGCGGTTGACACGCACATCTTTCGCATGGGCAACCGCACGGGGCTGGCACCGGGTAAAACGCCGCTTGACGTAGAACTGAAGCTGCTCAAACGCATACCACCTGAATACCTGGTGGACGCACACCACTGGCTGATATTGCATGGCCGCTATGTGTGTACCGCCAGACTGCCGCGTTGCTGGGAGTGTGCGGTTTGCAACTACTGCGACTTCAAACCAAAGACTTTACGACCTTGACTCCGCTATTATTTCAGTAGCTGCTTGCGCCCGAATTTATTGGGCTACAGGCCATTTTTATGCCTGAAAAGAGGCAAAAACAGCCTCGAAATACACTTCAAGGCACCTGGACTGGCAAAACCATTGCCTCGGCAGCAGGCGGCCGCGCCACACGCAGCAACTGGGCCAGCGTGGGCGCAATGCTGGCGATGTCCACCGGTGCATCCACCCTGCCGGGCTTGTACCAGCCTGGGGCGTAAACCAGCAACGGCACATGGGTGTCGTACGGATAAGGCGAGCCGTGTGTGGCGATATTCGAAGCAGACCCAAACATCCAGTTTGGCTTGAGCGCGTATTGCACGTCGCCCGACACGTCGGGGTGCCACGAGTTGCGCATCGCGTTGAACAGAGGGGCGCTGCCTGGCAGGCCGCCCATCAGCTCGGTGCGTGTATACGCAGCAGCCATGGCGGGTTCAACCAGCAACAGCGCCTTGGCTTCTTGCGCCACAGCCGTGGGGTCAGTATTTTTCAGGGCCATCAGCTTTTTGTCCAGCAGCAAAGATGAGCCTGAAAACCCCATCGCCCATTTGCCACCTTCAAGTGAGCCGAATCGCTTTTCAAGCCCGGCATTGATGCGCCCCAGCAATTGCGCGGAGTTCAAACGCCCCGACGGCAAGCCCTGCGCCGCAGTGACCTCAGGCGCGGGCATAAAACCGTGGTCAGCCGTCAGCATGACCGCGTAATTGCCTTTGCCGATGGTTTTGTCCAGGTCAGCAAAAAAGCGCTCCAGCTGTCTGTCGAGTTGCAGCAAATGGTCATGTGACAAACGTGACTCAGCGCTGTACAGGTGGTTGATGTAGTCATGGCTGGACAGGCTGACCGACAAAATATCAGTTGTGCCGCGCTGGCCCAGTTGCTCACCCGCAATAGCAGCTCTAGCAAAATCAAGCGTCAGCGCATCGCCAAACGGGCTGCGCATCACGGCGTTGTAAAACATGGGGCCGGGCGCGTCGTCAGCGGCTACACCCATCATCATCGGCAGCTTGCCACCTCTTGGGCCAAACCAGGGCTGGCTGTCGGGCAACGATCTGGCATAGGCGGCCTCGGGCAGCAAGGCCTTCCATTCGGTTTTGAAGTAACGGTCAGCGGGCTTGGCCGCGTTGTGCGCAGTGACCCAGGCCGGGTGCTGCGCCATGTAGTGGGTGGTTGATGCAAAGCTACCGCTTTCAGCCATGTACATGTATGCCGTGCCGGTTTTGCCAGCAGGCAAAATCGCGCCCCGGTCTTTGCCTGAAATGGCAATGACTTTTGAAGCGGGGATGGCTGCGCGCAGCATGTCGCCCACCGTTTGTACCTTTAAATTTTTAGGGCTGGTACCGTCGAAAGCATTGGTTTTATGGCCGATGTAGTTGGCGCTCGTATCTTCTGTGTTGTAGACAGGCACGCCGGTGTCAGGGTTGCGCCATTCGTTGCCGATGATGCCTGTACGGTTGGGGTGCGCGCCTGTCAGCATAGTGGCATGGCCCGCAGCCGTGACCGTAAATGAATGGCTGTAATTGGCATTGGCAAACCAGGTGCCCCGGTCCAAAAAACGTGCGAAACCATCGGGTGCCAGTTGGTCGCGGTAAGCCGTGATTTGCCTTTGCGGCAGGCCATCAACCACCATAAAGACCAGCAACTTGGGCGGCGGCAGCCTGGGTGATGACAAGGCACCTGGTGATGTGGCGCAACTGGCCAGCAAGGCGGCAGTAACAGGAATGACAAAAGCGGCCAGGCAGGCACGTAGCGTTGTAAAAAGTTTCATGTACAAAAATTAATTGCTACTGATTAAATAGCTGCTTGCGCCCGAATTTATTGGGCTACAGCACTATTTAACCCCTAAAAACCGCTGATTTAAGCCTCAGTCAGCTGAAATTCCGGTTTTTTTAATCACGGGGCCCCATTTGAGGATTTCAGCCTCAAGATGGGTTTTCAAACCAGCGGCAGAGATTTTATCGAGCGGCGGCACGTCAGAGCTCAAGTCCGCCAGGCGCTGCCTGACTTGGGGGTCTTGCATGGCAGCGCGCAGTGCGGCGTTCAATTTGTCCAGCACCGGTGCAGGCGTGCCTTTGGGCGCATACATGCCGTGCCAGACCTTCACTTCAAAACCTTTTAAGCCTTGCTCATTGAGCGTTGGCACATTGGGCAGTGCAGCCAGGCGGTTCAAAGTTGTCACGCCATAGACCTTGACGCGGCCGTCCTTGATCAGCGGCACGGTTTGCGTGGTCTGGTCGCAAAGCAGGTCAACCTGACCGCCGAGCAGATCGTTCATGGCCGGGCCGGTGCCTTTGTAGGGAATCGTGT
>JANOWR010000010.1:0-28339 GCA_031417995.1 Polaromonas sp. | reverse complement strand
CGAGTGTAGCTATCCGGGGTGAGAGAGGGAGCTATGGCATTGTTCCGATGGGGGGAACCCATCGGAACAATGCCAGCGCTTCGCGCTCTGTTTATCAAGAAAGAATTCTTACCCGCTTGATGTGCTTGTAGTTCTCGATTAAAGCAATTTTTTGACCTGATAAAGCCATTTTTAGGCATCAAATCGAACTGTAGCCCAATAAATTCGGGTGCAAAGCGCTGCTAAATTAATAGCAATTTATTTGTATCGAAACACATCCTCACCATCAACTGGCAGCAGTAACCTTGCGAACCGACGCACGCGTAAGCGTTGCAAGCGCGTCGAAGGTGTGAGCGAATCGTAGGGCCCACCAGTTTTCAAGTTCTGTTCCATGCGGTCAGCGCTTCAAATTCCGGTAAAAATTCTCATGCGGCCCCAGGGCTTCTAGGTAGATCAATCGCACTTCATCCTCGCGGGTGTAACCCAGCAAGTACAGCTGACCCTGGCTGCGGAACTTGTGAACCCACAACTGAGCCAGGTCGCCCTTCTTGCGTTCACCTGTATCGGGGTTGTCTGCCACTGTGGCTACGGCAGCATCGGTGTCGGCAATCAGTTCGGCATTGGTCAGCTTTTTGTAAACGCGGGCAAAGCGCCGCGTTTGCTGGACTTGCCAGCTCATGCCTGCGTGGCGCTCGTGCGGGGCAGGCTACGAGGTACGAAGGGCTTGCTGTCTTCCTTCGGTTCGGCCAGGCTCATGAGGCTTTCAGCAATGAAGGAGGCGGGCAGGTCGGGGTTGTCCAGCGCGGCACGACCCACTTTGGCCCAAAACTCTACCTGCCCCTGCACGGTGCGGAATTCCGCCTTGGCGGCGGTGCGAGCTGCGCTGATCAGGGACTCATCGATGCGCATGGAAACAGTGGACATGGCCTGCCTTTCATAAACTACCACAATTGTAGTCAATAGCCACGGCCGCGCAGCAAGCCATACGACCGGTTTGCAGCGAACCCAAGCCTCGGTCCAAAGCAAATTGATCTGAAAAACCAATTTTCAACCCAAAAATAGGCCGTTTTAACCATTAAATATGGCCGCAGCCCAATAAATTCGGGCGCAAGCAGCTATTGATTTAATAGCGTTTTTATCTTAACTGAACTACTCTTCTTCAGCGGTTGCGTTCCGCCTCACGACGGCGCTCGTCCATGGCGCGGCGTTCGGCGCAGATGGGATGCTGGGCAAAAACGGGTTTGGCGCACTGCTCGGCCATGCAGCTTTGAAAACCCAGCAGCATGCGGTCTTCGCAGGCGGCGCGTGGGCTGGCTGCTGTGGCCACTGACTTGTCGGCGGCAGGCGTGTTAACCGTGGGCGCTTTGGCGGGCTCTTCTTTGGCGGGCTGGCTTGTGTCGGGTACTGGCTTTTTGCTGGCCGCTGCAGCGGCTTTGGATGCTGCTGTGGCAGGCTTTAATGCGGTGATGGCCGCAGCGACAGCAGCCACCACGGGCCGGGATGCAGCGGCAGCAGGCGCAGCAACCTTGACTGGCGCTGATGCAGGCGTTGATACAGGCGCTGTTGTGGCCAACGCAGAACTGGCAACCGCAGCAGGTGCAGATGCCGTCAACTGCGGGCCAGCGACCTGGGCTGTTGGCAAGGCCGGGCCTGACAGCAGCCTGGCCGCCACACCTGCAACGGCCAACGCTGCAACGCCAGCCAGTATCAGCATGGTTTTGCTTTTGCTTTTGGGCTGGGCTGTTAACGCGGCCTCTGGCGTGGCCAGGACTGTTGCAGGCACTGCTGTGGGTTCAGTGGGCCATGCGGCTTGAACTGATACAACTGATGCAGCATCTGCAACCACGCTGTCGTCAGCCTCGGGCTGTCTTGGCACCACCAGGGTTTTGTCCATGCCCAAGTCACTGGTAGCAGTGGCAAGGCGGGTGATGCTCGCATCTGCGTCAGTGCCAATGGGAGCGCCCAGATTTTTAAGCCGTCTGCGGGCCAGGTCAGCGTAAATACCCGACGGGAATTTGGCCAGAAAGCCTTGCAGGTCTTCAAGGTCGGTAGAGTCCTTGATGTCTTTCCAGTACACCAATTCCACTTCTTGCGTGACCAGCGATGCGCCCGTGCCGCTGCTGGTGCCGCCACCTGCGCCGCTGTTGGTGCCAATGCCCGACTCTGTGGCCACCAGCGACTCGCCAGGCATCATGGTGGCTGTCCAGGTGCTGCTGCTGCCTTTGCCGGGCATGCTGCCGACCGGTGCAATGCTGATGTCTGTGGCCTCTTTGCAAGCAGCTTGCAGGGCATCAACAAAATCCTGGGCCGTGGCATAGCGCAGGTCGCGCGACTTGGCCAGTGACTTGGCCACCACCGCATCAATGGCGGGCGGCAATTTAGCATTGAAAAACGTGGCTGCTGCGGGCGTGTGGTTGACGATTTTTTGAATCACGGCGAAGTCGGTGTCACCATCAAAAGGGCGCGTGCCCGTCAGCAACTGGTACAGCACCACGCCTGCGGCAAACAAATCGGCCCGGGCGTCAATGGGTCTGCCCTCGAGCTGCTCGGGCGACATGTACTTGAGCGTGCCGACAATCGAGCCCTGGGTGCGGGTGGCGTCGCCTGAGTCCTGAATACGCGCCACACCAAAGTCTGCCAGCTTGATGCGCCCACTGGCCTGCACCAGCAGGTTGGCAGGCTTGATGTCGCGGTGAACAATTTTTTGCTCGTGCGCGTAGCTCAGTGCCGACAGCAGGTCGCCCATGATGCCCAACGTTTGCGCCAGCGTGTACACCTCGCCCTTGTCCAGGTGATGCTTGAGGTCGTCACCCTGCACAAACTCCATCACCAAAAACGCAATGTCGCCGTCGCGGTCAGAGTCATACACGCTGACGATGTTGGGGTGCTGCAGGCGCGCCGCAGACCGGGCCTCGGTGCGAAAACGCACCTCGTATTCAGCGGCGGCCTCGTCCGACAGGTTTTCAACCTTGATGGTCTTGATGGCGACGCGGCGGTCAAGATTCGGGTCACGCCCCTCGTACACCAGCCCCATCGCGCCCTTGCCCAGCACGCGAACCAAATCGTAACGACCCAATTTTTTCAGGCTCATGGTGTGTTTTGCTGGTCTTGCAGGTTTTCAGTTTTAATAGCGAAGCTTATCAAAGGTGCGTCGTTGTCGCGATTGCTTGAGCCCGGCAAGATCTGGCCACTGCCTACAAGATAACACTCGGTGCGGCGCAGCACCACGGCGTCTAGCTGGTTGCCCATATACACCCAGGTGCCGTAGGTTGACGTGTCGGTCAGCACAAACTGCCCGCCGCGCCAGGCCAGCGTCGCGTGTACGCGCGACACATGGGGGTCATTGATGTGCAGCGCCGATTCAGCCGCGCGGCCAATGTTGATGGGTTTGCTTTTGGCATCAAGTCGAAGCAGCTGATTAGCCCAGGACAGTTCTAAAAAACTGGTGAGCTGCGCGGCAAACATCGACCGCCCCGCCATGGTGGCGTCTTCGTCGCGCCCGGTTTGCCACTCTACCCGGTACACATGGCTGGTCTCTGCCCGGCCGCGCAGGTACATGGGCCCCATGCTGCGCAGTGCCTGCTGCTGGATGGGCAGCAGCACAGCCCACACATTTTGGGTGGTCAAAATCTGCCCGCCACCCGCCAGGCCGGCCAGCCGAGCCGCAGAATTGACGGTGTCGCCAAAGCAATCACCGTCAATTTCAACCACATCACCCGAGTCCATGCCAATTTGCATTTGCACGGCTGCGCCCTGGCCACCTGGGCGTATGGGGTTGTCTTGCAGGCGCTTTTGAATATTGATGCACGCCGCCAGCGCATCGCCTTCGCGCAGAAACACCACAAACAAGCCGTCACCCAGCAGCTTGACAACCCTGCCATGGTGCTGCTTGAACACCTCGCTCAGCAGGCCAGTCAGTTGCGTGACAAAGCGTGAGGCAGCGGCATCGCCCAGCCGTTCATACAGGTTGGTACTGCCCACCAGGTCAGCGAAGACAACAGTCGTCATGAAGCAGGAAGGATAAAGAGGTTGGCTAAAGCTTCAATATAGCAGCAAGGCGTGCAGCCAGCCCTCAAGCAAACCCGTCCCACAGCAGCTTGCAACCGGTTAAAAACATGCCGCCATACAGCAGGCGGTAAAACAGCACCTGGCTGATGCGCCGTGCCAGCCGCACACCAACCCACACGCCAATGGGGGCCAGCGGCAGCAACACGACTGAGGTGGCCATGTTGCGTGTGTCCAGCAGGCCCAGCCAGGCATACGGTATCCACTTGGACAAATTGACGACAAAAAATAAAAACGCCATGGTGGCGGTAAATTTGACGGGCGACAGACGCAGCGGAATGACATAGGCATTGATGGGCGGGCCGCCCGCATGTGCCACAAAGCTGGTAAAGCCTGATGTGATGGTCAGCAGCGCACCCAGCCAGCGCGGTGGCGGTGGGCTGTCTGGCCGGGGCGGAAACATCAGGCGCTGCGCCAAAAACAGCAGTGTGAATGCGCCCACCATACCGGCCACGATGTGCGTGTCCAGCAGCTTGAAAAGCAGTGCGCCTATGACCGTACCCAGCAAAGCAAACGGCACCAGGAACTTGAGCAACTGTTTGTCAAAATCTTTGCGAAAAGCCGCCATGCCCAGCACGTCCATCAGCAGCAGCACCGGCATCAAAATGGCGGCGGCTTGCGGCACGGTGATGGCAAGCGCCATCATGGGCACAGCCAGCGAGCCAAAGCCCGCACCAAAGCCGCTTTTACTGATACCCAGCAGCAACACGGCGGGAATGGCGACGGCGTAAAAAAACGGGTCGGTGATGAAAGGAAAACTCAAAGAAGAAACCAGGTTTAAACAGTACGGCCTAGTCTAGCGTTCGAGGCTACACACCAAGGTAAGCCTTTTGAATCTCAGGCCGCGTGAGCAGCTCACTGGCCTGCCCCTCGGCCACAATGCGGCCTTCTTCAACCACATAGGCACGGCTGGCCAGAGCCATGGCCATGGCGACGTTTTGCTCCACCAGCAGCACCGATGTGCCTTGCGCATTGATCTGGCGAATCGCGTTAAACATGTCCAGCACGATGCTGGGCGCCAGGCCCAGAGACGGCTCATCTAACAGCAACAAACCAGGCCGCGCCATCAACGCACGGCCAATCGCCACCATCTGCTGCTGGCCACCTGACAGTGCGCCTGCCGGGCTTTGCAGCTTGACTTTAAGCGCGGGGAAAAGCGACAGCACCAGCTCGAGCGAGGCTTTGCGGTGCACTTTGGCTTTGGCAATAAAACTGCCGAGTTCCAGGTTGTCATACACCGTCATCTGAGTGAACAGCCTGCGGCCTTCCGGCACGATGGCAATGCCCGCGTCACAAAACTTGTGACTGGCCAACTGGGTGATGTCCTGACCGTTAAAGCGCAGGCTGCCGCCCTTGACGCGGTGCAGGCCAGCAATCGCGTTGATGAGCGTGGTTTTACCCGCACCGTTGGGTCCAACCACGCACACCAGCTCGCCAGGGTTGACGCTCAGCGTCACATCCCACAGCGCCGGTGCAGCGCCGTAGTTGACGGAGATGTTGTTGACTTCAAGCATGGGGGGTTCCCAGGTAGGCGCTAACAACTTCACTGTTTTGCATCACCTCTTGCGCCGGACCCACGGCAATCAGTTTGCCGTAGTTCAGCACTGCCACCCGGTCAGCCAGCGCCATCACGGCGCGCATGACATGCTCAACAAACACAATGGTGGCCCCACGGTCACGTATTTTGCGGATCAGCTCGATGGCCTCGTTGATTTCAACGGGCGTCAGACCCGACAGCACCTCGTCCAGCAGCACCAGGCGAGGCCTCGAAGCCAGCGCGCGCGCCAGCTCCAAAAACTTGCGCTGGTGCAAATTCAAATCATCGGGCAATGCAAACGCCTTGCTGTGCAGGCCCGTGAACTCAAGCCATTTCCAGGCCTCCTGCGTGGCCTGTTTGTTGTCGAGTGCAGCGCCACCAAACATGGCAACCAGTGACACGTTTTGCAGTACCGTCAGGTGCGCAAAGGGCCGGGGAATCTGATAGGTGCGGGCAATACCGGACTGCGCAATGCGGTGTGCTGGCAGCCCGGCAAGCTGGTTGCCCTCAAAAAAAACTTCGCCGCCACTGGCCACGTAATGGCCACTGACCACATTGATGAAGGTTGATTTGCCTGAACCATTGGGCCCGAGCAGGCCCAGAATTTCACCGGGGTAGACCTTCAAATCAACCCCATCCAGTGCCTGTACGCCCTTGAAGGCCTTGGACAGTTTGCGTACTTCAAGCAGCGGTTTTGTCTCGGGTGTGATGAGCGGTGCCGAGCGTGGTGGAGTTTCAGCGTCAGGCACGGCAGATACATGGACGGACAGCGGCACGGTGCGCGTCGCGTTTTTCCGGGCGGTACGCTTTAAAAAATAACCCAGAATCCCGTTGGGCATGAACAGAATCACCACGATCAGAATCACGCCCACGGCGGCTTTGCCTGCAATCGGGTTGTTGCCAGCGGTAAAAAAATACAGCAGACAGGTGATGACGGTTGCACCCACGGCCGGGCCTGCCCAGTGGCGCGTACCGCCGAGCACGCTCATCAGCACCACCGTCAGTGGCACCACGATGGTGAAGGTCTCGCCCGCCGTGACGTAAGACACAAACAGCGCATGAATGCCGCCCGCCAAGCCCGCCAATGCGCACGAGATACCAAACGCCACCAGCTTGTAGTTAAACGTCGGCACACCCATGACTTCGGCGGCGTCTTCGTCGTCATGAATGGCGAACAAACCAATGCCCAGCCTGGACGATTGAATGCGGTACGAAATGATCAGCGTAGCTACCGCACCCATGAGCGCCATCAGGTAAATCGATGATGATGCCGTGGGGCCAATGGCAGGCACTTTCACGGCATTCAGGTAAATGCCGGGGCCACCATCAATCGGTGTGTTGAGCACCACTGTGCCGACCACAAAGGTGATGGCCAGCGTGAGCAGCGCAAACAGCTCCCCCCGCACCGACTTGACCCGAAACACCACAAAACCCAGCGCCATGCCGAACACAGCCGCTATCAAAGCCGCAGCAGGCAGCGTCCATAAAAAAGGCCATTTCAGGTTGGCCGCCAGCCCGGCCGAGGTGTACATGCCAATGCCGAAAAAAGCGCCATGTCCAAAAGAGAAATAACCCGAGTAACCGGACAGGATGTTCCATGACAGCGCCAGGATCATCCAGTGGCAAATCAGGTACAAAAATGATTCGTAAAAAGCCGGCACGCCCAGCCATGGAATGCTGGCCAGCAACGCGCCTGCACCCAGAATGCCCGCAATGGTTTTATCAATCGTCATAACTTGCCCGGGCGCAGTAACAGCATCACAATCAGCAGCGAAAACGACACGATGGGTGCCCATGAAGGTGCAGCCACGGCCATGGTGACGGCCTCACTCACGCCAATGATGATGCCGGCCACCAGAGGGCCGAGCGCACTGCCCAGGCCGCCCAGCATGACGGCAGCGAACACCACCCCCACCCAGGCAAAAATTTGCGATGGCGTGAGCGTGAATGTGAGCGCCAGGCAAATACCCGCCACGGCCGCCAGTGCTGCGCAAACGCCTGCCAGCATTAACGACATGCCCTTCTGGTTGATGCCGAAAGCAGAAGCAATGGGCCCATCTTCAGCCATGGCGCGCAGCGCCTTGCCCAGGTCGGTGTAACGCATGGCCGCCCATATCAGCAATGACAAAAGCACTGACAACACCAGCGTGATGAGCTCCGGCACCGGCACGTAAAGCGGTCCAATGGTGAACTTCATGTCGTTGTAATGTGTTTCCAGACGCCTGAAGTCAGCCGTCCAGATGGCTTGCACCAGGCTTTCAATCACCACCGTGATGCCGAAAGTCACCAGCAGGGAATTGAAAGGTGATATTTCAAATTTGGCCAGCACCCACTGCATGGCCACACCAAATACAAAAAACAGTGGCGGCAAAATAAGCAGGGTCAGCAACGGGTCTACCTTCCACACCGTGGCCATGTGGTAGCTTGCGTACGCAGCTAAAAATACCAAGCCAAAGTGAGCCAGGTTGATTTGCCGCAGCAAGCCCCATGTCAGGCCCAGACCCAAACCGATCAAGCCATAGAGGCCGCCAATGAACATCCCGGACAGGATGGACTGGGCCAACAGATTGAAGCTGGGCATGAGGCGTTTATTGGGTCAACAATTTGGCGTTGGCAGGCGCAAACTGTTTGGGCCACACCACCACCCAATTGCCGTTTTGCACCTGTTTGATTTTCATCAGGTCATCGCCATAGTTGCCGATACCGTCAAAACGCAAATTGCCGTGAATGGTTTGCACCTTGTTTTTCTTCAGCCAGATGCCAATTTTTTTATCGTCAAAACTGTTGGCACCGCGCACGCCTGCCTCCAGAATCTGCCAGGCTGAATAAGAGGCCGCTGCCTGCACCTCAACGCTGGTGTAGGGCATGCCCAGCTTAATGGCGCGCTCTTTGAACACCTTGAGGAATGCTGCGGCACCTGGGTAGGTGGTGAACGGTGCATGCTCTTCAAAAATCGTCAGCGACAGCGCACGGTTGCCTTCAGGTGATTGCGTCATCGGGCCAGGCGCCGGGTAAATGTGAAAGTGCAGCGGTGGCGAGTAGTCAATTTTCTTCATCGCATCAAGCAGCATGTTGCCCTCCAGGGCAATGTCACCCATCCACACCAGATCAGGCTTGGCATCTTTGATGCGTGCAGCAATCGGGCCGAAGTCGCGGTTGCCGAAGTCCCACTCAAGATACAGCACTTCCTGCAAGCCACGCTTTTTGGCCACCTCGCGGCCACCTTGCGACAGGAAGTAAATCGACGGGAACTTGCTGGTCACAATCGCGATGGTTTTGGGCGGCTTGGGCGATGCAGCCAGTGCGTCAAACAGCGTGTTGGGCACGGTTGTGCCGGGGTCAGAGCCAATCGACCAGGCCGGAAAAGCGTAATCGTATTTCGACAGCGATGGAATGCCGAAGGTGTGGTGTACCAGCACCTTGTTGTAGCGCTCCGCCACGCCCATGGCCGATAAAATCGCACCGGTGGCGTAAGGCCCCATGAGCAGGTCAACCTTGTCAGAGGTTATGAGCTGCTCATACAGGGTGCGCGCCAGTTCTGGCTTGGACTGGTCGTCTTTGAGCAGCCACTCCACCTTGCGGCCCAGCAGGCCACCGCGTGCATTGAGCTGTTCGACATAAATTTCACCCGCCAGCTTGTGGGTCAGTGCCGTGGTGGCCAGCGGGCCGGTCAGCGCCAGCGTGCTGCCCACCCGCACGGGCGCCGAGGCGGGTGCCTGAGCGCTCACCGGCAGGGCAAATAGGGTCACTGCGCTTGCCGTGGCGAGCACTGACAACATATTCTTGAATAACTTCATGACTTGTCTCCTGTTTTTTAACTTGCAAACACCTATGACCTGTCATCCTGGGCTTGACCCAGGATCCATGACCCCTTGCCATGTTTGAGCGAAGGCGGGTTCATGGATTGCGGATCGTGTCCGCCATGACAGAAAAATTACAAAACCGTGCAGGCCTGCTCAAACGACAAACGCGGGTTGCGGTCGAACAGCTTGCTGTCATCGCCGTAGCCGAGGTTGATCAAAAAGTTGGCAGTAAATCGGCCATCCGGGAAAAATTCGGCATTGACTTTGGCGAGGTCCACGCCGCTCATCGGGCCGCAGTCCAGCCCCACAGCACGTGCCGCCATCATGAAGTAAGCGCCGCCCAGCGTGCCGTTGCGGGTGGCTGTGGCTTGGGCCAGCGGCGCATTGCCTGCAAACATGTCTTTGGCGGTAGGTATGTGCCAGATTTGCGGCATGTGTTCAAAAAACTGGGTGTCAGTCGCCACGATAACCGTCACGGGCGCAACTTTTGTTTTCTCCACATTGCCAGGTGACAGTGCGGGAATCAGGCGGGCACGTGACTCGGCGCTGTTCAAAAAAACGTAGCGCGTGGGTTGCGTGTTCATCGATGTCGCCCCCATTTTGGCGATGTCATACACCTCTTGCAGCAGGGCCATAGGCACCGCTTTGTCGATAAAGCCATTGGCCGTACGGGCCTTGAAGAACAGCTGGTCGAGGCAGGCCTGATTGATTTTTGTAGCGCTTGTCATGTTTACTTTCTAGATGGGAAAATGATGTTTTTATTCAGCCTTGATATCGGCATCACGAATCAGTTTGGTCCAGCGATCCACGTCGCGCTGCACCAGCGCCCGCGTCTGGTCGGCATTCAGGCTCATGGGCTTGCCCCCCGCTTTGCGAAACGTTTCCACCACATCCGGCGCGGCAATCACGCGGGCCAGTTCGGTACGCAGGCGGGCCAGTATCTCGGGCGGTGTCTTGCTGGGCGCAAAATAACCAAACCATGACTCCAGCTCCAGCGCGGCAGTGCCCGTTTCGGCAATCGTTGGCACATCAGGGTGCATGGCGTTGCGCGCATTGCCTGAGGTAGCCAGTGCCTTGACCGCGCCGGCATCGACCTGCACACGGGCGGTGGGTGCCAGGTCAAAAAACAAATCCACACGCCCGCCCAGCAAGTCCACATAAGCAGCCTGAGCACCACGGTACGGCACATGAGTGATGTTGACCCCTGCCAAATGCCACAAGGCGGCTGGCAACACGTGCTGGCCTGAACCATTGCCGGCTGACGCATAAGTCAGCTTGCCGGGGTTGGCCTTGGCGTAAGCAATCACGTCTTTTAATGTTGATAAGGGCAGATCCTTGCGCGCCATCAGCGTATAGCTGTAGCTGACGGCCAGACCCAGCGCTTCAAAATCCTTCAGGCTGTCATACGGCAGATTGCGATACAAACCGGGATTGAGCGCGATATTGGAGATAGAACCTGTGAGCAGCGTGTAGCCATCAGGCGCGGACTTGGCAACAAAATCAGTGCCTATCAGCGTGCCCGAGCCGGGCTTGTTCTCCACCACAAAGCCTTGCCCCATTTGCTTGCCCATGCGGTCGGCCAGCAAACGGCCCACAAAGTCAAAGCCACCACCCGGCGGTTGGGGTACAACCACCTTGATGATTTTGTTGGGGTAGTTGCTCTGGGTTGTCTGGGCATGGGACTGGGGCAGTACCACAAGGCACATCAATGCCGTCACCACAATGCTTTGAAGTTTCATCATTTTGGATACCAGGACTGTGATCATTTTTAACGCTCCAGTTCGCCACCAGACAGCCAGCGCGCGCCTCTTGCATACAGCGCATCAACCACCGCACCTTTGAGCATTGGCATGTCCATCTTGACGGTGTAGCCAATGCGGGTCTGGATGTAAGCCAAGTGACGGTAGCCTTCTGGAAAGCCCGCCAACGCCTGGTTGTCAAGCTTGACGACGGCCGTCGAATCGACGGGGTCGATGCGGTCTTTTTCATAAATGGGCTGGCGGTGCAGCAGCTTCCATTGGCCTTCATGCTTTTGCACAAAGTCATAAAAGCGGCCAGTACACACCACATCGCACAGCACGGGGCCGCCCTCGCCTTCCACCATGCCTCGTTGCGATATCGTCATCTTGGTCTGTGCAATGGCGCGCTCGCCTGCAACCTCAATGGCTGAACCGCCCAGAAAGTGCAGGATGCTGACGCCCTTGGCCCAGCCTTCTTGCGTCACCCGAATAAAATCGGCATACGGCCCCTGAAACCAGGTCGCCATCATCACGCCTTCGGGGTGCCACACTGTGGCAAAACGCTGCCAGTCCCCCGCGTCACGCCAGACGGCCCAACGCTCCACCATTTGTCGTATCAGCAGCTCATCCTGCAAATTGTTGTTCATGCTTTTTGTCTCTCTTATTTAAACCGCAGGTACGGTGTAGTCGACCTGATGACGGGCGATGCGCAAATCAGTCAAGTCTTTTTTTACCCTCAAATGCTCGGGGTGCAAGGCATAAGCGTCGAGCGCGGCCTGGTTTTCAAATTCTGAGTACAGCACCACGTCACAGGCATAGTCAATGCGGCTGCTGTCTACGCCGACTTCCATATGCACAATGCCGGGTATCAGGCTGCGCAGTTCGTCAAAGCTGCGTTTGAGCTTGTCAATCGCAGCCGCTTTGGCAACAGGCGTGTCGCCGCGAATGTTCCACATCACGATGTGCTTGATCATGCGTCAGCCGTTGTCATGCGGCAGCCGTTGGGTTTAGCACAAAGTCATAGTCCAGGCTGTAAGTGCCATCGGCCTGCTTGACCCAATCAGCCACCAGCGACTGACGCACGCCAAACACCACGTCAGAGTCCAGATACTTGTCATGGTCGCGAAACACATGGGTGATCAGGCGCTCGTAGCCCGGTGCATCAATCATGAAGTGCAAGTGCGCAGGCCGCCATGGGTGGTTTTTGGTGGCCTTGAGCATCGCACCCACCGGGCCGTCGCTGGGTATGGGGTAAGCCTCGGCCAGAATGGTTTTGAAATGGTAGTTGCCGTTGACGTCAGCATGCAAAATGCCGCGCGCCTGGGGCTTGGCCAGGTGCGCGTATTGCACGTCGTAGTTGCCGTCAGCATCTGCCTGCCACACATTGATGAGGGCGTTCGGGATGGGCGTGCCGTCAAGGGCCTTGATGCTGCCGCGCACCAGGCAAGGCTCGCCCTTGGCACCACCGCCCACATCATCACCCAGCTCAAAACGCGGCGCGTCTTCGAGAAAAAACGGCCCAAAAACGGTCGGTTCTGTGCAGCCCAGCGGCTTGTCATTGTTCATGGCCACCGTCAGCATCGACAGGCCCAGCGTGTCACTTAACAAAATGAATTCTTGCCGCTTGTCGCTGCACATCTGGCCAGTGGCTGTCAAAAATTCAATGCCTTGCATCCATTCAGGTTCGGTCAGTTTGACCTCACGCGCAAACGCGTGCAGGTGCTGCACCAGGCTGGTCATGATTTCTTTAAGACGTGCATCTGGCGTGGTAGCCAGCCGGGCGATCACGGCTTGGGTGATGGTGTCTTGGTTAAGGTTGCGCACGCGGATGTCCTTTGGTTGGCAAGTGCAGGAAATATAAACGGCACTGCTTTGTTTTCAAAGCCACGAGCCGTAAATGACTTTTCCATGCTGCGCAATAAAACGCCTTTGTGACCCTGCTTTCGCGCCACAATCTGCAAAAGAGGAAAAACCATGGACCGCTGGACTGAAATTGAACTGTTTGTTCAGGTGGCTGAAACCGGCAGCCTGAGCCGCGCCGCCGAGGCGCTGGACTTGTCCAACGCCGCCGCCAGCCGTCACCTGTCAGCCCTTGAAGCGCGCCTGGGCGCGCGGCTGGTCGAGCGCAACACCCGCCGTCTGTACCTGACGGAAACCGGGCAAGAGTTCTTCACCCGCGCCAAAGGTATTTTGGTGGATTTGAAAGACGCTGAATCAGCCGTCAACGCCACATCGCTAAACCCAACCGGCGTGCTGCGCATCACTGCATCGCTGTCATTTTCAATGCACCACATCGCGCCGCTGCTGCGCGAGTACACACAGCGCTACCCCAACGTCACGGTGCACATTGAAGCTGCCAACCGCTACCTGGACATCATCGACAACAACATCGACGTCGCGATCCGCACGCGCGAGTTTGAGCCTGATTCGAACATCACCATACGCCGCCTGGCAGAAACGCGCCGCATCTTGACGGCCTCACCACGCTACTTTGCGCAATACGGCATCCCCAAAACGCTGGCAGATTTACAGCAGCACCAGATGCTGATCTACACCCACGCCAACAACCCCAACGAGTTACGTTTTACCAAAGATGGCAAAACCACGACGGTCAATGTGAAGGGCGTGCTGGATGCCAACGATGGCCAGATACTGCGGGTGGCTGCACTAGATGGCTTGGGTATTCTGGTGCAGCCGTCATACATCGTGTTTGAAGACATCGTGGCAGGCCGCCTGGTGCCCGTGCTGGACGACTGGGACCTGCCACGCCTGACAGTCAACCTGGCCTACCCCAGCCGCAAACACCTGTCGGCCAAAGTGCGCACCTTCATCGACTTCATGGCGGAGCACTTTGCCAGGATGGACTATGAACGCAAGTGGACAGGGCAGTTTGGGGTGTATTGAAATTCGAGAGCGAAACCCCAAAACGTTATACTTTTAATAGCTGCTTGCGCCCGAATCTATTGAGCTATAGCCCTATTTGATGCCTGAGAATGGCACTTTTGACATCAAAAAAGCCTTAAAAAACCAAAAAACGGGTCGAAAAACCCATTCAAGTCACAGGCGCCGGGTTAAACAGCACCAGCGCGTTGTGCAGCTTCCATTGCTCGGCCCAGGTCTTTTTGCGGCCACTGGCCACGTCCAGCATCAGGTGGAACAGCTCCCAGCCCACGTCTTCAATCGACGCCGTGCCGTCGGCAATCGTGCCCGCGTTGACATCCATCAGGTCATGCCAGCGGCGGGCCAGATCACTGCGCGTGGCCACCTTGATGACCGGGACCTGCGCCAGGCCATACGGCGTGCCGCGCCCGGTGGTGAACACGTGCAGGTTCATGCCGGCAGCCAGTTGCAGCGTGCCGCAAATAAAGTCACTGGCGGGGGTGGCGGCAAATGTCAGGCCCCTGCTTTTAAGCTTTTCCCCCGGCGCCAACACGCCGGTGATGGCGGCGCTGCCTGACTTGACGATGGAGCCCATGGCTTTTTCAACAATGTTGGACAGGCCGCCCTTTTTATTGCCCGGTGTGGTGTTGGCGCTGCGGTCAACGCTGCCGCGCTGTAGATACTCGTCATACCAGGCCATCTCACGAATCATGGCCTGGGCCACCTCTGGGGTGGCGGCGCGGCTGGTGAGCTGGTCAATGCCGTCGCGTACTTCGGTGGTCTCTGAAAACATCACACTGGCCCCGGCGCGCACCAGCAGGTCGGTGCAAAAGCCGACCGCCGGGTTGGCCGTAACACCCGAAAACGCATCACTGCCGCCGCACTGTACGCCCACCACCAGCTCGCTCGCGGGTACGGTTTCACGCCGCCTCATGTTCAGGCGCTGCAAGTGAAATTCAGCTTGCCGCATGATGGACTCGACCATGGACATAAAGCCGACGTGAACATCATCTTGCAGACAAATCACATCCAGTTTGTTGCGCTCGTCTATCAAGGGAATGCTGCCGGGCGGCAGCAAGCGCTCAGGTTGCAGCTTTTCACACCCCAGGCTGACAACCATCACCTCGCCACCAAAGTTGGGGTTCAGGCTGATGTTGCGCAGCGTGCGGATGGGGATCTCTGCGCCTGGCGCGTCAATCGCCACGCCGCAGCCATAGGCGTGGTCAAGTGCCACCACATCATCAACATTTTTAAACGTGGGCAGCAGTTCGGCCTTGATGCGCTGCACGGCAAAGTCTGTCACACCCGCCACGCACTGCACGGTTTGTGTGATGGCCAAAATGTTGCGCGTCCCCACCGAACCATCGGCATTGCGAAAGCCTTCAAAGGTGTGGCCATCCAGTGGCGGCAAGGGCACTGGTTTGACGGTAGCGATCGGCAAATTGCCCAAGCCCAAGGCATCGGGCATGGCCAGCAACCGTTCATGCACCCAGCTACCCGCAGGTATGGTTTTAAGAGCGTGACCGATGGCAATACCATAGCGAATCACCGCACCGCCAGCGGCGATGTCTGTCAACGAAACTTTGTGGCCTTGCGGAACATTGCCCAGCAACACCAGACCAGACGCCAGCGCAGTACCTGAAGGCAGCCCGCCGTCATTGGCCACAATGGCGACGTTGTCGCTGCCATGCATGCTGATGGTGTGGGGAGCAGGTTTGTTTTGTGCCATGATCTTATTGTCACCCCGCCCCGGTGCAATATCTGTCCTCACCCATTTCTATGACCATCCCAGACACCCCACGCATCACCCGGCTGCAAGTCATCCCGGTAGCAGGCCGCGACAGCATGCTGCTCAATTTGAGCGGCGCGCATGGCCCCTACTTCACCCGTAATATTTTGATATTGACCGACAGCGCCGGGCGCAGGGGTGTGGGCGAAGTACCGGGCGGTGAAAAAATCCGCAAGACCCTGGAAGACGCAACCGCGCTGGTCGTAGGCCAGTCCATCGGCCAGTATCTGGGCATTTTGCAAAACATGCAGCAGCAGTTTGCTGGCCGCGACACGGGCGGGCGGGGCCAGCAGACCTTTGACTTGCGCACCACCATCCACGCCGTGACCGCGGTTGAATCTGCCCTGCTCGACTTGCTGGGCCAGCACCTGGGCGTGCCTGTGGCAGCCTTGCTGGGTGAAGGCCAGCAGCGCGATGCAGTAGAGATGCTGGGCTATCTGTTTTACGTGGGTGACCGCCGCAAAACCACCCTGGCCTACAACAGCGAGCCAGATGCTGACAACACCTGGTCGCGCATTCGCCATGAAGTCGCACTGACGCCCCAGGCCATCGTGCACCAGGCCGAAGCCGCGCAAGAGCGCTATGGGTTCAATGATTTCAAACTCAAGGGCGGTGTGCTGCGCGGTGCTGAAGAAATCGAAGCTGTGACGGCTTTGCATGAACGTTTTCCGCAGGCGCGTGTGACGCTGGACCCGAACGGTGGCTGGCTGCTCAAAGACGCGATCAGGCTGATGCGTGACATGAAAAACGTGGTGGCCTACGCTGAAGACCCCTGCGGTGCAGAGGATAGCTTTTCAGGCCGCGAGGTGATGGCCGAGTTTCGCCGGGCTACGGGCTTGCCAACTGCTACCAACATGATAGCTACCGACTGGCGGCAACTGACGCATGCACTGTCGCTGCAATCCGTCGATATTCCTTTGGCAGACCCGCATTTCTGGACCATGGCGGGCTCAGTACGCGTGGCGCAAACCTGCCGTGACTGGGGCTTGACCTGGGGGTCCCATTCCAACAATCACTTTGATGTGTCGCTGGCCATGTTTACCCACGTAGGTGCCGCAGCACCTGGCCGGGTGACGGCCATAGACACGCACTGGATATGGCAAGACGGCCAGCGCCTGACCAAAGAGCCGCTGCTGATTGAAAACGGTAGGGTGAACGTGCCGAAAAAACCAGGGCTTGGCGTTGAACTGGACATGGCAGAGGTTGACAAAGCGCACCAGCTGTACAAACTGCACGGTCTGGGTTCGCGTGACGATGCTGTGGCCATGCAAAGCCTGCTCCCCGGCTGGCAGTTTGACCCGAAGCGGCCTGCATTTGACCGGTAGGCGATAGACAAACAGCACCTTCGGCTTTTTCATTTGATAATTTAGCGCTCAAATTTTTGGAGATAAAACGATGAATAAAAGATCCACAGCCCAAGCATTCATTACGCTAGCAGCTACACTTTCAATAGCATTTAACGCCGTTTGGGCTCAGGCGGATTATCCCAACAAACCCATCAAGCTGATCGTGCCCTTCCCTGCTGGCGGCACCAGTGACGTGATGGGCCGCATGATGGCTGAAGAGCTGGGCAAGGCTTTGAAGCAACCCGTCGTTGTTGAAAACATCGGCGGAGCAGGCGGCATCATTGGTACCGACCGTGGCAGCAAGGCCGCACCTGACGGCTACACGATTGTGCAAACCGGTGTGGGCCAAAACGCCGTGGCGCACGGCATCAACCCCCGTGTGACGTACGACTCCAACAAAGACTTTATCCACATCACGCAAGTCCATTCAGGCCCGAATGTCCTGGTGGTCAACCCGTCAGCACCCTTCACAACTTTCAAGGAATTGATCGCCTATGCGCAGGCCAACCCCGGCAAACTCAGCTACGGTTACACGCCTGCTGCATCTGGCCACATGGCGATGGAGTTGCTCAAGCAAACAGTGAGCACCTGCGCAGGCATCAAAAAAGAAAACTGCAAACCATTGTTCATGGTGGGCATACCGTATCGTGGGGGCGGCCCCCTGCTCAATGACGTTCTGGCCGGGCAAATCCCCATCACATTTATCAACCAGGACTCAGCGCTACAGCATGTCAAAGCCGGCAAACTGCGCGCGCTGGCCGTCACCAGTCTGGCACGCAACCCGCTGTACCCCGATACCCCGACCATTCACGAGTCGGGTTACCCGGGCTTTTCAGCCCTGTCATGGTCTGGCTTGTCTTTGCCCAAGGGCACACCCAAACCCATCGTTGACAAAATTGAGGCAGCGGCTGTCGCAGCCCTGCGTTCACCTGCCATCAAGGCCAAGCTGGAAAGCAACGGCTTTGTTGTGCCTGCGTTGGGCAGCGCGGAATACACCAGCTTTGTAGCGAAAGAGCTGGAGCGCTGGGTGAGCGTCATCAAGGCGGCAGGTATCAAGGAAGAGTGACACCTGTCCAGCGCGGCATCAGGCGCAGCGCGTTACCGCGCTCAATGGCATGCAAATCTGCGTTTGAAAAGCCGTACCCGTACAAGCCCTTCACGTTGTCTTCACCGGTGCGGTAAGGGTAGTCAGAACCCAACAGGATTTGCGACACATCGACCAGCCGGGTCAGTGATGCCAGCGCGCCAGGGTGCGCTGCCCAGGCGGTGTCATAGTAAAAGCGCTTGAGCTCATGCAAAACGCCATTGGGCACGCGCGCCACCAGCTTGGGGTCCAGCACCGGCATTTTTATCAGACGCTCAGTGATGAACGGCAGTGTGCCGCCTGCGTGTGAAAAGATAAATTTCACGTCGGGGCAACGCGCCGCTGTGCCTGAAAACACAATGTCTGTGATGGTGCGGGTGGTGTCGGTGCCAAACTCAATCACCGTGGGCGGTACATCGGCCAGCAGGTTGTTGCAGCAGTTGGCCGATGTGGGGTGGGTGTACAAAATGGCTTTGCGGCGGTTCAGCTCGTTCATGACGGGCGCAAACGACGGGTGACCCAGCCACTTGTCGCCATAGCTGGTCAACAGACCAATGCCGTCGGCTTTCAGCACATCCATGGCGTATTCAAGCTCCTTGAGCGCCGCGTCCATGTTGTGCATGGGCAGCATGGCGAATGAACCGAAACGGCCGGGGTAGTCTTTGCCAGCTTTGGCCGTCCATTCATTGCTTTCACGGGCGATTCTGATGGCGCTCGCAGCATCAAACACGCCCACCTGCGGCGTGGTGACTGACAGGATGGAGGTTGCGATGCCGGCCTTGTCCATGTCGCCGATGGTTCTGGCCAGCGACCAGTTGCGCACAATCGGCGGGGCCTGATTGACCTTGGCCAGCTCGGCCACATACGCAGGTGAAAACAGGTGGTGGTGGGTGTCGATGCGGTTGCTGACACTGGCAGGTGTAGTGCCGCCTGTGCTGCTACAGCCTGGCAAGACTGCGCTTGCACCCAGGGCCAGCAAGCCGCTTAAAAAGCCGCGCCGTGGCGCGCTACAGCCACACAAAGAGTTCAATGCCGTCATGTCAGTCTCCTTTTATTGATGACCCGTGTTTTAATGATTTGGCCTGACCCCATCAAACGCATCTTGCAGCAGTTGCCTGATGGCCACACGCTCCAGCGGGCGCGGGTTGGGGTACTGGTTTTGCATGGCGATATCGCAGGCTTTGTCCAAGTCCGCCTCTTGCATGCCGATGTCTTTGAGCGCTGTAGGTGCACCATTGTTTTTGGCCAGGTCAAACACGGCTTGCGCGGCACTGCTACCGCCCAGCGATTGGGCAATGACGCGCATCGCCTCAGGTGCAGCCAAGGCGTTATAGGCCAGCGCATGCGGCAGCACGATGGTGTGGGTCTCGGCGTGCGGCAAATTAAAGCTGCCGCCCAGCGTGTGGCACAGCTTGTGGTGCAGCGCCATACCGACGTTGCCCAGCACAGTGCCGCACAACCAGGCACCATACAGTGCATCGCTTCTGGCTTCAATATCATTTGCTGCGTTTTTAATAGCTGGTAGTGCACGCGCTATGGCGGCCATGCCTTCTTTGGCCATCAGGTTCATAACGGGGTTGCCGTCCACCGCGTACAAACTTTCTGCGGCGTGGGCAATCGCATTGATGCCGCTGGTCACGCTCATGGCTACGGGCAACCCCAACGTTAACTCGGGGTCATAAATCACCACACGTGGCAACACGCGCGCATCTTTGCCGGTTTTTTTCATGCCCGCTTCGGTGATGCCGTAGATCGGTGTCATTTCAGAGCCTGCGTAGGTGGTGGGAATGGCCAGAATCGGCAAACCTGAATCAAGCGCAATTGCTTTGCCCAGGCCGGTGGTGGAGCCACCACCGATCGCCACGGCACAATCAGCACCCAGTGCTCGGGCCACCTCGCGTGCTTCGCGAGCGGTTTCAATTGGCACATGCATCACGGCTTGGGCAAAAACGCCGGCAGCTCGGTTGCCCAGCATGTCGGCAACCATTTCAGCCGATGCTCGCTGCTCGGGTGTGGACAGCACCAGGGCTTTTTGGGCGCCCAGTGTTTCAATCTCACGCGCCAGGTGCTGCAGGCTGCCTGCGCCGAATACCACACGTGCGGGTTGGCCGTTGTAAGTAAAACTTTTCATGGTTTGGTTTGTCACTGAAGTGGATAGTCCACGCTGATTTACGCGGCTTTTTGCGCTGTAACCCCTGGGGCCAAACCGCCTGAAGTACCCGCCATAAACTGGCTGTGCTGCATGTTGATGAGGCGGTTCCAGCGCTGCTGGCCCATCGTCAGGCCGATAAAAAACCCGAGTTCCACGATCTGGCCGGTTTCAAAATTGTCGTAAAGGCCTTTCCACAATTCGTCGCTTGACTCAAGCCCCCAGGTGATGGCCTCGGCCAGACGCAGTGCCGCTTTTTGGCGTGCTGTAAAGCGGATGGATTTGTCAAATTCAAGCAGGTCCTTGACATCGTCTTCCAGCAAACCCTGCTCCTGCGCCTTGACCGAACGCTGGTTACCACAGTAGTTGCAATTGACGGCCTGCGACACATACAGACGGCACAGCTCCTTGATGGCGTGGTCACAAACGCCGTTCACAAAAGTGGTGTTCCAGGCGTTGGTAAAGGCCCAAAAAACGGCCGGTACGTTGGCGCGTATGGCATGGCTTTCAGGTCGCGGTGCACCGTCACGTGCCGCACGCTCAAACTCGGCCATCATGGCCGGGTCGGTGATGGCTGAAAAATCGATGTAGGGCAAGCGTTGGGGGGCGTCCATGGGTTACTCCTGCAGTGCTTTGTCGTAGTACGTCAAATCAAGGTATTTGCCAGGTGCGGGCGGTGTGCCGCCCCACATGCCTTCCATCTCGGCGCGTATCGCCAGCACGGTGTTAAAACCTTCTGCGTTAAAGCGTGCGTCTGGCGCCAGACCGGAGCCGGGCTTGACGAGCGCATCGTAAGTGCCATCAGCTACCTGTTGTGACAGCTTGAAGCTGGCCACCAGCAGCGCCACCATCTCCAGGCGGTTCGCGGGGTTCAGCACATAGCGCTGACCTTCAATGTAAGCCGCAAGGTAGCGCGTCAACACATCGGCATGCAGCACTGCCCACGGCCGCATGACAAACGCGCCCGTGGCCTGGTAGGGGCCGAGCAGGTCAAATTGCGAACCCAGACTTTTCAGGCCTTTGTCCAGCACCGAAAATGAAAATGGCGGGTTGATCATGGCCGCAGCCAGCTGCGGGTCAGCCACCATGGCGGCGGCGCGTGGGCCAGTGCCGCCAGCCAGCTTGACGCTGTAGTCGCGGTTTTCCAGCAGGCCATTGAGCTTGAGGATTTTTTTGACGGCCAGCGCATAAGCGGTGTTGGGCGCATCAACGGCCAGCAGTTTGCCGCGCAGGTCTTGTATTGAATTGATCTCGGCCCGCACCATGAAATCATTCATGCCTGCATCCCCGCCCGACACAATCACGGCATCGTTCCCCGTCTCAATCATCGCCACCGCGTTGTCTACCGCCGCGTGGGCAATATCAAATTTTCCAGAGGCCAGCCCAGCGCGCTGCTCGTCTGAATTCGGCGTGTTTTGAATGTCAATGCTTAGCCCGCGCTGGGCAAAGTAGCCTTTGGCCAAAGCTGCCAGCAAGGGCAGGTTGCTGGATGTGTTGAAAATATTGACGCGTAGCAGCACTATGAATTTTCCTCTGCCAGAGCGGCTTGGGTGATGGCGTCCATGGTGAAGGGCATGTGACGTACCCGGACATCGAGCGCGTTAAAAATGGCATTGGCAATCGCTGCCGACACCGGGCCGTTGGTGGCCTCGCCTGCGCCTACCGATTTTTGCTCTGGTCTGTCGATGACCTTGACCTGCACAGCGGGCACTTCTGAAAAACGCAAAATTGGATACGCCTCCCAGGTATTGCTGGTGATGCGGGTGCGGTCAAATTGCGCCGCTTCCTTGAGTGTCCAGCTCACCGCCTGAATCGCACCGCCTTCAATCTGGTTGACGATGCCGTCCAGATGCACTGCGCGGCCCACGTCAACCGCGATCCACAAATTTTTGACCCGCAACTCGTGCCCTGCATCAATCAGGGCCACCACCGCGCACCAGGCGCCGGTATTTTTGTAGCGGGCAAAAGCGATGCCCACCCCACGTCCCTCAACCTTCATGCTTCTTAAACTGTCCCAATCGGCCATGCTCGCAGCTGCGTTCAGCACGTCTTTGGCACGTGGGTCTGTCAGATGGCGCAGCCTGAACTCAAGCGGGTCAGCGCCCATGCCAACTGCTATTTCATCAACGAACGACTCACTCGCAAACACATTGCAATGTGCCCCCAATGAGCGCAGTGACGACGTGCGAATCGGCATGGTCAGGCATCGGTGGCTGGTGGCCCGCCATTCTGCAAAGTCGTAGGTGGGTACAGTGTTGCGCTCAGACCCGCCACCACCGGCCAGCGGCATGTTGATGGCGACCTGTTTGTCATAAGGTTTGGCCAGATGCGCGGCGGCCAGCAGCACAGGCGTTTTGCTGCGGCCAGGCCGCATGCTGTGACCGTTTGACCAGACGTCATGCTGCCAATTGGTGATGCGGCCATCGCTAGAGACTTCAGCCTTCAAGTCAACCGCCATGGCCGCGCCAAAAGGTGCCTGGCTAAGTTCGTCTTCACGCGTCCACTGCACGCGCACGGCGCGGCCCGGCACGGCGCGTGCCAGCAGCGCTGCGTCACAAGCCGCATCGTCAGCGCCGTTGTGGCCGTAGCTGCCCGCGCCTTCTGCATGCTGCACGCTGACCTGGTTTTCTGGCATACCAAACATCACGGCCAAGTCAGCACGCAAATTAAAAATGCCCTGGCTGTGTGTCCAGACTTCGAGCAGGTCAGCGCTGTAGCGCGCTACCGCGCACGAGGGTGCAGCCGATGCGTGGGCGATGAAGGGCCGGGAGTAACTGGCCTGAAATTGCTGGCTTGCACCTTTTGATAATTCAGATTTTTTCTCACCCACCAGAATCGTGTCGTGTTGCTGCATACGCAAAAAAGCGGGCAGGTCGTTCATGTCAGGCAGGGTTTCAGGCTCTTGCCACTGCGCCAGAGTTGCAAGCTTTGTCAACGCTTTGACAGCGGCATATTCATCACTGGCCATCACGCCTAAAAAACTGCCATCACGCACCGTGACCACCACGCCGGGAAGCGCATTAACGATGGCAAGATCAATGCCCAAGAGCGTTGCGCCAGGCGACGGCGGGTGCAGCACACGACCAAACAGCATGCCGGGTAGCGTCATGTCATGCACAAAGCGCGGCCTGCCCGTGACTTTGTCGGGAATGTCCAGGCGCTGCAAGGCTGCGGTCGGTGTCGCAGTCCCCAACGCAGTTCGCCCGGTTGCTTCACCATCCAGCAATGCATCATCGGCCAAGGCCCAGTAGCTGCTGATCTGCTCGCCGCTGCTGGTTTGAATGCTGCCGTCACGCACAGTGAGCTGAGCAGCCTCGCTGTCAGAAAGATGGAATCGGGTCGCCGCAGCTTGCAGATAAATCGACCGCGCCTCAAGACACACTTGCCGCAGCGCACCGCCCGAATCATGGACTGACATGCTGCCGGCCGTCACACCTTCGTTAGGGCTGGCCGTGGTGCTGGCAGCCACCATGCGGATACGTGAGGCGGCGACACCCAGTTCGCCGCAAACAATTTGCGCCAGCGCAGTGGCAATGCCTTGACCCAGCTCAACCTTGCCAGTACGCACAGTCACGCTGCCATCAGGGTTGATGGCCAGCCACTGCGACAGGCGGCGATTGGCATTCAGGCTGCCAGGCAGGACGGTGGGTGCAGTTGTCGTCATGCGGGCACCTTGGCTGCAGCACCTGAAACGACGCGAAGGACCGCACGCACGATGCGGTTGTGCGAGCCGCAGCGGCACAGGTGCTTGTCAAGTGCGGTGCGCACGTCGGCTTCAGTGGGTTGCTGATTTTTTTGCAGCAGTTCGGTGGCACTGATCAGCATGCCGGAGATGCAGTAACCGCACTGCGCGGCTTGTTCGTCGATGAAGGCTTGTTGCAAGGCACTCAATTCACCGGACTTGCTCAAGCCTTCAACTGTGACGATGGCCTTGCCTTCAGTCGCCCACAGCGGTGTGTCGCAAGACGGCACAGACACGCCGTCTATCAGCACATGGCAAGAGCCGCACTGCGCAGCGCCGCAACCAAAGCGTGTGCCTTTTAAATCGCAATCATTGCGCAGCACATAGAGCAGCGGCGTGTTGGCATCTGCCAGGACGACGCTTGTGCCGCCATTGATGTTTAAATTCACTTCGGCGCGGCCTTCATGATGGTCCCCAGCGTGTTGAATTCTTCTTTGATGTAAGCATCAAAACGCTCAGGCGTCATGGGCATGGGTTCTGCACCCAATTTGCTCAGACGCTCCAGCACATCGGGCTGGGCCAGAGCCTTGCGTACTTCGGCATTGAGCTTGTTCACAATCGGACGCGGTGTTTTGGCCGGGGCCAACAGGCCAATCCAGAAGTCAAACACAAAGCCTGGCAAACCCGCCTCAGCCACGGTGGGCACATCAGGCAGCGCGCTTGACCGCTTGGTCGTGCTGACGGCCAATGCCCGCATGCGGTTTTCTCGAATCGACGGAATGGACGACAGCACCGGCGTGAACATGAAGTCAACCCGGCCAGCACTGACCTCCACAATCGTTTCAGGTGTGCCCTTGAACGGGATGTGCGTGACCTGTGCGCCAATCGCAGCGCGAAACTTTTCGGTATTCACATGGGTGGCACTGCCCACCCCGGCTGATGCGTAGTTGAGCTGGCCAGGCTTGGCTTTGGCCGCTGCAATCAGCTCTGCCATGGTTTTGAACGGGCTGCTGGCGGCCACCACCAGCATATTGGGCAACGCGGCCAGCGGTGTGATGCCGGCGAAGTCCGCCACAGTGTCGTAAGGCAGGTTGCCATACAGAGCCGGGTTGACGACGTGACCGGTCGACACCACCAGCAGCGTGTAGCCGTCGGGTTCGCTTTTGGCGACTTGCGCTGCGCCCAATGTGCCGCCAGCACCGGGCCGGTTTTCAACCACCACGGGCTGACCCATGCTGGCCGTCAGGCGCTCGCCCACAATGCGCGCCATGATGTCTGTGGCGCTGCCTGCGGTAAACGGCACGATGATTTTGATGACCTTGTTGGGGTACTCGGCTGTCTGAGCGTGGGCAGTACCCGTGCTGAACATTGCCGCAGTCAGTAAAGCCAGGGTTGAAGTCGTAAAAAGTCGTTTTTTCATGATTTTGTCTCCAAATTACCTATAAAAAAGTCTGTAGCCCAATAGATTTGGGCGCAAGCAGCTACTAAATTAATAGTAATAAATTATTTCAACGTACATCAATTCACAGCCCCAAAGCCGCAGCGATCTTTTGACCCGAGGCTTTAAGCGCTGCCAGCTTAGGGTTCAGATCAACATTCAGCAATTGCCCATGGCGCTTTTTCCACTGGCCTGCCACCATCACACTGTCGATGTTGGCCAGGCTGGTTTGCATCACCACCGTGTTCACGGCATCATGCACCGGCTGCATGTTCAAGTCACTGGCCCGCACCATCACCAGATCAGCCTGCTTGCCAGCGGCCAGCGAGCCAATGCGGTGCGACTGTTTGAGCATGCGCGCCCCTTCGACTGTGACCCATGCCAAGGCCTCGCGCGTGGTGATGGTCGATGTGGGTGGAATGCCGCCATGCGCGCCACGAAAGGCAAAGTTGTCGAGGCTGCGCTGCATGCCGAGTGCTACCCGCGCCTGCGTGAGCATGTCACCGCTGAGCACACTTTCCAGGTCAACACCCAGTGATGGCGCTTTGCCGATCGCCTTGAGCCGTCCGGTGATGGGAAAGCCGTGGCCCTGGCTCATTTCACTTTCAGCGGCGGCTGAAAAACTCATGCCCAGATCACAAAAGCGCTTGAGCTGTTCATCCGTCAATGCATGGCCATGCACGATGTTGATGTTGTCACCCAAGAGGCCTGCAGCCTCCAGCTTTTCCCAGCCATCGGGCGTGCGGGCTGGCCCGCCACCCTGGTGCAGGGAGGCAATCAGCCCCAGGTCTTTGGCCATGGCAAAGTCATGCATGGCCACGCCAAGGGTGGCGTAATGCGGCCCCAGCACAGCGGCCTGCACACTTAGCAGCGGCTGGCCCTGATGCGCTTTGAGCAGACGTTCTACTTCAGCACGCGGATGTGGCACTTCCCAAAACGGCGTTTGCCCCGGTTTGGGGTCAGGCTTGGCCGTGCCATGAAAAAACGCCGCGCGTATGCCCGATTCAAGCAGGCCGCTGATGGCCGCGTCGTTGTGCTCGGGCGTGGGGTTGTTGTGGCACCAGTCGGCCAGTGTGGTGGTGCCGCAATTGATTTGATTGAGAGCGCCCATCAGCGTGGCAATGTGCAGGTCTTGCGGGGTAAATACCAGCGCCAACCCGGCATGCATCTTCTGGAAGTACTCCATCAGCGTCCAGTTGGCTGCAAGGCCGCGCAGCGCTGTTTGCCAGGTGTGCATGTGGGCGTTGACGAGACCCGGGATGAGGATGAAACCCGTGCCATCGACCACCACAGCGTCGTCGGCATGAATGACGGGCGCTATTTCAGTCAGCGTGTCACCCGTGACCAGAATGTCGCCTTGTGGCAAATCACCCTGCGCATCCATCGTGATGATGGTTGCGCCTTTGATCAAGGTACGAGTCATGGCTAGCTTTCCAGGCCGTCGCTCATTTTTACGTTTTCAGACTTTAATTCCAGCCCCGCGTCTTTGGCGGTCTCGGCCAGCAATACGGCAAAGTCAATGTTGTCGTGGCCACGGCCCACCATGCGCGAAACAGATTCACGCGTGGCCGCAGCGGCTGGCATGGTCACGCCATAGCTCTTGGCAGCCGCCATGCCCAGGTCCATGTCTTTGAGAAGCAATTTCGGCGTAAACGTCACCTGGTCAAATGTCAGGTTGGTCAGCATGGGGGTTTTGTAGCGGGTGTACATCGAGCCCAACACCGAGTCGTTGATACTTTCCAGAAACACATGACGCGGAATGCCGGCTTTTTCAGCCAGCACCGTGATCTCGCACAGGTTTTGAATCACCACGCCAAACATGGTGTTGTGCGCAATCTTCCAGACCCGCGCCAGTTCGCCCTCGCCGACCCACATCACCTTGCGGGCCATGGCTTGCAAGAAGGGTTCGACCTGGTCGTACAGCGCTTTGGGGCCGCTGGATACCGTCAGCAACTTGCCCGCTTTGGCCACCTTCGCATTGCCTGACACGGGCGTACATAGATAGGCCACGCCCAGAGCTTCAAGCTGCTCGCGAATTTCAGCCGAGCCTTCTTGCGAAATGGACGAACTGTCCACCACCACTTTGGGCTTGGTGCTGCCTGCCACCAGACCACCTGCGCCAAATAAAACCTCTTTTAAATCATCGGTGGTGGACACCATGGTGAACACCACATCGCAGCTGGACAATGCCTGCTTGCTGGCCGCGATGGTGGCACCATATTCAACCAGCGGCTCGGCCTTGGCGGCAGTGCGGTTCCAAACGCTGACCGGGTGCCCGGCCTTGAGCAGCCGCTTGACCATCGCCTCGCCCATGCGGCCCAAACCAATCCATCCAATCGTGCTTGCCATATCTGTGGTCCTTGAAAAAATTCAGATACTTTCAAGTGTCAGCATGTTGGGCTCAGGTGGCAAGTGGTACGCGGGAAATCAGTTTTTCTGGTGGTGGAAGATGGTCCCTGCAAGTCAAGACAAAGACTTGAAACCCTGCACCGTGTTGCGCAGCACGCCAATGCCCTCAATGTCGATTTCAATCACGTCGCCATCGGCCATCCACACGGGCGGCTTGCGGGCATAGCCCACCCCGGCTGGCGTGCCCATCACAATCACGTCGCCGGGCTCCAGCGTCATGCAGGCCGACATCATGGCAATCGTGGGCGCCACATGAAACACCATGTCGGTGGTCGATGCGCTTTGCATCACGCGCCCATTCAGGCGTGACTCAATGTGCAGCCCCACGCAGCCTGGCGGCAGCTCGTCCGCCGTGACCAGATGCGGGCCAAAACCGCCCGTCTGGTCAAAGTTTTTACCGACGGTCCATTGCGTGGTTTTGCGCTGGTAGTCACGAAAG
>JANOWR010000009.1:0-7839 GCA_031417995.1 Polaromonas sp. | reverse complement strand
CCCAGCGCCCAGTCGCGCATGTGGTCAATGGCGGCGTTGGCAGCTGATGCCGCTGATGACACGCCGCGTGCTTCAATAATTGCTGCACCACGCTTGCCGACGGTTGGCAGGAAAGTGTTGGCGTTCCAGTCTTGGTCGTTGATCATGGCGGCAACGCTTTCACCCTTGATGGTGGCAAAGCGGTAATCGGCGTACATGGTGGGTGAGTGGTTGCCCCACACTGCCAATTTCTCAATATCAGCCACGGCTTTGCCGGTTTTGGCAGCGACCTGGCTGGCCGCGCGGTTGTGGTCCAGGCGCAGCATGGCGGTGAAGTTTTTGCGCGGCAGATCAGGCGCGCTTTTCATGGCGATCCAGGCATTGGTGTTGGCCGGGTTGCCGACCACCAGCACCTTGACGTTGCGGCTGGCCACAGCGTTCAGTGCCTTGCCCTGGGCGATAAAAATCGCGCCATTCACGGCCAGCAGCTCGGCACGCTCCATACCGGGGCCACGTGGGCGTGAGCCAACCAGCAGTGCGTAGTCAGTGTCTTTGAAGGCCGTCATCGGGTCGCTGTGGGCTTCCATGCCCACCAGCAACGGGAAGGCGCAATCGTCGAGTTCCATCATCACGCCCTTCAGGGCTTTTTGCGGGCCTTCAACCGGGACTTCCAGCAACTGCAAAATCACGGGTTGGTCTTTGCCCAGCATTTCGCCAGAGGCAATACGAAACAGCAGGGCGTAACCGATTTGGCCTGCTGCACCGGTAACGGCAACACGGACGGGTTTTTTCATCATGATGGGAGCTTTCGGAAGTGATTAAAACAAGTGCTTTGTAGTGCTAACAACGCCGGATTTTAGCGCCGAATGATGCGGTGCGTCAATTTGTCTTATGTCTTATATAAGATATGATAAAGCACAAAAAGAGACACCTGACATGGCAGCCATTCCAACCTTCTTATCACACTCGACTGCTGACGATTCGGCCTCTAGCACGCCAGCTTTCAGCCCGTTGTACAGCCAAATCAAGAGCCTGATTTTGCAAAGCCTGCAGTCCGGCGAATGGAAGCCGGGTGAGGCGATACCGTCTGAAATGGACCTGGCCACCCGCTACCGCGTGAGCCAGGGCACAGTGCGCAAAGCCATTGACGAGCTGAGTGCCGACAACCTGGTGGTGCGCCGCCAGGGCAAGGGCACCTTTGTGGCCACGCATGCCGAGCAGCATGTGCAATTCAGGTTTCTAAAGCTGGTGCCTGACAGCGGCACACCGGGCAGCGAGGGCCCAGCCCAGCGCGACATCATCGACTGCCGCCGCACCCGCGCCACCGCCGACGTGGCCAGAGCCCTGGCGCTGCGCAGTGGCGACGCGGTTTTGCAAGCGCGGCGGGTGCTCAGTTTTGCCGGCATCCCCACCATTCTTGAAGACATCTGGCTGCCCGCCGCCCCCTTCAAAGGCCTGACCGCCGAGCGCCTGGCCGACTACCACGGCCCGATGTATGCGCTGTTTGAAACCGAATTCAACATGCGCATGGTGCGGGCTGAAGAAAAAATACGTGCCGAGTCAGCCATTGACGGACGCGAGCAGCTTTTAAAGGTAGCGCACGGCACGCCGCTGCTGAGCGTTGAGCGCATCGCCTACACCTACCAGAACGTGCCGATGGAGCTGCGCAGGGGCTACTACCGCACCGACACGCACCACTATCACAACACTTTGAATTGATGCCTGAAAAGTCAGGATTCAAAGGCAATAAGGCGTCGCTACCCAGCAAACCCTGCGTGGCCTGTGGCCGCGAGATGACCTGGCGTAAAAGTTGGGCCAAGAACTGGGACGACGTAAAGTATTGCTCAGACGCCTGCCGAGCCCAAAAAGGCAAAACGACCAGCCAACCGCCTGCCTGACCAGCACAGCCCGCGCTGGCGTTGTGGTTTTGAATTCAGCACACAAATACCAGTCAGTCACCAAATAGAATGACCAGTATGAAAAATACAAAAACACGTCATTTGGTCTTGATTTTGGGTGACCAGCTCGATGAAGCATCCAGCGCTTTTGATGGCTTTGACCCTGCGCAAGACGTGGTACTGATGATTGAGGCTTTTGAAGAATCCACCCACGTCTGGTCGCACAAAATCCGCACTGCGCTGTTTTTGTCAAGCATGCGGCATTTTTCGAGTAGCCTGAGGCAGCGCGGTTGGCCAGTGGACTACCGGGCACTTGACACACAGGGTGACAAAACCCTGGCAGATGGCTTGCTGGCGGCCATCACCCAGCACCAGCCACAAGCCGTGGTGGGTGTTGAACCCGGCGATTTGAGGGTCAGGCAGCAGATTGAAGATGCCGTTCAGGCTGCTATTAAATCAGGAGCTACTCGCACCCGAATTCAGGCGGCTACAGCCAAGAATGACACCAAAAATGAGCCGAAAAACGAGGTTTCAGGTCATTTTCAAGGTGCTTTTTTGACCTGGCGGGAAGACAAACACTTTTTATGCAGTTTGCCGCAGTTTCGCAAGTGGGCGGGTAAGTCCACCAGCTTGCGGATGGAGTTTTTTTACCGCACCATGAGGAAGCAATACAAGGTGCTGGTGGAAGGCAAAGCCAATGACGAGCCCGTCGGCGGACAATGGAATTTCGATGCCGACAACCGCAAAAGCTTCGGCAAGGCCGGACCGCAAAACGTACCAAAAGCAGTTCAATACAAGCCTGACGCCATCACAAATGATGTCATCAAGCTGGTCAACATCCATTTTGCAGCGCACCCCGGCCAGCTTGAAGACTTCAATTGGCCCGTGACGCGCGAACAGGCCCTGCTTGCTTTGAAAGATTTCATCGCCAACCGCCTGCCGCAGTTTGGCCCGCATGAAGATGCGATGTGGACGAACCTTGACTTTGGCTGGCATTCATTGCTGTCGAGTTCGCTCAATCTCAAGCTACTGAACCCGCTTGAAGTTGTTTTGGCAGCAGAGGAGGCGTACAAAAAACACGACCTCGACTTGGCCAGCGTTGAAGGATTTATTCGCCAAATCCTGGGCTGGCGCGAGTTCATGCGGGGCGTGTACTTCATGGACATGCCCGAACTGAAAACCGCCAACCACTACGGCCACAGCAACCCCCTGCCCACCTGGTACTGGACAGGCGACACCCACATGAACTGCATGAAGCAGTGCATTGGCCAAACGCTTGAAAACGGCTACTCGCACCACATTCAGCGGCTGATGGTGACCGGCATGTTTGGCGTGACGGCTGAAATCTCGCCCCAACAAATCTGCGACTGGTACCTTGCGGTCTATGTGGATGCAGTGGAATGGGTGGAACTGCCCAACACCGCTGGCATGGCGCTGTTTGCCAACGGCGGGCGCTTTACCAGCAAGCCGTATGTGGCCAGCGGCGCCTACATCAAACGCATGAGCAACTACTGCGGCGGCTGCAAGTACGAGCCTGAAACGCGCGTGGGTGCCAACGCCTGCCCCATGACCACGTTGTACTGGAATTTTCTGGACAAGCACGAGGCGAGCTTTGCAGGCAATCCACGCACCGCGCTGATGGTCAAAAACCTGCAGCGCATGACACCCGAGCTGCGGGCAGAAGTACGCAGCCGCGCCAGCGAGATGCTGGCTGACCTGGACAGCTTGTGAACGCCGTGTCAGCCCCTATTCAGACAAAACCTCTAAGCTAAGACCTACCCAAATGAAACCAGATGCTGCATTGCAATAGAATTCGAGGGTTTACCAGAATTCGCAATCAAGCTTGCAAGTTACCAAGCGGTTACCACGACAGTCAGAACAACACAGAAAGCCACGCATGTCCGAATCAGTTTCGACCGCCAAAAAGCGGCCCGAGTTCCGCAACATCAACGCCTTCACCGACCTGCCCTCGTACCGCCTTCCCGTCGCGGGCATTGTGTCGATTCTCCACCGCATCAGCGGCTTCATCATGTTTATCCTGATGCCGTTCATCATCTGGATGTTCGACACGTCCATCTCGTCTGACATCTCATTTGCCAAGTTCAAGGGCGCTTTCAACATTGGCATGCTGGGCCTGCCGGGCATCATCTGGAAGCTGCTGGCGCTGGCATTGATCTGGGCTTATTTGCACCATTCCATTGCAGGTCTGCGTCATTTGTGGTCAGACACGCACCATTCCGCTGTCACCAAAGAGTTCGGCAAATCGTCTGCCATCGCCACGCTGGTCATCAGCGTTGGTTTGACGCTTGTGCTCGGTGCAAAATTGTTCGGAATTTATTAATTTTGCGGGTCAGATCTTTAGCTCTGACCCCAACTGATCAGGAGTTTTCATGGCAATCAATCACGGCACCAAACGCATCGTAGTCGGCGCACATTACGGTTTGCGCGACTGGCTGGCCCAGCGCGTGACCGCTGCGCTGATGGCGCTTTTCACCCTGCTGGTGTTAGGCCAGGTCATGCTGACCAAAGGCCCTATCGGTTACGACAAATGGGCAGGCATTTTTTCATCGCAGTGGATGAAAGTACTGACCTTCACCATCATCATTGCCATGCTGTACCACGTGTGGGTGGGCATGCGCGACATCTGGATGGACTACATCAAACCCGTCGGGCTGCGCCTGGGCCTGCAGGTGTTCACCATCGTCTGGCTCACGGCCTGTGCGGGCTGGGGCATTCAGGTGCTGTGGCGCTTATAAAAAGATTTTTGCTATTTCGCGTTGATCAATACTTGAGTTTTTATAAAAATGACTGCTTCGACCAAACTCCCCTCACGTAAATTTGATGTCGTCATCGTCGGCGCTGGCGGCTCGGGCATGCGCGCCTCGCTGCAACTGGCACGCGCTGGCCTGAATGTGGCGGTGCTGACCAAAGTCTTCCCAACCCGTTCGCACACGGTGGCAGCGCAGGGCGGTATTGGCGCATCACTCGGCAACATGAACGAAGACAACTGGCACTACCATTTTTTCGACACCGTCAAGGGCTCGGACTACCTGGGTGACCAGGACGCGATTGAGTTCATGTGCCGGGAAGCACCCAAGGTGGTGTATGACCTGGAGCACATGGGCATGCCGTTCGACCGCAATCCCGATGGCACCATTTATCAGCGCCCCTTCGGTGGTCACACCGCCAACTATGGCGAAAAAGCAGTTGAGCGCGCCTGCGCCGCCGCTGACCGCACCGGCCACGCCATGCTGCACACGCTGTACCAGCAAAATGTGAAAGAAAAAACCAATTTTTTTGTTGAATGGCTGGCCATGGACCTGATCCGCGATGCCGCTGGCGACGTGGTCGGCGTGACCGCCATCGAGATGGAAACCGGCGACGTGCATATTTTTGAAGCCAAAACCACGCTGCTGGCCACGGGCGGTGCAGGCCGTATTTTTGCCGCATCAACCAATGCTTTCATCAACACTGGCGATGGCCTGGGCATGGCCGCGCGCGCGGGCATTCCGCTTGAAGACATGGAGTTCTGGCAGTTTCACCCGACCGGCGTGGCTGGTGCAGGCGTGCTGCTGACCGAAGGCTGCCGGGGCGAAGGCGCTATTTTGCGCAACAGCAATGGGGAACGCTTCATGGAGCGTTACGCACCGGCGTACAAAGATTTGGCGCCACGTGACTACGTGTCGCGCTGCATGGACCAAGAGATCAAAGAAGGCCGTGGCTGCGGCCCGAACAAGGACTACATCAACCTGGACATGACCCACCTGGGCGCAGACACCATCATGAAGCGCCTGCCGTCGGTGTTTGAGATTGGCCACAACTTTGCCAACGTGGACATCACCAAAGAGCCGATTCCGGTGGTGCCGACCATCCACTACCAGATGGGCGGCATACCCACCAACATTCACGGCCAGGTCGTGACGCAAAACGCTGACAACAAGAGCGAAGTGGTCAACGGTTTGTACGCGGTGGGTGAATGCTCTTGTGTCAGCGTACACGGCGCGAATCGCCTGGGCACCAACTCGCTGCTCGACTTGCTGGTGTTTGGCCGTGCAGCAGGCAACCACATTGTTGAACATAACAAAACCACCGTGCAAAAACCCCTGCCTGCTGGCGCTGCTGATGCCACACTGGCTCGTATTGCGCGGCTAGACAGAGCGACAGATGGCGAATATGCCCAGGATGTGGCCAACGACATTCGCACCACGATGCAAAAGCATGCAGGTGTCTTTCGCACCCAAGCCAGCATGGACCAAGGCGTGGTCGAGATTGCCAAGCTGCGGGAGCGGGTTAAAAAGATTGGCCTGAAAGACAAGTCAAAGATCTTCAACACCGCGCGCATTGAAGCCCTCGAAGTTGAAAACCTGATCGAATCAGCCGAGGCAACCATCGTGTCCGCCGCCGCGCGCAAAGAAAGTCGTGGCGCGCATTCGGTTGACGATTACGGCGACACGCCCGCCCACCCGAATGGCCGCAACGACACCGATTGGCACAAGCACACGCTGTGGCACAGCGCGACCAATAGCCTGACGTACAAGCCCGTGCAAATGATCCCGTTGACGGTTGATTCATTGCCCCTCAAAGTCCGCAGTTTCTAAAAATATTTCAGGCAAAACAAAATGACCAAACGCACTTTTAACATCTACCGCTACGACCCGGATACGGACGCGAAGCCGTACATGCAAAAAATCGAGGTGGAACTGGACGGCAGCGAGCGCATGCTGCTCGACGCGCTGATGAAGCTGAAAGCTCAAGACCCGACGATCAGCTTCAGGCGCTCATGCCGCGAAGGCGTTTGCGGCTCTGATGCCATGAACATCAATGGCAAAAACGGCTTGGCCTGCCTGACCAATATGCGCACACTGCCAGGTGAAATTACCTTGAAGCCGCTGCCTGGTTTGCCGGTCGTGCGTGACCTGATTGTGGACATGACGCAGTTCTTCAAGCAGTACAACTCGATCAAGCCGTACCTGATCAACGACAACGTACCCCCTGAAAAAGAGCGCCTGCAAAGCCCGGAAGAGCGGGACGAACTGAACGGCTTGTACGAATGCATTTTGTGCGCCAGTTGCTCCACCAGTTGCCCCAGCTTTTGGTGGAACCCGGACAAATTCGTTGGCCCGGCTGGTCTGCTGCAAGCCTACCGCTTCATTGCCGACAGCCGTGATGAGGCCACCGCTGAGCGCCTGGACAACCTGGAAGACCCGTATCGTCTGTTCCGCTGCCACACTATCATGAACTGTGTTGACGTTTGCCCCAAGGGCCTGAACCCGACCAAAGCCATCGGCAAAATCAAAGAGATGATGGTTCTCAGATCCGTCTGATCAAAAAATGTCTGACGAGCTATTAGGCGAACGAGAACTTAGCAAGCTGCGCTGGCGCTGCCGCCGGGGCTTGCTTGAAAACGATTTGCTGATTGAAAAGTTCTTCAATCGCCATCTGGCCACCCTCACGATTTCCCAAGCCAAAGGTATGGGCGATTTGATGGATTTATCTGACAATGATTTGCTGGACTTGCTGCTAAAACGTAAAGAGCCCGGCGAATTGCTCGAAGCTGATTCCAAGGCTAGCGCCTCTACTTTTGAAGCACTACAGGTTTTAAACTTGCTTCGCCCACAAGCACCCCCCATCACCGCCACTGTTTAACCTGATACGAAGAAAGCACACTATGAAGCTCGCTGATAACAAAGCCACCTTGTCGTTTAGCAACGGCAGCCCCAGCATTGAGATGCCGGTTTATCACGGCAGTGTGGGCCCTGATGTGGTCGACATCCGCAAGCTGTATGCGCAGACCGGCATGTTTACCTATGACCCGGGCTTTTTGTCAACGGCATCATGCCAGTCGGCCATTACTTACATCGATGGCGACAAAGGCGAGTTGCTGTACCGCGGCTACCCCATCGAACAGCTGGCCACGCAGTGCGACTTTTTGGAGACCTGCTACCTACTGCTCAAGGGCGAG
>JANOWR010000008.1:0-3717 GCA_031417995.1 Polaromonas sp. | reverse complement strand
TTGATCGCCAGGTGTTGATGGTGCGTGAGGCCAAAGGTGGCAAAGACCGGGTGGTCATGTTGCCGCGTTCTTTGCATGAGGCTCTCAAGGCGCAAGTGGGCCGGGCTCGGGCAATTTGGACGCATGATCGGGAAGTGGGCGAAGCCGGAGTCGAAGTGCCCGATGCACTGGCCGTCAAATACCCGGACTTGGGGCGGCGTTGGGCTTGGTTTTGGGTATTTCCTGCCCCCAGATTGTCGGTCGATCCACGCTCGCGGATTGAGCGCAGGCACCACCTTTTTGAAGAGCGCTTGCAGCGCGCCATCAAACTGGCCAGCGCTGCAGCACAGATTGTCAAGCCGGTATCGGTTCACACCTTGCGCCATAGTTTTGCGACTCACCTTTTGCAGTCGGGCACCGACATTCGCACGGTGCAGGAGTTGCTGGGGCACTCTGATGTGTCCACCACCATGATCTACACACACGTTTTGAAAGTGGCGGCAGGCGGCACAGCCAGTCCGCTGGACGCGCTACTCGCCTGATCCGCTATAAATTCAATAGCCGGCCACGCATTATTCCATTGGGCTGGAGCCGTATTTGACTCTAAAAACGTAACTTCTGAGCTGGTCTGAGCGGGCGATCTGTGCATAGAGCTACCGTATTTTGTGGCTCGCTGGCCCTCACCCCAACCCTATCCCAGAAGGCGAGGGAGCAAGAAAGGCGTTGCATGCTGGGACCTGAGCAGTTATTTTTCAGATGTAAAAGATTCCTGTAAGCCAATAGATACGGGCGCAACCAGCTACTAAACAAATAGCACAAAAAATGGCGGAAGCGCCTACAAGCCGCGCTGGTTCACCCGCTTGCTCAAAGCCTCAGCACTCTCTTTGCGCTCGCTGTACCGGTCCGTCAACCAGCCCGATGTACCCCGCGTAAGCAGTGTGAACTTGACCAGCTCTTCCATCACATCAACGATGCGGTCGTAGTAGGCCGATGGCTGCATGCGCCCTGCTTCGTCAAACTCCAGAAACGCTTTGGCAACTGACGACTGGTTGGGGATGGTGAGCATGCGCATCCAGCGGCCCAGCATGCGCATCTGGTTGACGGCGTTGAACGACTGGCTGCCGCCACTGACCTGCATCAGCGCCAATGTTTTGCCTTGCGTTGGCCGCACGGCGCCTAGCGCCAGCGGTATCCAGTCGATTTGCGATTTCATGATGCCGGTCATGGCGCCGTGACGCTCGGGTGACGTCCAGACCATGCCTTCGGCCCATTCAGCCAACGCGCGCAGCTCGGCGACTTTAGGGTGCGTATCAGGTGCGTCGTCTGGCAACGGCAGGCCGCTGGGGTTGAAGCTTTTGGTCTCGCAGCCCATGGCTTGTAGCAGCCGAGCGGCTTCTTCACTGGCCAGGCGGCTGTAGGAGCGTTCGCGGACTGAGCCGTACAGCAGCAGGATGCGTGGCGGGTGGCTGGGTGAACTGGTGCTGGGTAATTTGGGAATGCTGAAAAGCGTCTGGTCAAGGTTGGGCAAGCTTGAAATTGTCATTAAAGTTTCACACCAGGTTGTTTTAATTCAATACTTCAATTATATTTGAACTATGGAAACAATTGAACAAAACCCCGTGTTGATAGACGAAACAACAGCTGTCAAAGCCCTTGGCGCATTGGCCCAGGCCCAGCGGCTGCGCGCCTTCAGGGCACTGGTGGCGGCCGGGCCTGACGGGCTGACGCCGGGTGTGATGGCCGAGCAATTGGGTGTTGCGCCCAGTGCGCTGTCGTTTCACTTGAAAGAGCTTTCGCATTCGGGCTTGGTGAGTGCCGAGGCACGCGGCCGCAACCTGATTTACCGCGCCAGCTTTGACCATATGAGCGCCCTGCTCGGCTACCTGACCGCGCATTGTTGCCAAGGTCAGGCTTGTGAAGTGAGCAGTTTGGCTGGCTGCGTAGATTGTTAGTTTTGAAGGCAGTTTTAGTCATTTTTAGCCACTTTTTACGTGTGTTGTAGACCTGCAGACCAATAAATATGAGCGCAATTAGCTCCTAATTTAATAGCAATTTAATACCCACCCGAGGAAACCACCATGTCAACCGAACCCATCAATGTGCTGTTTTTGTGCACCCACAATTCAGCACGCAGCATTCTGGCCGAGGCGCTGCTCAACCACATGGGCAAGGGCCGCTTCAAGGCCTATTCAGCCGGCAGCAGCCCGCGTGACAACCAGCAGCCCAACCCGATCGGCATCGAGGTTTTAAAAACCGCAGGCATTGCCACCGAAGGCCTGCACAGCAAAAGCTGGGACGACTTTGCCAAGCCTGACGCTCCTGTCATGAACCTTGTGATTACTGTTTGCGACAACGCGGCGGGCGAGGTCTGCCCCTACTGGCCTGGCCAGCCTGCCACCGCGCACTGGGGCTATGCAGACCCTTCCGCAGGCGACGGGGACGAAGCCCACAAGCGCGAAGCCTTCAGGCAAACGCTGCACGCTCTGCGCCGCAGGCTGGAACTGCTGGTTAACTTGCCTGCTGCCAGCGTTGACCGGCTGATGCTGGAAACCACTGCACGCAACCTTGCCAAGTCCTGAAACCATGCACGCGGCGAATCTTAAAAACCAATTGTTCGCAGAATTTGTCGGTACCGCTGCCCTGCTGTGCGCGGTGATTGGCTCGGGCATCATGGCGGTGAATTTGTCTGCTGGCAACGACGGCGTGGCGCTGCTGGCCAACACACTGGCCACTGTGTTTGCGCTGTTTGTGCTGATTGAGTTGCTGGGGCCGGTGAGTGGCGCGCATTTCAACCCTCTGGTGACGTTAATTGTGCTTTTCAGGGCGTCAAATACAGCTATAGCCCAACAAAATCGGGTGCAATCAGCTACTTTATTTATAGCATTTCAACTGGCGGGTGCAGTCGCTGGTGCATGGCTTGCCAACGCCATGTTTGACCTGAGCGTCTTGCAGTTCAGCAGCAAGGTGCGCGGCGGCTGGGGCCAGTGGCTGGGTGAACTGGTGGCCACTGCCGGGCTGATTCTGGTGGTGCTGCGCGCCCCCGCAAGCAAGGTCGCTGGCCTGGTGGCGTGCTACATCGGCGCTGCGTACTGGTTCACGTCCAGTACCTCGTTTGCCAACCCGGCGGCGGTGCTGGGGCGAATGTTCTCAGACAGCTTTGCAGGCATTGCGCCGGGCAGCGCGCTGGGGTTTGTGGCGGCGCAGTGTGTAGGTGCAGCGATTGGCGTGCTGCTACATCGCGCGCTGGGCAGAACCGCTTAAAACCTTGTACCGACTGACAAGCGCAGCATGTCCTGCGCCGTAAAGTTAACCTGCGGGTCCCAGGCCACGCGCACAAAATAACGTGGCCAGTCATAACCCACTGACAAGCCAAAACGACTGATGGGCACGCCGCCCACCAGCCCCTTTTTTTGCAGCATATCCAGCGTCAGGCGGTCGCTGCCATTGAAGGGCGTGCGGTACACCAGATGCACGTTTTGCTGGTCAGGGTTCAGGCGGTTGTCACGCACCACTTGCAGCGCCAGCGACCGGTTGTCGGCCCAGCGGTAACCGCCAGACAGCATCCATGCATCGTTCGGGTCAAAGTTCAGGTTGGCATAGTTGCGCAAGTTGGTGCGGCCTGCGCCAACGCCTGCAAACCAGGTGTCGCCCGTCTCAACTGACACACTGCCGCCGACGAATCCGCCCGAGGCGATTTGCAGTGACGGCATAAAGCGCACAAAGCCCAGCTTGTAGCTG
>JANOWR010000007.1:0-7069 GCA_031417995.1 Polaromonas sp. | reverse complement strand
GCCCGCTGGCTGAAGTGCAATTGCGCAATGCCATGTCGATAGGCGAGGGCAGTGCGATGGTGTTTGTGCAGCGCCCCGTGTCACTGATCCTGATCTTCGTCGTCATTGCCGTGCTGGTGCTGCCGCGTTTGGGCAAACGCTGGTCAGCGCGGGTCAAATTGGCTTAAAAAGGCTTTTTTAGGCCCTTTTTAGGTGTCAAATTGGCCTGTAGCCCAATGAATACGGGCGCAAGCAGCTCCTGATTCAGGAGCAAATGACTTGCTTCATATGCCCCGCCACCCATCCATGCCCAGTATTTCCTCACGCCGCGCTCGGCCCAGAGCTTCCAGCGTTTCCAGAATACGGGGCAAACCCTTTTTCCACGGGCCTTTGCCTTTGAAGCTGGCTTCTATGTCGCCCAAGCTCAGGGCTGCGCCTGCGCTGGCCAGCAGTTGGGCGGTGGCGCTGACTTGGGCTGGCAAGGTGCCTGGCCAGGGGTTTGGTGAGGTTTTGAGGTCTTTTTTACCGATATTTGCCGTTTTTGGTTCATTTTCAGGTATCAAATCGGGCTGTATGCCAATGAATCCGGGCGCAAGCAGCTCCTGTTTTGATAGTGAGCCAGAACTGGCCCGCAGCGCCGGGTTTTGAAACTCTGGCCGCAGCCAGCGGACTTTGCCGGTTTTCTCTTCCGTTGCGCGCTGGGCGTTGAGGGTGACGAGGTGGGTTAGCAGGGCATCGTTGCTTAAACCAGCCTCAAGGCCGTAGGCTTGCAGCACGGCGGCGTCGAGTTCGTCATGCAGTTCTTTGAGCACGCCAACAATCCCTTGGTAGTGGATGGTTTTTTCTTTGGCTGTCAGGTCACGGCCTGCTTTCAGGGCTTCGAGCACGTTGTACATGCCGGTTAGCGTCAGGCCGGGGTATGCGGCTTGCTGGCGTTTGCGGTGGGCGTCGATTTGCTCGGCTAGCTCTGCGATATGGTTGTGCAGTTCGGGGGTCAGGCCAGTGTCTTCGGCTGGGAAGGGGAAGGTTTCAAAGCAGCGGGACTTGTTGTAACGAACATTGCCGACGTACATGCCAAGCGAGCCGCCGTTCGCCCAAGCCCATGCTGCGTGCGATTTACTGGATAGCACGCCCAAGTGAAATGCATCTTTGCTGGCAATGGCAACTAGCATGTTGTCTGGCAGGATGCTTGCGTTTACGAACTGGAAGATGCGGTGCTTGGCGGTTTCTACTGTGGCGATGTAGCGGGGTAAGCCAGCGAGTTGTTTGCGTAACTTCGGATTCGTTTCGCCAAACAACCACCAGTTTTCTCGTCTGCTTGGGCGGTTATTTTGCTCACGTTCAGGCTTCACGCGCTCCAATAGCCATTGGTATATCGCTGGATACTTTGTGCGTAGCTGTTCTGCGGTTAAGCCGAATGCATCTATGACTTTCACACCTCGCGGTGTATCCGTCAGGTCGCGGCCGTGTCGGTAGTCGCGAATGATTTGTTGCACCGGTTTTCCCCCACCCCCGCCCTCCCCCGGGAGGGGAGGGAGTAAGAGCGCCGCCTCTTGTGATGTGACTATGAAGCCCGCGCCGAACAGTTGCACACCGCGATTGCTCAGGTTTTCGTTCGCTTCAAGTTGTACAGCAGAGGCTACGTTGGCGCCCACGCTCAAGTCTGCATGAATGATGCCGTTGTGTTCTGCCAGCGTGACATCGACTTCGCCGAAGTCGCCAGTGGTTTCGCTTAGCAGGGTTAGCAGGCGGGCTGTTGTTACGCCTTGCGCCGCTAAATCGGGGTCAGAGCCTGCGGCCTTTGGCCTTGGATCCGACCCCAATTTAGCTGCCCCGGTTCTTGTGCCGACAGTCATGGCAATGCGTACTGCTGCGCCGTTGGCGCTGTCTACCCACGGGTGATCGGGGATGGCGTAGGTCAGCTCTAAGTGTTTGTCTAACGCGGCTTGCACCACGCGGCGGTTAAAGGTTTGGCGCAGGCTGTTGGTGGTGATCAAACCAAACTGGCGTGTCTTGTTCGTTGTCACCATCAATGCCGCGCGGCTCCACCAGTGCATCACAAAGTCAGCGCTCTCAGGCACTTCAGGCCAGGTTTTGCGCAGCGCTTCCACATAGCCGTCACCCAATGCAGCGCGCATCGTACTGGCCCCAATAAATGGCGGATTCCCCACAATAAAGTCAGCCTTGGGCCACTTGGCTTGCGTGGGCCTGATGTAGCGCCACTGCGGCACCAAGGCTGCTTCGTCAGGCACCAGCGCACCGGTCACAGGGTGGGTCTTAAACGTTTTGCCGTCCCAGCGGCTAAGCAGTTGACCATCTGCGTCATAAGCCAAATCGGTATCCGCCCAGCTCAGCACTGCGTCACGGCATTCAATGTTGCCGTAGTCATGCACCACTGGCTCGGCCACGGCTTTGTTGCCGCGTGTGCGAATGTGCCATTGCAAATAACCTATCCACAGCACCAGCTCGGCCAGGGCGGCGGCGCGTTCGTTCAGCTCTATGCCCAGCAGTTGCTGGGGCGTGACGGTTTCGCCTTCCAGGCCCAGCGTACTTTGCGTTTCACCAAAGGCTTCGAGCTGGTTGATGACTTCGCCTTCAAGGCGCTTTAAATGCTCCAGCGTGACGTATAAAAAGTTGCCGCTGCCGCAGGCCGGGTCGAGCACGCGCAAGGTACAGAGCTGGTGGTGAAATTTTTTCAGCTCGGCGCGCGCCTCCATCATTTTGGCCTCTAGCGCTTTGCCTGTCAGCTCTGCGGCCTCGCTGGCCAACAGCACGGCTGCGGCTTGCACATTGGCCCAGTCGGCGCGCAGGGGTTCAACCACCGTGGGCAGCACCAGCCGCTCTACGTAAGCACGCGGCGTGTAGTGCGCGCCCAGCGCGTGGCGCTCGGTAGGGCTTAGCGCACGCTCCAGCAGGGTGCCGAAAATGGCCGGTTCTACCTCACGCCAGTTGGCTTGTGCCGCCCGTGTCAATTGGGCTATCTGCTCAGTATTTAGTAGCAGGCTGTAGCCGTCTTTGGTGGGGTCTTTAAACAGCTTGCCGTTGAACCGAAGCACAGGCGCAGACAACGCGGCGCTGAAACCACCCTGGTCCATGTCCATCCACAACGCGCGCAACATGCCTTGCAGGGCGGGTGGGTTGGTTTTATGGTCTTGAAGCAGTTTTAAAAAGCTGCCTTTGGGCAGCAGCTCCACGTCTTCGGCAAACATGCTGAACAGGCTGCGGGTGAGGAATGCCGCCACATGGTGGGCGTGGTGGCCAGACTGTTCAAGCGACTTGGCCAGTTCGGCCAGTTGCGCGGCTACGGCGCGTGTGGTGCTGGCCGACAGGCGCGTGGGGTCCAGCGCCAGTGGGTCTGTCCAGATCAGCTTGAGGCGCTGGCGGATCTCGGGCTTGGCCAGGTCAGCCAAAGCTATGCGGTGGCTGCGCGGGTCAGGAAACGGCACATAGGTTGCGCCGCTGCGGGTGAACTCGCTGTACAGCTCAATGACATGGCCAATGTCGGCCACCAAAACAAATGGCGGGCGGCCTGCGGCCAGTTCAGTCGGGGGCAGGGCGCGTGCGTAACCCTCGGCTTGCGCTCTGGCCGTCAGCATGGCGGTGCCGTGCGCTGCACCGCCTTTGGCCAGGTATTTGAACTTTTTGCTCTCCCACACAAAGTGGCCACGGCGGTAGCAGTCAATGCGGCCGGGGCTGGTGCTGCCGTCGCCATGGGCAAAGGTAATGGGCCGTTCAAACATGTAGTCAGCCGCCTCGGTGGGTAGCGGCGTGTCAACGTCCAGGAGCGCGCAAAGCTCCAGAATGAAGGTTTGCGAGGATGAGAGTTCAGTCGCCTCTGTCAGCGCCACGCCCTGCCAGCGGGCGATGAAGGTTAAAGCCTGGTTTTGAGCGCTTGTTTCAGTTGCAGGAGACGGTGCTTTTTGCATCGGCTAGATGATAGCTGTCAGATTGATCGCTTCAACCGGGATGACAGATTGCAAAGTCCTTGTACTGGCTCCCCTTTGTCGGCCGTCCCGCGCGCTTGCGAGCCTAACTATAAATAAATCAATCAATGGCTTGGGATGTGGCATGTTTGGCGCATAAACTGCCTAGAGTTTTTTTATTACACCAGGAGACAACCATGATTCGTCGAACCATAACTCTGCATATCATCGCGCGTGCCGCAATCTTCTCTGGCCTGGCCTGCGTACTCGCCGCCCCCTTGGCTTTTGCCCAAGACAAGCAAATCAAAATCGCCCACATCTACAGCAAAACCGGCCCGCTTGAGGCCTATGGCAAACAAACGGCAACCGGCTACATGATGGGCCTGGACTACGCCACCGGCGGCACCATGATGGTGGCGGGCAAAAAAATCGTGGTGATTGAAAAAGACGACCAGGGCAAGCCTGACCTGGGCAAGAGCTTGCTGGCCGCTGCTTATGGCGACGACAAGGTTGACCTGGCCGTCGGCCCGACCGCATCGCCAGTTGCGCTGGCCATGCTGCCCGTGGCTGAAGAGTACAAAAAAATCCTGCTGGTTGAGCCGGCCGTGGCTGATTCCATCACCGGTGACAAATGGAACAAATACATCTTTCGCACCGGGCGCAACAGCTCGCAGGACGCGATTGCCAACGCGGTAGCGCTGGACAAAGCCGGCATCACCATTGCCACCATGGCGCAAGACTCAGCCTTTGGTCGCGACGGCGTGAAGGCGTTTAAAGAAGCCATTAAAAAAGCCAAGCTGGTGCATGAAGAGTATTTGCCACCGGCTACGTCTGACTTCACGGCGGGCGGGCAGCGGCTGATCGACAAGCTCAAGGACCAGCCGGGCCGCAAAGTGATTTTCATCATCTGGGCGGGCGGCAGCCCCTTTAAAGTGGCTGACCTGGACTTGAAGCGCCATGGCATTGAGATTGCCACGGGCGGCAATATTTTGCCGGCGATGGCCGCGTACAAACAGTTCCCCGGCATGGAAGGCGCTGCGTATTATTACTTTGGCATGCCAAAAAACCCGGTCAATGAAGCCCTGGTTTCACGCCACTACAGCCAGTTCAAATCGCCGCCAGACTTTTTCACGGCGGGTGGTTTTTCAGCTGCCATGGCAACGGTTGCCGCTTTGAAAAAAACCAATGGCGACACCAACACCAACAAGCTGATTGACGCGATGGAAGGCATGAGCTTTGACACCCCCAAAGGCAAAATGACCTTTCGCAAGGAAGACCACCAGGCCATGCAAAGCATGTACCACTTCAAGATCAAGGTAGACCCGGCTTTTGCCTGGGGTGTGCCTGAGCTGGTGCGCGAGATACCTGCATCAGAGATGAATGTCCCGATTCGCAACAAGCGCTAAATAAAGCGCCATGCTTGAAACGAAGGATCTCACGGTCCGCTTTGGCGGGCACGTGGCGGTCAATGCTGTCAGCTGTGCGTTTCAGCCCGGCACGCTGACGGCCATCGTGGGCCCCAATGGCGCGGGCAAAACAACGTACTTCAATCTGATTTCAGGCCAGATCAAGGCCAGCAGCGGTACCGTACTGCTGAACGGCAACAACCTGGCGGGCATGAGCCCCTCAGCCCGCACACGCGCCGGGCTGGGCCGGGCCTTTCAATTGACCAATCTGTTTCCTAATTTATCGGTGCTGGAGAACGTGCGTCTGGCGGTGCAAGCGGCGCGGGCTGGCAAGCATTTGCGCGGGCTGAATTTGTGGAGCATCTGGAGCGACCACCAGGCATTGACGCAACGGGCCGAAGACGTGCTGGTGGCTGTCAGCATGGAGGGCAAACGCCACACCACCGTGGCCAGCCTGCCGCATGGCGACCAGCGCAAGCTTGAAGTGGCGCTGCTGATGGCGCTCGACGCCGATGTGTTCATGTTTGACGAACCAACAGCGGGCATGAGTGCTGACGAAGCGCCCGTGATTTTGAATTTGATCCGGCAATTGAAAGCCGACAAACGAAAAACCATTTTGCTGGTGGAGCACAAGATGGACGTGGTGCGCGAGCTGGCCGACCGCATCATCGTGCTGCACAACGGTGCGCTGGTGGCCGATGGCGAACCGGCTGAAGTGATTGCGTCGCCTGTGGTTCAAGAGGCTTATTTGGGTATAGCGCCTGAACGCAAGGCTGACGCACCATGAGCGCAAATCTTCTCGAACTGACGGGTGTGCACACCCACATCGGCGCGTACCACATCCTGCACGGCGTTGACCTGCAGGTTGCGCGTGGGCAACTCACCATGCTGCTGGGCCGCAATGGCGCGGGCAAAACAACAACACTGCGAACCATCATGGGTTTGTGGCATGCGTCAAAAGGCCGCATCACGTTTGATGGAAAAGACATCACTGCACTGGATACCCCCCAGATTGCCGGCTTGAGCATTGCCTATGTGCCAGAAAACATGGGCATATTTGCTGACCTGACGGTTAAAGAAAACATGCTGCTGGCAGCCCGCAGTGCCAAGCGTGCCAGCCAGATGGACGATGCGCGTTTGAAATGGATTTTCACGTTGTTCCCGCCGGTTGAAAAGTTCTGGAATCACCCGGCGGGCAAACTCTCTGGCGGTCAAAAACAGATGCTCGCCGTAGCCAGAGCAATTGTTGAGCCGCGTGAGTTGCTGATCGTTGACGAGCCCAGCAAAGGCCTGGCGCCAGCCATCATCAACAACATGATTGATGCGTTTGCGCAGCTCAAAGCCACAGGCACCACGATTTTGCTGGTCGAGCAAAACATCAACTTTGCCAAACGCCTGGGCGACAACGTGGCCGTGATGGACAACGGGCGAGTGGTGCATAGCGGCAGTATGAAAGCGCTGGCGGAAGACGAAGAACTGCAAAAGTCATTGCTGGGGTTGGCGATATGAAATTATTCAAATCCATGGATTTCGACTGGAAGCCCTTGCTGCTGGTACCCGTGCTGGCGCTGGCAGTGTTGCCGTTTATCGGCTCTCCATCAACCTGGCTTACGCTGACTGTGGCGGGGCTGGCTATGGGCATGATTATTTTCATCATTGCCTCAGGCCTGACGCTGGTGTTTGGCCTGATGGACGTGCTCAACTTTGGCCACGGCGTGTTTATCGCGCTGGGTGCGTTTGTGGCCACCACGGTGCTGGGCC
>JANOWR010000006.1:0-30516 GCA_031417995.1 Polaromonas sp. | reverse complement strand
TAGTTGCGCAAGTTGGTGCGGCCTGCGCCAACGCCTGCAAACCAGGTGTCGCCCGTCTCAACTGACACACTGCCGCCGACGAATCCGCCCGAGGCGATTTGCAGTGACGGCATAAAGCGCACAAAGCCCAGCTTGTAGCTGCTGTCCCAGCCTGCGCGCACCTGCTTGACGTCTTGCGATGGCGAGCCATACCAGCCCAGCCACGCATTGCCAAAGCGGCCGGTGGCGCGCAAGTTAAGGTCCAGCCCAGACGCAGCAGGCAAACCGCCACCCGACAGCTGGTAGTGCCCGGCGGTGAACTTGTAGGAGATGGGTTTAGCGGCATCTTCAGCGGCTTGAGCAGCACTGAACGAAGTCATCAGCAAGCAAGCCAGTGCAGATGAAAGCGCGCGCATCGAAGAAGGCCATGTCATGCGTCCAGTCTACGCTGCATCATGTGCAGCTCAAAGCCACTTTTGCAAAAACAGCGCGCTGCCCATCGCCGGGTCCAGCTGGTAGCTGGCAAAGCCGATGCGTTCGTAAAGTTTGATGGCGCTCGGGTTGCCGCCAAGAACCTCCAGCGTCAACTTGCAAGCGCCGCGCTGCTTGGCGATTTGCTCAGCCAGTGCCAGCATTTGCTCGCCCACCCGCTGGCCGCGATGACTGCTCAGCACCACCACATCGTGCACATTGACCAGCGGCTTGCAGGCAAAGGTTGAAAAGCCTTCAATGCAGTTGACCAGGCCGACTGGCACATCGCCATTTGCCATAACATCAAACGCCAGCACGCTGAAGGCTTGTGGTCTGACCTTCAGTTCATTCACCAGATGGGTTTTTGCAAAATCGCTGAGCGGTATGCCGCCACCTGCCGGGTCTTGTGCGTAGGCATCCAGCAGTTGCACGATGGCATGAGCATGCAACGCATCGCTGTAGTTGGCTTGCACAATTTGCAGACTTTGTAGGCCGGGGTGGGTCATCTGGAATTTCTTATGATGGGTACCTGAAAGCATCATAAATACTAACCCATGCAAGCTACACGTCCCCCATCTTTCTCAGGCATCTGGCCTGCCTTGCTTACCCCGCTCAATGCTGACCTGCACATTGACCAAGCCAGCTTTGCGGCGCACAGCCTGGCGCTGCTGGCCAGTGGCTGCACGGGCATCACACCTTTTGGTACGACGGGTGAAGGACCTTCGTTTTCAATGGCCGAGCGCATGGAGGCGATTGAACAGCTGGTCAAGCGTGGCGTGCCTGCCGCGCAGATCATGGTGTCTGCCAGCTGCGCCGCATTGCCCGAGACACTGGCCCTGACGCGCCACGCCGTCAGCATGGGCGTGCACGGCTGCCTGATGATGCCGCCGTTTTTCTTTAAAGGCGTGACGGACGAAGGCATCATTGACAGCTACCGATATGTGATTGATCAGGTGAACGATCCACGCCTGAAGCTGTACCTGTACCACATACCGCAGGTCAGCGGCGTGGGCTTGTCGCACCATGTGATCGCCAGCCTGCTTGAGCTCTACCCTCATACGATTCTCGGCATCAAAGACAGCGCCTGCACCACCGCGCATTCTGTCGGTCTGGCAGAGACTTTCATGAAAGACTTGACAGTCTATGTCGGCTTTGAACCTGACCTGCCAGAGATGGGCAAACGCGGCAGCACGGGTGCCATCAGCGGCATTGCCAACTTTATGCCGCGGCTGGTCAAGCGGCTGGTGATGCAGCCTGATACGCCTGCCACGCCTGCAGACCGCGAACGCATCATTGCGCTGCTGGCTTTGCTGGACGGTTATTCGCTGCTGCCAGCACTCAAGGGCATCACGGCCATACTCAGCGGTGACGATGCCTGGTTGCGCGTACGCCCACCGCTGGTGGCTTTAAAACCCGCTGAATTTAAAATGCTCAAAGACGCTGTTCAAAGCTTCGGAATTGACACCGCGTCCGACTGATCACCCCTCTTGAGCAACGATTTAACAACAAAAGAAAGAGACACCATGAAAACATCCCGCATCCTTCGATCCCTTATCGCCGCTGCATCCACAGCCCTGTTGTTTGGCGCCCTGCTGCCAGCCGCACAAGCGCAGTCCAGGGTCTTGCTACGCATCTCCACCCCGGCTGTACCGGACGACTGGCACGCCAAGATGTGGACGGTTTTTAAAGACAATCTTGAAAAAAGTGCGCCCGGTGAATTTGACGTACAGATCAACCTGAACGCCTCACTGTTCAAGCAGGGCACCGAGCCTGCGGCCATGGCGCGGGGCAACCTCGAGTTGACATCGATTTCAGCTTTTGATATTGCCAAACTGGTACCTGAGTTTTCAGTGTTCACCGCAGGCTACATCGTGCGCGACCCAGACCATCAGCAAAAAGTGTTTAACGGCCCGATCGGCGCAGAGCTGTTTAAAAGCGTGGCTGAAAAAATGGACATCATGCCGCTGTCCACCGTGTACCTGGGCACGCGCCAGGTCAACTTGCGGGATGTACGCAATGTCAAAACCCCGGCTGACTTGAAAGGCGTGAAGCTGCGCATGCCGGGCAGCAAAGAATGGCTGTTTTTGGGTGAAGCGCTGGGCGTGACGCCCACGCCGCTTGCCTTTGGTGAGGTGTACCTGGGCCTGAAAACCGGCACCATTGACGGCCAGGACAACCCCCTGCCCACGGTGCGTGCCGCCAAGTTTTATGAAGTGACCAAACAGATCGTGCTGACCAGCCATTTGGTGGACGGTATTTTTATTGCCATCTCCAGCAAAGCCATGAGCGGCATGACAGTTGCGCAAAGGCAAAAAGTAAAAGCTGCCGCCGATGCAGCCGCCGCTTACAACAATGAGAACCGCATCAAGGAAGAGGGCCAGTCGGTTGATTTCTTCAGGCAGCAGGGCCTGCAGGTCACCACACCCGATGTGGATGCCTTTCGCAAAGCGGTGCAATCGGCTTACCTGAACTCTGATTACGCCAAGGTCTGGCCCAAAGGTTTGCTAGATCGCATCAACGCGACCAAATAAGCGCTACTTGAACAAGCGTCATGAATTGGTTTAAATCTGCCGCCAACGCGATTGGCGGCGGTTTGTTTTTAACGCTGTTTGTCGTGTTTGTGGTTCAGGTCACGGCACGCTTTGGCTTTAACAAACCGCTGGCCTGGACGGACGAGCTGGCGGTTATTTTGTATGTGTGGATTATTTTGTGGGCAGCCGCTTTTGTGGTGCCTGAGCGCGAGCATGTGGTGTTTGACCTGCTGTGGAACAGCGCCAGCCAGCGCACGCGCCAGGCCATGCAAATTGTGGGTAATTTGCTGGTCGGCGGGTTGGCGCTGTGCGCTATTCCGGCTTGCTGGGACTATGTGTATTTCATGAAGCGTGAAGGCACGCCCGTGCTGGGTTTGCCGTTTATGTGGGTGTTTTTACCGTTTGTGTTTTTGCTGGTGGCGCTGGTCTTTCGCTCGGCCTGGGCCATATGGAATGCGGTGCGCGGTGTTGGCCTTGAAGCGGAGCTGCGCATATGAGCACCGCTTTGCTTACCCTGGTGCTGGTGCTGGTGTGCGGCATGCTGCTGCGCATGCCGATTGGCTTTTCAATGATTGCATCAGGCATTGGGTACCTGCTGGTCAAACGGCAAGACGTGGGCCTGGTGGCCGAACAGATTGGCAATGGCCTGTACAACAGCTATGTGCTGCTGGCCGTGCCGCTGTTTGTGTTTGCGGCCAACATCATGAATGCGGGCACGGTGAGTGAACGCATTTTTGACTTTTGCCGCATTCTGGTGGGCCGCATGCGCGGTGGGCTGGCGCAGGTCGATATTTTGGTCAGCGTGATTTTTTCAGGCATGAGCGGCAGCGCCATTGCGGATGCCGCAGGGCCAGGCCTGGTCACGATTCGCCAGATGTTGAAAAAACCTGAATACACACGCGGTTTTGCCGGTGCGGTGGTCGTCGCCAGCGCCACACTGGGGCCGATTATTCCGCCGTCGATACCCATGGTGATTTACGCCATGGTGTCTGGCGCGTCAGTAGGCGCGCTGTTTTTGGGTGGCGTGGTGCCAGGCTTTTTAATGGCTATTTTGATGATGGTCGTGGTGCACTTTATTGCCGTCAAACGCAATATGCCGCGCGAAGACAAAATACCGCTGCGCGACTGGCCCGCCATTATTTACCGGGGTGCGCTGCCGCTGTCGATGCCGATTGTGCTGCTGGGCGGTATTTACTCTGGTGCTTTTACGCCGACCGAAGCCGCTGCTGTGGCTGCCCTGCATGCGCTTATTCTGGCGGGTATGGTGTACCGGGCACTGACCTGGCGCAGCTTTTGGGGCGTGGTGATGGAGTCTACCCGTGGCAGCGCGGTGATCACGCTCATTTTGGCGGGTTCATTCATCCTGAACTACGCCTTTACCGCTGAAGGCGTGCCGCAAGCCATGGCGCAGTGGGTAGACAGCATGCACCTGAGCCAGATCAAGTTTTTGCTGCTGGTCAATGTGATGTTTCTGGTGCTGGGCTGCTTTCTGGATGTGTCGGTGCTGCTGCTGGTGTTTGTGCCCATGCTGCTGCCTGCGGCCAAGCTGCTGGGTGTTGACCTCGTGCACTTTGGCGTGCTGGTGGTGCTGAACATGATGATTGGCCTGATACACCCGCCATTTGGCATGCTTCTGTTTGTGACCAAGGCACTGACCGGCATACCGATTGGCGAGATGATGAAAGAAGGCTGGCCGTTTCTTGTCATGCTGCTTCTGCTCTTGCTGGCCATGACCTGCTTCCCGCAAATTGTGCTGTGGCTGCCGCAAACCATGGGCTATGGGGCCAAATAAGTGAGTTTTGATTCGGCTCACGCAGACGTTATTTGCATTGCCAGCTGGAATGCAGATTTAACCTCACACGTGGCACGCCCTATGGTGCGCGGCGAGACCCTGATGGCGAGCGCCTTCAGTATCAGCCCCGGTGGCAAGGGCAGCAACGCTGCTGTTGCGGCGGCACGCCAGGGCGCACGAGTAGCACTGATAGCGCGCATCGGCGACGACGACTTTGGCCGCATGGGCCTTGCACTCTGGCAGGCAGAAGGCATTGCCACCAACCACGTTGAGCGCGTGGCTGGCGAGCGCAGCGGTGTGGCGCAAATACTGGTGTATGACGATGGCGACAACAGCATTGCGGTGCATCCGGGTGCGGGCAGCGGGCTGAACGCCCAGCATGTGCTGGCGGCGCGCCGTTTGATTGAAGCTTGCAAGGTGGTGATGGCATCGTGCGAGGTACCGCTTGAGGCAACGCTCAAAGCCTTTCAGATTGCGCGCGAAGCGGGTGTTAAAACCCTTTTGAACCCTGCACCAGCACGGCATTTGCCCGAAGGTCTTTTGGGGCTGATTGACATCCTCACGCCCAACGAAAGTGAGCTTTACCAACTGGCCGGCGAAGGTCATGATGACAACCTGAACAGCGCCGCCAACCATCTGCTGGCACAAGGCGCAGGTGCGGTGCTGGTGACCTTAGGCTCAAAAGGTTGCGCGCTGTACCAAACCGGTTGCGCGCCCATCACCTTGCCAGGCCGCCACATGCCAGTTGCCGACACCATAGGCGCAGGCGACACCTTTACTGGCAGCCTGGCCGCAAGCCTGGCGCGCGGTGCACCTTTGGCCAGCGCCATGCAGTGGGCCAACGCGGCGGCGGCTTTGTCAGTCACCCGGCATGGTGCGGTAGCCGGGATTCCTTTGCTGGCAGATGTTGCAACTCTGCTGGCACCTGCAGATCGGTAAATGAATGGATCAGTCAGCCTGAATGCCGAAGTCTTTGACCACCTTGGCGTAGCGGCCAAAGTCAGCAGCATTGACGCGGGCCAACACGGCAGGCTCACCACCTTCAACGATGGTGGCAAGTGTCGTCATCTTGACGACCACATCTGGCATTTTCAAAATGTCGTTCATCGCAGTATTGAGAGTTTTCACGACATCAGGGGACATATTTTTTGGACCCATCAGGCCTTGCCATGCGCCCACATTGGACTCTTTGTAACCTGACTCGATAAAGGTAGGTACGTTGGGCTGCAGCGGTGAACGCTTGGCATCAGCCACGCCCAAAATAACCACCTTGCCAGAAGCCACATGCTGCTGCACGGCACCCAGTGTGGTGTAAATGAATGGGATATGACCACCGACCAGATCAATCACAGATGGGGCGGTGCCTCGATATGGAATCTGCGTGATTTTGACGCCTGCGTCGCTGTTGAAAATTTCGCCCAAAATGTGCATCGGCGAGCCGCTTCCAGGGCTTCCATAACCGCGAATTTTGCCCGCCTTGGTGGCGTCAACCACCGCCTTCAGGCTGGTCAGCCCACTGGATGCCGATGCCGCCAAAAACAGCGACTGATTGCCCGCCTTGATGATGGGCGTGAAGTCGTTCAGCGTGTCATACGATGCACCGCTGCCGGGCTTGAGCACCAGCATGGCGATTGAAATCGTGTTGGGTGTAAACAGCAAGGTGTAGCCGTCAGCGGGTGCCTTGGCAACAAAGGCATTGCCTACCGTGCCGCTGGCACCGGGCTTGTTCTCAACCACGAAATTCTGACCAAAACGCGTGGTCAGCTTTTCGGCAAAAACGCGGGCCAGCGCATCCGTGTCACCACCGGCTGGGTAAGACACGACGATGGTGACGGGCTTGTTGGGGTAAGCGCCCTGGGCCATCGCCTGGCTGCCCAGCAAGGGGGCAGAGATGGCGATGGCGGCAGACAAGGCCGTTGTGATCAGGTGGCGGCGGGTAGCTTTCATGGCGAAATCCTTTAAAAGTAATGAAAAATGAGTTTGGCAAATAAACGTTGATTGCATTTTTTCAGGCCATCATTCAGACAACAGCAAGGCTACCGCGTCCTGCATCAAGTGACCATGGCGTAAGCCACTATCTCTAATTTCATACCCGGAACAACCAGCGCTGCAACAGCTGCGCTGGAACGGTTGGGATACGGCGGCACAAAAAATTCGCGGTACACGTTGTCAATGGCAGGCATGTCTTTGATGTCTGTCATGTAGATCAGCACCTGCGTCACATCGTCGAGAGCGCCACCTGCAGCCAACAGCGCCTGGCGCAAATTGGCAAAAGTCAGGAGTGCCTGATCTTCAATAGGCCCGGTGTCAATCGACCCATCAGCACGCACAGGGCCATGCGCGGTAAACAGCATGCCAGCCGATTTGACGGCCCATGAAAAAGGCTGCTTGAGCGCAGGCAGGCCGGTGTCAACAATTTCTTTCATGCTGTGTCTTTCATGATTAATTTTTTCAGGCACTGGTACCACGGTGCACTGCCGTCCTTCAAACAAGTGTGGGTGTCGAAATGGCTCTGCCCCGGCATGTCGTGCAAGTTAACGCTGCCGGGCTGTAACTTGAGCAACTCCGCCATACGGCGATTGGACAAACGCACACGCGGGCTGTCGTGCTCGCCTACCGTCAATTCAAACGCCACGCGGCTACCTGTCGTCCAGCAGATCGGGCTCATCACCGCGTCTTGCGACGGGTCATCAAGCACCATGCTGTAGACCCGCTCTTCCAGGCTGCCTGGCACTGGCGCAGGGTGGTGCAAGTCCATGATGCCGCTGATCGGCAAACAGCCCTTTACCGGCACAGCAGTGCGCAAGGCCACCAGCGCCGCCAGGTGCGCGCCTGCTGAATGCCCGGCCAGGTAGATGCGCTGGGGGCTGCCGCCGCTGCTGGCCATGTGCTGGCTGACGTGCGCCAGTGCAGCCAGGGCATCGTCAAACGCAGCCGGAAATTTGGCCTCGGTCACCAGACGGTAAGACGGCGACACCAGCACGCAACCCAGCGCCGTGATGTGTGGTGCCATGAAGGTGTTGTAGTCGCGGTAGCCGTTGGTCCAGCCGCCACCGTGCCAGAAGATCACCACAGGCGCATCCGCCGCCCCTATCGGGCTAAACACGTTGTAACGGTGCAGGCGGTGCGTGCCGTAAGCCACATCGCGCCGTACTGTCATCGCTTTGTCATCAGCCGCTTTGGCCCAAGCCATGACCTGCTGCGCGTAATCGTCCGCCGCCTTGAACGGCATGGGGATTTGCTGGTCGGGGTTGACTTCTGCGTTGGTTAACATTTCAAATTACTATTAAATTTATAGCTGCTTGCACCCGAATCTATTGGGATACAGCCATTTTTAACCGTTATTTTGGCAGTTTTTATACTATTTCGGCAGTTTTTTATGCGTCAGGAGCTTGTCGGCGTAGTCTTGCCAGCGTGCGCCATTGCCCAGGCCTTCAAACACTCCGGCTTTGGCCTGGCTGGCAACCCATTGCTGTTTGTCGGCAATCGATGCCGTCATGAAAGGCTCAAAGCCAGACTCGCGCACCGTGTTGGCCGCCTCGCGCATTTCCTCGGCGCGGCGCTGGCCGTGTTGTACGACTCTTGAAAAAAAGTAAGCGCCAGTTTTTTCCCAGTCAATGCTCGGAAATGTCTCTGCCAGCGTTGGTAACACGTGGTCCTCAACACCGTAAGCTCTGGCGGTGGTGTAGCTTTCAATCACCAGCGCTTCCAGGCCCTTGATCATCACGCTGCGGCACATTTTGATGGCGCTGGCCACGCCTAGTTTCTCACTGACGGCTTTCGCATCCATGCCCCAGGTCACAAGTAACGGCGCCAGTTCGGCCGCCAGTGGACCGCCCAGCAGCATGGGGGTCTTGATGCCGTAAGGCGGCACAGAGGTCATCACGCCCGCTTCAACATAATGCGCGCCGCACGCTTCAATCAATGCGGCGCATTGCTGCTTGGTACCCGGTGAGGCGGAGTTCAAATCGAGAAACACACTGCCTGCACGCATGTGCAGCGCGGCTTCTTGCGCCACCGCCAGTGTGCTGGAGGCGGTAACGGCAGAAATGACCAGATCACTGGCGCTGCACAGCGCCTGCATGGACAGGCAGGCCTGTACGCCAGCGTGCGCGGCGTGGGCAAGCTCGGCTGCATTGAATGTGGGGTTGACGAACTTCAGGTCCCAGGCGCGCATGCTGGCCACGCCTGATGGTGCTTTGAGCCCGGCGCTGAAAACTTTGCCCACTTCGCCGTAGCCGATGAGGCCGATGGATTCAAACCGCATATCGACCCTATCCTTGCTTTATTGCGTTGGGATTATTGTGTTGGGATCTTCGCCCGCACAATCACTTCAGACCAGCGGCGGATTTCGGCATTCAGCAAGCTGGCCAGTTGCTCGGGCGTGCTGGACGTCGCGTCAATGTTCAGGTCAAGCAGGCGCTTTTTGACGTCAGGTGAATCCAGAGCGGCTTTGACTTCACGGTTCAGCCGGACGACGATGTCTTTGGGTGTTTTGCCGGGTGCTGCCAGCGCATTCCATGACGCAGCACTGAAGTTGCTCAAGCCGCTTTGCGCTGCAGTGGGCACGTCTTTCAGGACTGTCGAGCGCTTGTCACCAAACACCGCCAGGGCCTGAATCGCGCCCGCATTGATTTGCGGCAGCATGGGGCTCAAAATTTCAACCGCTGCGTCAATCTGCCCACCGCGTAAGGCAGTGATAACCGCTGGCGTGCCATTGAACGGCACAATTTGCGCCTGAATGTTGGCCGTCGATTTGAACAGCTCGGCAGACAGGTTTTGCGTGCTGCCCACGTTGATGGTGCCAATGTTCAGCTTGCCCGGATTGGCACGTGCAAAAGCCAGCAAATCAGGCAAAGTTTTGTACGGCGAGTTTTGCGGGACGACGATGGCAATGTCAAAAAAACCCAGGGTTGAAATTGGCGCGAAATCTTTGACCGTGTCATACGGCAACGACTTGAACAGCCCTGCGCTGACGGCCGTGCCGTTGGACATCAGCAGCAATGTGTGGCCATCGGCATCGGCTTTGGCCACCGTGTCACCGGCCACCACGCCACCAGCGCCGGGCTTGTTTTCAATCACCACCGGCTGGCCCATGTTGTCGGCCATTTTTTGCGCCACGATGCGCGCCGTCAGGTCGGCCACGCCGCCTGCGCCAAACGGCACCACGATTTTGATGGCGCGGTTTGACAGCGGCTGCGCATAGATGGGCAGAGCGATGGTGCTGACGGCCAGGGCAGCAAGAATGAATGAGCGGCGAATGAGTTTTTGTTTCATGATGACTTGACTATGCGCGGGGTTTTTTCATGCTGCAAGCGGTGATCACCGCAAGGTGTTATTCCATTTTGCTATGGCTGGGTAGAAATAGTTCAAATTGTTTGGGCAGCGATTTGCCGGAGCGCCTGCTCAAACACCGCAACAGGCTGGCCACCTGAAATCAGATGCCTGTCATTGATGATGACCGCAGGCACCGAGCGAATACCCTGCCCGGTGTAGAACTGCTCTTGCGCGCGCACGTCGCTTGCGTACTGGTCAGAGCTTAAAACCAATTGCGCCTGGGCCACATCCAGCCCCACCTGACCTGCCACGCGCAGCAGTACCTCATGCGAACCGGGGCTTTGGCCGTCGGTGAAGTAGCTTGAGAACAGCGCCTCTTTCAAAGCCTTTTGTTTGTCCAGGCTGACTGTTGCAGCCCAGTGCAGCAGGCGGTGTGCGTCAAAGGTGTTGTAAACGCGGCTGCGCCCACCGCCTGGCTCGCTGGCCGTCGCAAATTTGAATCCAACGTCCGCGCTGCGCTGACGAATGTTTTCGCGGTTGGCGTTGGCCTGTTCAGCGCTGATGCCGTACTTTTGCGTGATGTGCTCGGTGATTTCCTGGCCTTCCGGTGCCATGTGCGGGTTCAGTTCAAACGGCTGAAAGTGGATGTCGGCTGTGATGTCACCCTTGACATTGGCCAGCGCCTGGTCAAGCGCCTTCAGGCCTATCACGCACCAAGGGCACGAAACGTCCGACACAAAATCGATTTTTAAAGCAGTGGTCATGGCAACTCCGTGGGCTGAAAAATGGCTGAAAGAGCCATTTTCCGCCATGACCGCCATTCCTGCTTTTACAAGCCGATCACACCGCCTGGACCACAGGCCACCGTACACCCCTTGAAGGTGTCGACATCGGCCTGGATCCACAAAATGCCGCTGGAAGGTGCAAACCAGCAACCATCTGGTTTGGACAAATGGTTCAGTGGGCTCAGGCCTGAAAGGTTGACGTTTTTCTGCCAGATGACATCTGTCCATGCCTGCATCCCACAGAGATAATGCTGCCATGACCACCCCTATACATGAGCACCCTGCGCAGCCCCGGTCCCTGACCGATCTGTTTGTGTCTTTCAGCCTGCTCGCCTTACAGGGTTTTGGCGGCGTACTGGCGGTGGTGCAGCGCGAGCTGGTAGAAAAAAAACGCTGGATGACACGAGAAGAATTTGTGGAGGAATGGGCGGTGGCGCAAATCATGCCGGGGCCGAATGTGGTGAATTTGTCGCTGATGATTGGCAGCCGCTACTTTGGCTTTAAAGGAGCGATGGCCGCACTGGCTGGCATGCTGGTGGCACCGCTGGTCATTGTGTTGCTGCTGGCGCTGGTGTACGCGCAGTTTGCTGACCACCCCGGCGTGCAGGGCGCGCTGCGCGGCATGGCGGCAGTGGCGGCGGGCCTGATTGCGGCGACAGGCCTGAAGCTGTTTGGTGCGCTACAAAAAAACGTGCTGGGCTTGCCGCTGTGCATCGCCCTGGGTGTGCTGTGCTTTGTGGCTGTTGGACTGCTGCGCTGGCCGCTGGCTTATGTGCTGCTGGGGCTGGGCGGCGTGGCCTGCACACTGGCGTATAAAAAACTCACGCCATGACAGAGCCTCTACAACTGGTGCTGACAGTTCAAGATTGGGGACACCTGTTTTTGCACTACCTGTCGCTGTCCTTGCTGGCCATTGGCGGGGCGATTACCACTGCACCTGACATGCACCGCTTTCTGGTGGACCAGCAGCACTGGCTGACCGATGCGCAGTTCAATGCATCGATTGCGATTGCACAGGCTGCACCGGGGCCCAACGTGCTGTTCATTGCACTGATGGGCTGGAACGTGGGTTTGAACGCAGGCGGCATGCTGACGGGCCTGCTGGGCGTTTTAACGGCCATGCTGGGCATTTTGATCCCCAGCACCACCCTCACCTACCTGGCCGCCCAGTGGGGCCACCGCAACCGTGAGCTGCGTGCGGTGCGCGCTTTCAAGCAGGGCATGGCACCGATTGTGGTGGCGCTGCTGATCGCCACAGGCTGGATACTCGCGCAATCCAATGGCAGTGACATGAAGAACTGGCCGATATGGCTGGTCACGGCGCTGACGGCGCTGGTGGTCTGGCGCAGCAAAATTCATTTGCTGTGGTTGCTGGGGGCAGGCGCTTTGCTGGGCTGGTTTGGGCTGGTTTAAGCGTTGCGCCGCTGCTTTATATTGACCGCCGTTGGCGCAGCGCCTCGTAAAGGCACACACCACTGGCCACTGACACGTTCAGGCTTTCAACCGCGCCATGCATCGGGATGCTGACCAGCTGGTCGCAGGTTTTGCGGGTCAGCTGGCGCATGCCCTCGCCTTCAGCGCCCAGCACCAGAGCTATCGGGCCTTTAAGATCAACGTCGTAAATGGTTTTTTCAGCATCGTCACTCGTGCCGATGCACCAGATGCTCCGCTCTTTCAATTCGCCCAGCGTGCGCGCCAGATTGGTCACCATAAAGTAGGGCATGGTTTCAGCCGCGCCGCTGGCCACCTTGGACACAATGGCGCTGATACCCGCCGCGTGGTCTTTGGGGGCAATCACGGCATGCGCACCCGCACCGTCGGCCACCCGCAGGCAGGCCCCCAGGTTGTGCGGGTCGGTCACGCCGTCGAGTACCAGCAGCAAAGGGTTTTTAACGCCAGAGGCTTCCAGGTTTTCAAGCAGCTCGTCGAGCGACGTCACCTGCGCCAGCGCATCCACCCGCGCCACCACACCCTGATGGCCGTGGCTGCCGCACATTTTGGCCAGCCGCAGGCCGTCGGATTCAACCAGCTTGATGCCGCTGTCACGCGCCCGGTCTGTGAACTGGCGCATGCGCGCATCGCGCCGCTGTACGTCGTAAAACACTTCAAAGACAGATTTGGGTGCGGTTTTGATCCGCACGCCGACAGCATGAAAGCCGAAAAGATTTTTGGAAGATGTTGACATGGGAGGATTATCCCCGCACCGGTGAAGCGCTTATTACAAGTGTTGTTTCGCTATATTTTAAGTAGCTGCTTGCGCCCGAATCTATTGGGCTTCAAGCATATTTATACCTTCAATCAGTACTGATTTGCCCGGCCTCAATCACAATCCGGCGCTCGCAACGTGCAGCTATGGCTTTGTCATGCGTGACCAGCACCAGCGTCGTGCCCAGCTCGCGGTTCAGCTCAAACATCAGTTGCATGACGGTTTCGCCGGTGGCGAAGTCCAGGCTGCCGGTTGGCTCGTCGGCCAGCAGCACGGCAGGCTGCACCACAAAGGCCCGGGCCAGCGCCACCCGCTGCTGCTCGCCACCCGACAGCACTTTGGGGTAATGCGACAGGCGCTCGCCCAAGCCGACGCGCTTGAGCATGTCCAGCGCCATGCTGCGCGCGTTTTTCGTGCCTGACAGCTCCAGCGGCAGCATGACGTTCTCCAACGCCGTCAGATTGCCCATCAACTGAAAGCTCTGAAACACAAAACCCACTTTTTGCGCGCGCAGGGCGGCCCGGTCGTCTTCGCTGATGGCAAAAATGTCCTGGCCCGCCAGTCGCACCGTGCCGCTGGTGGGCGTGTCCAGCCCGGCAATGATGGACCGCAGCGTGCTTTTGCCCGAACCTGATGCGCCGACAATGGCGGCGGTCTCGCGCGGGGCGAGGGCAAAGTCAATATCGCGCAAAATGGTCAATGTGCCCGTCGAGTCACTGACTGACTTGAAAATATGCTGAACGGCAACAATTGAATCGCTGGAAACAACAGAAACAGACATGACGGCCCTATCAAAAATCTTTGTATCGAATGCCTTGCATTCTTTTGGTGACTTTACCAAGCTCTGTATGGAGCTTGTGGTGAAAGGTCTTAAAGCAATGCTGGCGCTGCTGGCCTTTTCGACGTTTGTGACGCTGGCCCTGCCCGTGCAGGCGGCAGGAACAGACACAATTTTGATCGTGGGCGACTCCCTGAGTGCTGAGTATGGTTTGAGGCGTGGTACCGGTTGGGTGACGTTGTTAGAAAAGCAGCTGGTCAGTGAGAAAAAAACAGGCAAGGTCATCAATGCCAGCATCAGCGGCGACACCACCTCGGGGGGCCGCTCCCGCCTGGGTGCACTGCTGGCCACACACAAGCCCAGCATTGTGGTGATCGAACTCGGCGGCAATGACGCGCTGCGCGGCCTGCCGCTGGACATGACCGAGACTAATCTGACAGCGATGGCGCAAGCGGCCAAAAAAACCGGTGCCAAAGTGCTGCTTTTGGGCATGCAGGTACCACCCAACTACGGCGGTGCGTATGGTGCAACTTTTTCCGGCCTGTTCACCAAGGTGGCCAAGGCTGAAAAAGTGGCGTTGATGCCCTTCTTTTTAAAAGGCGTGGCCGATGTGCCCGATGTCGCTGGCCAGTTTCAGGCTGACCGCATCCACCCCAACGAACAGGCGCAGCCCAAAATGCTGGCCAATGTGTGGCCTGAGTTGAAGAAGCTCCTGAAATGAGTTTGACAAAAATTGCAGCGGCTGATGTCTTGAGGCGACTGGGCGAGTTTTCAGATGTGATTGACGCACGCAGTGAAGGCGAATTTGCCGAAGACCACTTGCCGGGCGCCATCAACTGGCCCAGCCTGAACGACGAAGAACGCCAGCTGGTGGGGACTGAATACAAGCAGATCAGCGCCTTTGATGCCAAAAAACGCGGCGCTGCACTGGTGGCCAAAAACATAGCACGTCACCTGGAGCGTGACGTGATTCACAAACCGCGCGACTGGCAGCCTCTGGTGTACTGCTGGCGCGGCGGCAAACGCAGTGGCTCGCTGGCACTGATTCTTGACCAGATTGGCTTTAACGTGACCCTGGTCGATGGCGGCTACAAGGCCTTCAGGGCGGCGCTGGTGGCTGATTTTCCGCAACTGGCTGCGCAATTTGACTACCGCGTGATTTGCGGCACCACGGGCTCAGGTAAAACCCGCTTGCTGCAAGCTCTCGCCGCCCAGGGCGCTCAGGTGCTGGATTTAGAAGCGCTGGCCAATCACCGCTCATCGGTACTGGGTGTGATTCCCGGCATGCCGCAACCGACCCAAAAAGCCTACGACAGCCTGATTTGGGCAGCGCTCAAAAGTTTTGATGCATCGCGGCCTGTGTACATTGAAAGCGAGAGCAAAAAAGTCGGCAATGTGGCCATACCCGAGGGGCTGATGACGGCCATGCGCGCAGCGCCTTGCCTGCAGCTTGACTTGAGTGAGGATGAACGGGTGCAGTTGCTGCTCGAAGATTATGATTTTTTCGTCAAGGACATCGCGTTTTTCTGTGACCGCCTGGGCGCACTGACGCAGGCACGCGGCAAAGAAGTGGTAACCGGCTGGCAAGCGCGCGCCCGCTGCGGCGACGTGGCATCAGTTGTTCGTGAGCTGCTGGTGGACCACTACGACCCGGTGTATTTGCAGTCGATGAAGCGCAACTTTGCGCAATACACCGCCAGAAAAACCATTGCACCAGCCAGCCGCAGTGTTGAAGCCATGAACGCGTTGGCTCAACAAATGCTATCAATAAAGTAGCTGCTTGCGCCCGAATCTATTCGGCTAGAGGCCGATTTGATACCTGAAAAACACTTTTTTAGTGATTTTTAATGTTTTCAAGCCTGCGGCTCTGCGGGCGGTACGCCTTCTACCAATGGCTCGCCATCGGCATCTGTTTCGTCTTCCGGCTCGTCAGGCTTGCCTTCAGCTTTGCGTTTGAGCTTGTCTTCTTTTTTGCGCTTTTTGGCCAGCTCTTTTTGACGCTTTTCGTAACCATAATTGGGAGTTGCCACAGGCTGCTTTCGTTTGAATGTTGCCCTAACTGTAATGCATCGCCCTAAGTCATTTCCGAGAGTGCTTGCATCAGGTCTGCCTGCAAATCGGCAACGGCCTCCAGCCCGACTGAAAAGCGCACCAAACCGCCCTTGTGAGGCCATGGCGCGGTTCGCAACGCTGCTATGTCATACGGCGCGCACAGGCTCATCGGCCCAGCCCAGCTGTAGCCAAGTTTAAAGAGCTTGAGGCTGTCGCAAAAGCGGTCAATCTGGGCCTGGGTGACTTCAGGTTTAAACACCACGCTGAACAAGCACGCTGCCGCCGTGCAGTCGCGCAGCCACATCTCATGGCCGGGCGATCCAGCCAGCGCTGGGTGCAGCACCGCAGCAATGTGTGGCTGGCTCTGCATCCATGTGGCTACTGCACGTGTGGCGGCGTCCTGCGCTCCATAACGCAGTGCCATCGAGTTCAAGCCGCGCAGCACCAGCTCAGCATCATTGCCCGCCACGCCATAACCCACGCGCATGTGGCAAAAGTGAATCAGGTGGTGAAGCGCCTCGTTTTGCGTGACCACAGAACCCATCAGAACATCTGCCCCGCCGCTGGGGTATTTGGTCAGCGCGTGGGCCGAAATGTCAGCGCCCAGCGCAAAAGCATTGAACGCGATGCCCGCGCCCCAGGTGTTGTCGAGTGCGGTGACGATGCCTTGCGGGTGGTAGGCTGCGTGCGCCTTGACCACAGCAACCAGCGCGGGCAAGTCGGGAAATTCCAGCGTGATGCTGCCCGGTGCCTCCAGCCAGACCAGCCGTGTTTTGGCATTGAGTTTGGCGGCCAGGTCTGCCGGTTTCATGGGGTCATAAAACTGGTGGGTGATGCCCCAGGCCGCCAGCTCGACATTGGCAAACGCCTTGTTGGGGCCGTAAGCGTTGTCGGGTATCAGCAGCTCGTCGCCCGCCTTTAAAAGCGCCATGCCCACCAGCACCACCGCCGCCAGGCCGCTAGGCACCAGGGTGCAAAACTTGCCTCCTTCGAGCGTGGCGATGCGCTCTTCGAGCAAGAAGGTTGTTGGCGTGCCATGCAGGCCGTAGGTGTAACCCGTCTTGTGCTTCCAGTCACGCGTGCGCAGGGCTGCAACGCTTGGGAAGATCACGGTCGAAGCCCGATGGATGGCGGGCGACACAGCCTCAAAGCCAGCGGGTGGCTTGTAGGCGTGGTGAATCAGTGTTGTGGGTAGTTGGGGGGGGAGTTGTGCGGGTTGGTCACTCATGTGCACTCTCACTAATGATCCGGACCGATGAAGTACCAAGCCGCCTATCGAACCCGGCTATCTAGAAAGCTGCTCACACCCGCGTCCAGCCATCACCCCATGTGCAAACCACCATTGAGCGAGAAGTCTGCACCCGTGGCGTAACCGCCTTCGTCGGAGGCAATCCAGGAAATGATGGAGGCGATTTCTTCTGGCTGACCCAGGCGTTTGGCGGGCACGCCTGCAACGATTTTTTCCAGCACATCAGGGCGAATGGCTTTGACCATGTCGGTACCGATATAGCCGGGGCTGACGGTGTTGACGGTCACGCCTTTGGCGGCGACTTCTTGCGCCAGCGCCATGGTGAAGCCATGCAAACCAGCCTTGGCCGTCGAGTAATTGACCTGACCAAACTGGCCTTTTTGACCATTGACCGAGCTGATGTTGACAATGCGGCCAAAGTTGGCGGTGATCATGTCTTCAATCACCTGTTTGGTGACGTTGAACATGCTGTCAAGGTTGGTGGAAATAACGGCGTCCCAATCGGCCTTGCTCATTTTTCTGAACTGGCCGTCGCGCGTGATGCCGGCGTTGTTGACCAGTACGCTGACCGGACCGTGCTCGGCCTTGACCTTGGCGAAGGCTTCGACGGTGGAGTCCCAATCGCCTACATTGCCGACCGAGGCGTAAAAGGTGTAGCCAAGGGCTTTTTGCTCGTCGATCCATTTGGCGTGGTCACGCGTGGGGCCGCAGCCTGCGATGACGGTGAAGCCGTCTTTGGCCAGGCGCTGGCAGATGGCGGTACCGATGCCGCCCATGCCACCGGTGACGTACGCTACTTTTTTACTCATGCTTGTCTCCTTGAATATCGAAATAAATATAACGAATAAATGCTATTGAATTAATAGCTGCTTGCGCCCGAATTTATTGGGCTGCAAGCAGAAATTACCATCAATTTACATCAAAATCAGCGTTCCACGCATAGGGCAACCCCCATGCCGCCGCCAATACACAGGCTGGCAATGCCTTTTTTGCCACCGCTGCGCACCATCTCGTGCAGCAGCGTCACCAGAATGCGGCAACCTGACGCGCCAATCGGGTGGCCGATGGCAATCGCGCCGCCATTGACGTTGACTTTGCTGGTGTCCCAGCCCATTTCGTTGTTCACAGCGCAGGCTTGTGCGGCAAATGCTTCGTTGATTTCCAGCACGTCAAGGTCAAGCGGCTTCCAGCCAGCGCGTGCCAATGCTTTGGTCGATGCAGGCACCGGGCCCATGCCCATGGTGGCTGGGTCCAGGCCCGTGGTGGCGTAGCTGGCAATGCGTGCCAGGGGCGTCAAGCCCAGTGCCGCAGCTTTTTTGGCCGTCATCACCATCACGGCGGCAGCGCCGTCGTTCAGGCCAGATGCATTGCCTGCGGTCACGCCGCCGGCCTTGTCAAACGCAGGGCGCAGGCCAGCCAAAACTTCCGCATTGGTTTTGCGGTTGATGAACTCGTCTGCCGCAAAAATGATAGCGTCGCCCTTCTTTTGCGCGATGGAAAACGGCACAATTTCATCCTTGAACCTGCCTGCGTCCTGCGCGGCTGCGGCCTTTTGTTGACTGGCCAGGGCCAGCGCGTCCTGCATGTCGCGGGTAATGCCATATTTTTTGGCCACGTTTTCTGCCGTGATGCCCATGTGGTACTGGTTGTACACGTCCCACAGGCCGTCAACAATCATGGTGTCAACCATCTTCCAGTCGCCCATGCGTTGGCCGTCACGCGAACCGTTCAAGACGTGCGGCGACATGCTCATGGACTCTTGCCCACCGGCAATGATGATCTCACTGTCGCCAGTCGCCACAGCCTGCGCGGCCAGCATCACGGCTTTCAGGCCAGAGCCGCAAACGGCATTGATCGTCAGGCCAGGAATGCTTTGCGGAAAGCCAGCTTTCAGCACGGTCTGGCGGGCAGGGTTTTGACCCACGCCAGCCGTCAGCACCTGGCCCATGATGATTTCACCAATCACATCGGCACTGAGTTTTGAACGCTCCAGCACGGCTTTGACGACGGCAGCACCCAGCTCGGTGGCGGGTGTTTTGGCCAATGCGCCGCCAAATTTGCCGACGGCGGTGCGGGCTGCTGAAACGATAACGATGTCTTCCATGGTGTCTTTCCTTTTTTGTGAAATCAGCTTTCTGTCATTGCGGGTTCGAGGCGCAATTCAAGTCGGTGCGCTGCAACCACCTGACCTGGATCCCGGGTCAAGCCCGGGATGACGACGGTTTTCTATGCTTTCGCTTTTACGTAACGGCCCGGAGCGGGCTCAATGACTTTATGACCGCGACTGCCATAGGCTTTAGGCGAAGCAACCTGCTTGCCCGCATGACCTTTAAGCCAGTTTGACCAGTCTGTCCACCAGCTGCCGGGGTGCTCAGTGGCGCTTTGCTGCCAGTCAGCTTGCGCCACGGGGAATTTGTTGACGGGCAGCTTGTCGTTCGTCCAGAAGCTGCGTTTGTTTTTGGCAGGCGGGTTGATCACCCCTGCAATGTGGCCGGAGGCGCCCATCACAAAACGCTTTTTGCCCGGCAGGTGCTGGGTAGAGGCATAGGCCCCGCCAATCGGCACGATATGGTCTTCACGCGAGCCGTACAGGTAGGTGGGCATGTCCAAGTGCGCCAAGTCAATTTTTTCCCCGCACACGGTCAGCTTGCCGGGTTTGACCATGTTGTTTTCAAAATACGTGTTGCGCAAGTACCAGGCGTAAAACGGGCCCGGCAGATTGGTGGAATCACTGTTCCAGTACAGCAGATCAAACGGCGGCGGTGTTTCACCTTTCAGGTAGTTGCCGACCACGTAGTTCCACACCAGATCATTAGGCCGCAAAAAGCTGAAGGTCGAGGCCAGGTCCTGGCCTTTGAGCAAGCCGCCCTGCCCCATTTCCTGTTCACGGTAAGCCACCGATTGCTCGTCAATAAAAATATCCAGAATGCCGGTGTCGGTAAAGTCGAGCAGCGACGTGAGCAGCGTCATGCTGGCCGCAGGCTTGCTGCCCCGCGCGGCCAGTACGCTCAAGGCGGTGGCCAATATCGTGCCGCCTACGCAAAAGCCCAGCGTGTTGATGGTTTTGGCACCCGTGATGTCTTGCACCACTGCTATCGCCTTGATAGCGGCATGCTCAATGTAGTCGTCCCAGGTTTTGCCTGTCATCGACTCATCCGGGTTGCGCCAGCTGACCACAAAGGTGCGGTGGCCTTGCGCTGCGGCATAAAGAATCAATGAGTTTTCAGGCTGCAAATCAAGGATGTAAAACTTGTTGATGCAAGGCGGTACCAGCAAAAACGGCTTTTCATGCACGGTTTTGGTCAGGGGCTTGTATTCCAGCAACTGGAAAAACTCGTTTTCAAACACCACCGCACCTTCTGTGGTGGCGACGTTCTTACCCACTTCAAACTGGCTCTCGTCGGTCATTGACACGTGGCCTTGCTGCATGTCGTGCAGCAGGTTTTGAATGCCCTTGCCGATACTTTCGCCATTTGTGTCGATGGCTTTTTTAAGAGCATCGGCATTGAGCGGCATGAAGTTGCTGGGTGCAGTGGCGGCCAGAGACTGCTCAATGGCAAACCGCACACGGGCTTTGGTTTTGTCGTCTCCTACCACGGCATCGGCCATGGCGCTCAGTGCTTTTGAGTTCAGCAGATACGCGGCGGCTGAAAATCTGGAAACCGGATTCTCATTCCACGCCGGGGCTGAAAATCGGCGGTCTTGTGCGGGTGCAATGGCGTTGCCTGCCTGCAAAGACTGGTTCCACAGTGCGGTCGCACCGTCGATGTAGCTCTGTTGAACTTGCTGCAGCTTGGTCGTATCAAATTGAACCTGATTTGGCTGCGCGCCAGATGGCTGCCCCACTTGTCCAGTAAGCATGCCTTTGAAGGCTTCTTGCATCTGGGTGGCAGTTTTTTGCCAGTTTGCGTCAAAATTCATAATGTCTTTCTTTTGCTACTCACAAGTATTGAGTATCGTGGTTTTTAGGCCTGATATTTCGCCCTTTTGACAGGATTTATACGGATATGTATTTAGTCATCATTGCCTGGATGTATGTGGTGCTCATGATGAGCGTGGCCGAGGCCACCAACACCCAAGGCACGTTGCTGGGTGCCATCGTGACATTTTTGCTCTATGGCGTGGGGCCGGCAGCCCTGTTGGCCTACCTGATGGGTACGCCTGCGCGCAAACGGGCGATTAAAAAACGGGAAGCCGAACAATTGGCTGCGGCCAGAGCTAACGAAGCCTTAACTGAGCCAGATGCAGGCAGCCATGCGCCCGGTGGTGTTGAAACCATTGCCGCCACTGGCGACAGCGCCCGCATCACGCCGGTGCGAAAAGAACCTTGACGGATTGCCCACCGTGCACCAGTCGGCTGTGCCGTCATTGCCGTACACCTGCATGATGCCCAACGCGTTCAATCGGGCCCGGGCCAGGCCTGCCAGGTCAGCTAAAAATTTGCCGTTTGAGGTTGCTGTAAAAAGTTGAGCCGCGTCAGGCTGGCTAGCTTCAAACGCAGCCTTGACTTCAGCGCCCACCTCAAACGCTTTAGGGCCAATACAAGGTCCCAGCCACGCTATGATTTCAGGAGCTGCTTGCGCCCGAATTGATTGGGCTAGAGGTCTATTTGATGCCTGAAAAGTGCTAAAAACAGCCTCCAGAATGCCATTTTCACCAAATGTGCCGTTTGCATCGACCCCAGCCAACCCTCGCCAGCCCGCATGCGCAGCCGCCACCACCGTACCGCTGGTATTGGTCAACAGCACGGGCAAACAGTCGGCCACCATGATGGTGCAAGCCAGGCCACGCTGTGTGGTAACGCAGGCATCCGCCACCCTGCCGTCGGGGGTTGTGCTGCTTAATGGTTCCACGCCAACACCATGAACCTGTTTTAAAAACACGGGCCGACTGGCAATGGCTTGTTGCAGCGTCGCGCGGTTAGCGTCAACGTGATGGGGCGCATCGCCCACATGGTCGCCCAGGTTCATGCTGTCCCAAGGGGCTGCTGAGCCACCGCCGCGCCTTGTGGTGAACACTGCTTTCACACCGGCAGGCGTTGGCCAGTCGGGTGTCAGCCAGTCAGTCGGTGTCAAGCCTCAAAGTCCGGGCAAGCACTCGGCTGCGCTTTTTGAAATGCAGGCAGCTTCATGCACGCCTCATGCGCGGCCAAGGTGCGCGTCAAACCATCAAAATTCACATCAAAGCGCTGGGCATTGAAGATTTGTGGCACCAGGCAGCAGTCAGCCAGCGTGGGCGTGTTGCCATAGCAGTAGGTTGATGCAGGCAACTGGTTCAGCTGCTTTTCAAACGCCACCAGGCCTTCGCGGCACCAGTGGCGGTACCAGGTGTTTTTGGCGTCGTCTTCTACCTTGAGCTCTTTGACCAGATATTTGAGGATGCGCAGGTTGTTGAGCGGGTGAATGTCACAGGCAATCGACTGAGCCAGTGCCCGCACCTTGGCGCGGCCCACGGCGTCAGCGGGCAGCAGCGCGGGTGTGGGGTGCTTTTCATCCAGGTATTCAATGATGGCCATCGACTGCGAGAGCTGTTGGCCGTCGATTTCAAGCAGCGGCACCAACGTGTCGGCAGACAAGTCCACATAGGGCGGTCTTTTATGATCGCCACGGGCAATGTGCACGGCAACGTAGTCATACGGCAAGCCTTTCAGTTCAAGCGCAATGCGAACGCGAAAGGAGGCCGAGGAGCGAAAGTAAGAGTGGAGTTTGAGGTTTGCAGTCATGCTTAAAGCATAAACCGAAACATCAGATTTTGGAGGGTGCTCTCTAACAGCCAAGCAACAATCGCCTGTGCGACTGTTGCAGCCGCCCTGCCCCGCTACGATTCGGCCCTGACTGAAATATCACATCTACCGGAGACATCCCCATGAGCAGCATCACCGCACTTCAAAACCACCAGATTCGCCTGGCCAGCCGTCCCGTTGGCTTGCCCACACGCGCCAACTGGAGCCATACCTGCGAAGCAGTCGCCGAACCCGGCCCCGGTGGCGTGCTGGTCAAAACGCTCTACCTGTCGCTCGACCCGGCCATGCGCGGCTGGATGAACGAAGGCAAAAGCTACATCCCCCCGGTTGAAATCAACGCCGTGATGCGCGCTGGCGGTGTGGGCAAAGTCATCGCGTCCAGCAACCCGGCCTTTGCCGTTGGCGACTACGTGAACGCAGGGCTGGACGTGCAGGAATATTGCCTGATTACGCAAGAAAACATCAAGCGCAGCGGCATGTTCAAAATTGACCCACGGTTGGGCCTGACCACCTGGACCAATGTGCTGGGTATGCCAGGCATGACTGGCTTTTTCGGCCTGATGGAAGTCGGCCTGCCCAAGGCGGGCGAAACAGTTGTGGTGTCGGGCGCAGCAGGCGCTGTGGGCCAAACTGTGGGGCAAATCGCCAAGCTCAAAGGTTGCCGCGTGGTGGGCATTGCGGGCGGCCAGGCCAAGTGCGACTGGGTGGTCAAAGAGCTGGGCTTTGACGCCTGTATAGACTACAAAAATTCAGATGTGCGCAAAGGCCTGAAAGAACACTGCCCTGACGGTGTGGACATTTACTTTGACAACGTGGGTGGCGAAATTCTTGACATGGTGCTGGCCAAAATCAATCGCAAAGCCCGCATCATCATTTGCGGCGCCATCAGCCAGTACAACAACACCACGCCTATCAAAGGCCCCGCCAACTACCTGTCACTGCTCGTTAACCGTGCCCGCATGGAAGGCATTGTGGTGTTTGACTACGCCGACCGCTACCACCTTGCAGTCGGCGAGATGGCAGGCTATTTAAAAGCAGGCACCATGAAAAGCAAGGAAGACGTGGTCAAGGGCATTGAGAACTTCCCCGAGGCCCTGCTCAAGCTGTTTAACGGTGAAAACTTTGGCAAGCTGGTGTTGCAGGTGGCTGAGGACTAAATCATTTGCCAAGGTGATGCGGTCTGCCACATCTGGTCAGTGACCGGATAGACCGCGTTGTGCTACACCCGGTGTTGGGCCCCGCACTGCTGGCAGTGGTTTTGTTTTTGATTTTTCAGGCGGTGTTCAGCTGGTCAGTTGCGCCCATGGACGCCATCAAGGCTCTAAGTGCCTGGCTCGGTTCGGCTGTAGGCAGCGTCATGCCCGATGGCTGGCCAAGAAGCCTGATCGTCGATGGCGTGATTGCTGGTGCGGGCGGTGTGGTGGTGTTTTTGCCGCAAATCATGATCCTGTTCTTTTTTATTCTGGTGCTTGAAGAGTCGGGCTACCTGCCGCGTGCTGCGTTTTTGCTGGACCGCATCATGGGCGGCGTGGGCTTGTCGGGCCGCCCGTTTATTCCTCTGTTGTCGAGCTTTGCCTGCGCCATTCCCGGCATCATGGCGACCCGCAGCATTACCAACCCGCGCGACAGGCTGGTCACCATCATGATTGCGCCGCTCATGACCTGCTCGGCCCGCTTGCGCACACTGATGATGGAGTTGCCCAACTACCACCTGCCGAATATTCGCAACGTCGCCATTGGCCTGTGGCAGCGGGTGGCGATATTTATGCGGCGTGTGGGCGGCGTTATTTTGGTGCTAACGATAGCGTTGTGATTTTTGGCCAGCTTTCCGGGTGCACCCGAGGCGGCCACCCGGCCAGCGATTGAATACAGCTTGGTCGGTACGCTGGGCAAAGCCCTGGCGATGGTGTTTGAGCCCATCGGTTTTAACTGGCAAATCAGCATCTCCCTGGTACCCGGCCTGGCAGCACGCGAGGTTGCCGTCAGCTCGCTGGGCACGGTGTATGCGCTGTCAAGCACCGGGGCAGACACCGCCCAGGCCCTGAGCCCACTGATCGCCCAAAACTGGAGCCTGGCCACCGCCCTGTCCCTGCTGGCCTGGTACGTGTTTGCACCGCAATGCCTGTCCACACTGGCCACCGTCAAACGCGAAACAGGCGGCTGGAAAATGCCGCTCCTCATGGCCGGGTATCTGTTCGGACTGGCTTATCTGGCGTCGTTTGTGACGTATCGGGTGGCGCTGGCTTTTGGCTAGGTTTTAAAGCCTGATGCATGCTTCGGGAGCCATTTTTGGGCAATTTTAACCAATAAAAAAGGTTGTAGCCCAATGAATTCGGGCGCAAGCAGCTACTCATTTAGTAGCATTCACACAGCCGGATTATCGGCGGGTGACGGCCTTCGGATAAGCCCGCGCCAGCCAGACAAACATCACAGCGCCCAGCACCAGCGCGCTGGCCGCAATTTCCAGCGCCAGGTTAAAGCCCTGCCCTACGGTGGCGCTGCGGCTTAGCAGCACGGCGGCCAGTGGTGGCCCGGCTATTTGCCCCGCGCCATACACGGCAGTGAGCAGGCCCATGTAGCTGGCGGTGCTGTGGGGTTTGAGGCGTCGCACCTCTTGCAAGGCAAAAAACGTGATGGCGGTAAACGGCAGGCCCAGCATCAGGCTGCCCAATGCAAAACCAAGCGGCGTTGGCAGCCACACCGTGATGATGACGCCCACAGCCTGCATCATGTAGCCAGCAGCCAGCAGATAGCGCAGATCGCCTTTTAATGACACGCGGGTAGACAGCAAGGCACCCGCTATCACAGCCAGACCAAACAGTGGCCAGAACAGGTCCAGCCAGGCCGAGCCGGGCATGGCCTGCCGCGCAATCACGGGTAAAAACGTGGCAGTGATGATGTAGCCCAGGCCGTCCAGACCGTAGGCAATGGCCAGCCATGACATTTGCCAGCGGCTGACCACGGGAATGGTTTGGGCCTGGGCCTGGATGGGCACCTGCGCCATGCTGCTTTCAAAATTAACTCTAGCAGCAACCGTTTTTTGACTGTTGATAATGCGCCACACGCAAGCGGTCAGCACGCAGGCCAGCAGGCCAAAAATCAGCCAGCCCGCGGCCGCCTTCCAGTGCAGCACCACCATGCCGCTGGCCAGTATGCCGCTCAGCGCTATGCCCGCACCGGGCCCGGTAAACATCACGCCGCCCAGGTGGCTGGCATGGCGCTCGGCCAGTTGGGCAGCGCACCAGCCCGAGGTAAAAACAAACACAAACGCGCTTGCCACACCCGCCGCAAATCGAAGCCACGGCCACAGCGCGGGCACATGCAGCGCCATGCCAAGCGTTAAAACGCAAGTTGCCACCAGGCCTGCGCGCAACCAGGTGGTGGCGGTCACCACAGGCAAGCCTTTCAGACGTGCCCAGATCAACGGCTGAAACGTACACAGCAGCGCACCGACCAGATAGCCCAGGTAGTTGGCGCTGGCCAGCCAGCTGGCGCCGGGTAAATCAACCACACCGTCGGCAAGCATCATGGGCAGCAGCGGCGTGAAGGCAAATCGGCCAATACCCATCGCGGTGGCCAGCGCCAAAGCACCTGCGACGGCGATGACCCAAGGACTGGCTTTGCCGCGCTGGTGGCCGCGCAGCAATCTGTTTGAAGACGTGACCACGCTCAAGGTTTCAAAACAAGCGTCATGCGCCGCTGCAAACGCGCGGCTTCGAGGTTGTTGCCACTGGCCTCAGCCAGTTTGAGCTGCACGCCCAGCCAGGCAAGTAACGGCCTGCGCCAACCCTGGCTTGACGCAGCATCAACAGCTGCTTGCACCACCGCCGGACTGCCCATGCCGGCCTGGAATGCCGTGCCCGCAGCGACCAGTTTTGCCAATGGATCCGCTATGTTTTCAATAGCTGGTTGCGCCCGTAAAATGGCGGCTTGCGCACTAATTTGCTGGTCTTTTGGCAGCAAATTGATGTCTTGGGGTTGCAGTTTTCCTGCCAGATAGTCGGCATAAGCACGTTCGGCAGGTGGTACGTCCTGGCGCAGCTTTTCAAAGCCTGCGCAGGGTTCAAACACCAGGCTGGCGACGTGGCTGGCGCAACTCAGCAACTCGGCACGCGCCATCAGGTCCACCCGGCCCGTGCTGGAGATTTCCAGTCGGGCTCTGGCAAGTTCAGCGGCCTCAACGCGCGAATTGCCTTCCAGGTAGGCGTTAACGGCACGTTCCATCGCGCCTTTGGACTCCAGTTGCCAGTCGGCAGGCTTGGGGCCGGATGCGCAAGCCGTCAACAGCAACAGCACAGCAACAAGCGCTGTTTTGTATATGCGCGTCATGGCAACTTCACCTCAGCATCTCGTGCAAATGGCCACTTGCGGTTGATCTCATTGATCAGCCCATCGACCTTGCGCAGGCTGGACTCGACCTCACCACGCAACACGCCCAATTCATTGGTGCCTTCTTTCACATTCGCACCTATGCCCTGCGCCTCAATCAGCACGGCATCGACTTTTTTCAGGCTGATGCGTGCATCACCCAGCAACGCGTTGAGCTGCACCACAGTTGCGCGGGTTTCAGGCATCACGCCCTTTTCACCAAACACCTGGGTGTCGGCCTTGGCGGCCAGCCCATCGACTTTGGTCAGCAAGGCATTGGTGCGGTCCAGTGCAGTCAGCAATTTTTTGGCTTGCTCTTCGCCGCCCAGCAGCACCGTCAAAGCACCGCCGGGGCCGTTGATTCTGGCGGTCAGGGTTTGCAGGTTGCCAAAGCTTGCGCCCAGCGCCCCCTGCTTGCTGACCAGGCTGTTGATGCTTTCCACCAGATCTTTGGCGGCGGCAATCAGTTTGGGCACTTCAGCGCCAGCGTCGCCTTGCAGCACGGTACGCACCGCGCCGTCCTCCAGCAGCTTGTCTGTCAGCAGACCGGTGTAGGCGCGAATGTTGGTACCGCCCACCAAGCCGCGCACAATCGTGAAAACACTGGACTGGCGCAGCCAGTGTGCATCTTTGCTGGCTACGTCCACCACAATGCGGGCCTTGCCGTCGTCAGCCAGCTCAATACGGCGCACGCGGCCGATCGGGAAACCCGAAAAAGTCAGGTTCATGCCCACCACCACGCCCTCAGAATCTTCAGACACCAGCACCAGCTTTTGGGTAGTTTCAAACAATCCTCGCGCATACATCACATAAAGGGCGGCAGCCACAATCAGGGCGAGCATAAAGCTGAGCAGCAGCACAGCCTTGAACTCCAGATGGTCTGGCACGTGCGGTGATGTGGTCTCTGGTATGTCGGGTGAATTGCTCATGGGGCTTTAATAATAGTTGCCAACCAGGGACAACACCTCAATCAGCAAAATAATAGCAAACATGCGCACCAACCCGCGCATTTCAGCGCTGGTGCGGGTGTTGTTGACGGCGCTGCCGTACAGGGCTGATGCCATCGGAATCAACGACACCGCCAGGCTGAACAGCAGCGTCTTCATGACAAAAATCAGTGTGACTGCGGGGGTAAAAACCTGACCAAACAGACGTGTGTAGCCGAGAAAACCTGCCACGTTAAAGCCGTAAATTGCGGCGTAAGCCACCAGCAAAGCCACCACACAGCTCAGCACGGCCAGCGTTATGGTTGAAAAAATACCCGCCATCACACGCGGCAGTACTTCCCTGGCCATAGGGTTGACGCCTTGGCTGCGCAACTTGTCCAGATCACCGCGTGCTTTCAATTCAGCGAGTTCAGCCCCATCTGGAATGGTGCAACGCAGCGCTACAAAAAGTGCAGCAGTCAGGGGAATCAATTCAAGCACCAGCACCCTGATGACAACTTGCAGCGAATATTGCGACAGGCCATAGCTCAAGGCCGTGGCAGTAACGATGCGGGTGAGTACCAAACTGATCAATGCACACAGCAAGGTGAAGCTGGTCATGATGGGCGCGGTGTTGTCGTACACATGCCGCGCAAGCACCAGCCTGTCAACCCGCTTGTAGCTGGACGGCGTCAGCGCCAGCAGCAACAGCACCGCACCCAGATGCAGCAACTTCCACCACTGCCCCAGCCAGTCCTTGGCACTTTGATTGGTGCGTTTCAGCAAGTCACGCCAGGGAGCTATCAACATCATGATGTCATGTTAACTGGCGAGGGCAACAAGCCAGGGCAAGCCGTGCAGGCAAGCCATGCCCACGCCCAATGTCACCAGCATGTTGCCGCGCGACAAGATGGCAGCAACAAAGGCAATCCCGGCAGCGGCATAACGCGGCCAATAAGCCCAGCCTGCAACCTGCCCGCCCACCATCACCACACCGCTGAAAATAATGGCTGCAAAAATGGCGGGAACCATGAGTTTGAGAGCGCCGTCAAGCCAGGCTGGCATGTCTCGGTCGGCAAACAGGCCGATGAAGGAATAGCGGATTAAAAACGTGCCAATGGCCAGACCAAAAACGACCGACCAGCTCTCAAAAGAGGTGAGGCTGGTCATATTTTTTGAACCATCATTTTTTGAGTCAGCAAACCCGCCAGCAGCCCAGCCAGGCAAGCCGCAATCAGGCCCAATTTCAGCGGCAATGCAAACAGCAGGACACTCGCCATCCCGCCCACCAAAGCCGCAGTGCCCATGGGTACGGTACGAATTGACGTGGCAGCAATCGCGATAAACGACAGCGGAATCGCAAAGTCAAGCTGCCAGCTGGCCGGTACGATGTTGCCGGCAAACACGCCAATCACGCAAAACAAGACCCAGAACGTCCAGAACATCGTGCTTAGCCCGGCGTAGTAAGCCATGATGTGCTGGTCATGCGGGTGCGTGCGCCCGCGTTCCTGCATGAAGGCAAAGGTGTTGTCAACCAGAAAAGCCGCCACCAGCATGCGCTGCCCCTTGCCCATGTGGCGCACCTGGCTGGCCATGGCTGCGCTGTACACCGCCATGCGCAGATTGATGACGCAGCCCGACAAAATGGCCACCCACAGTGAGGCATCGCCCTGCAAAAACTGCAGCAACACCGCTTGCGACGAGCCGCCAAAAACCAGTGCTGGCAGTGCCAGAGAAGCACCCATCGTCAACCCGGCACTGACCGATGCCACGCCGCAGACAAGGCCAAACGGCAGATAAGACGGAATCACGAGGGCGGCGTCGCGAATGCCGCTCAGGTAGGCAGCGCGAGCAGGCGGTCTAGCCAAAACTTGGTAAAAAAACATGCCCTGATTTTGCACGTCCTTCAAGTCTGCTGCTCCTGCGCCGGGATGTCCAAGCACTGTTGTTCAATGGTCCATTTGGACCATATGCCTTTTTGTTGCATGCACTTACGATTTATTCGCTTTTAAAATATGTGGGCGCACAGACGATGCTGGCGATCTTTTGGCACCTGCCCCACCCTCAACCGTCCCTTGAGGAGAAGGGTGCAAGACAAAGTCGCGCAGTGGTTACTTGTTTAATAACCGGAGGTCTTATGTTTTCATTCATCAAGCGCTTGCCCATCATCCTGTGCCTGTTCTTGTCGTGCGCCGCCTGGGCCAACAGCATGTCTAACGACGACGTTATCAAACTCGTCAAAGCCGGGCTGTCTGAAGCGGTGATTTTGCAAACCGTTGATGCCGCCGCTCCAGACAGCTTTGACACAACAACCAACGGTCTGATTGCGCTGAAGCAGGCGGGTGTGACGGATGCGGTA
>JANOWR010000005.1:0-44208 GCA_031417995.1 Polaromonas sp. | reverse complement strand
TTGCAGGGTGGATGGCATCCAGCCGCTGCATGGCGGCCTGGTGCGTGGGCTCGAATGTTTGCAGGTGCGCGGGTATGCCCAAAAGCGCCGGATCGACTGTCAAGCGTTACGCGGTTTACTTGGCATCCGTCAGGAATTTTTCAACCTGCTGGGAGTTGATGGCGCCTGGTACGCGTGAGCCGTCGGCAAAAAACATCGTCGGCGTACCGGTGATTTTGTGCTTGCGGCCAAAGTCCAGGTTGCGGTCAATGGCGGCGGTGTCGCAGCTTGCCTTGGGTACCGGCATGTCGCGCACCATCACGTCTTGCCAGGTTTTGGCTTTGTCTTTGGCACACCAGATGTTTTTGGATTTGTCGGTGGAGTCAGGACTCAGGATAGGGTACAAAAACATGTAAACGGTCACGTCTGATACTTTTTGCAGGTCACGCTCAAAGCGCTTGCAATAGCCGCAGTTTGGGTCTTCAAAGACCGCCATCTTGCGTTTGCCGTTGCCTCGCACGATGGTGAAGGCGTCTTTCAGAGGCAATGAATCAAAAGCGACAGCATTGAGTTTTTCTGTCCGCTCCTCTGTCAGGTTGCGTTTTGACCGGGTATCAATCAGGTTGCCCTGAATCAGAAAGTTGCCTTCTGCGTCGGTGTAAAAAATATCGCTTTCATTGACCCGGACTTCAAACACGCCGTTCATCGGTGTCTTGCTGATTTCGTCGATTTTGGGCAGATTGGGCAGCCGCTCGGCCAGGTTTTTACGGATGAGAGCCTCTTGCGCGAATGCAGCGCTGAAGCTTAAAGTTGCCAAGCAGACAGCGGCGACATATTTAAATAATTTCATGAAAGTCTCTTTTTAAAAAATTAACAAGTAGCTTTAAATCGACATGCCCGCAGCGCGCCGGGTCAACCAGTTTTTTAGCGGCGTGCTGTTGGCGAATCCGTTCATGCCCCAGTTGCGCATGGCCTGCCAGGTGGGCCCGGTATGCGCAAACAGGTTGTGCAGGCCATCAGTCACGGCGCCAACAGCGGCGATATTAGCTTTGCGGGCGCGCTCGTAGCGGCGCAATAATTTTTCGTCACCCAAACCGCGCCAGTATTCACGGCCAGCCAGCACGCCGCTTAAACATGCGGCATCTGCCAGCCCGAGGTTCAGGCCCTGACCTGCCAAAGGATGCACCGTGTGCGCAGCGTCACCGGCGAGCGCCCAGCCGGGGCCCACCCAGCGGTCAGCGCCAGACAAAGCAAGCGGCCAGCTGGCACGGTCACTGGTCAGGCGCAAGCTGCCCACTCCCGGCCCGCAAATGGTTGCCAATTCAGCACAAAACGCATCTGGTGCCAATTTTTCAAGTGAAGCTGCGCGTTCATCAGAGACAGACCAGACCAGTGCCACAGAGTTCCCCAACGCGCCACCCATCGGCAAAAGCGCCAGCACGTCACCGCCCGCGACACCACCCGCGACACCACCCGCAAACCACTGGCGCGCTACACCGCCGTGCGGCAGACTTGATTCAAGGCGGGCCGCCATGGCTTTTTGGGCATAGGGCTTGCGCGTCCATTGCGCAGCCAATGCGCCTCTGGAACTGCTTTTTTGGCCTTCGCAAATGATGCTGAGTGCTGCTGGTGCGGGTTGCGCGACCCGTTCAATCTGGCCCTGGTAACGACAGGCCTGGGCCAGTTGCTCTTCAAGCGCCGGAACATCCACAATCCATGCCAAGGCGGCCTGCGACTGACCATTGGCGTTAAAGTCCACCGCGCCGCCATCGTCACCCCAAACCTGCATTTTTAGCACAGGCGTGGCAAAATTTTCTTCTGGCCAGGCACGCAGTGTTTGCAGCAGCTGTCTTGATGCGCTGTTCAGGGCGTAGGCGCGGATATCTTTTTTTTGGGATTTTTCTGCATCTGCCGCTGGCGCTACCAACGCCACGCGCAGCCGCTCTTTGGCCAGCAGCAAAGCCATGGTTCGGCCCACCACGCCATCACCGCGAATGCACACATCGAAAGTATTGGACATGTCCCATTTTAGGAGGCAGTGCAAAATTGCGGCTGTCGGCTGTCTTTCAGCCCTATTTCAATACTTCCATATTTCAACTTGCAGGAAAACCGTTGTGAGCGACTTACCACTTGAAAGCTTCAATAATTTTGACATCCACGCCACCATCACGGGCCTGTTTGTTTACCCGATCAAGTCTTGCGCCGGGGTAGCCGTGCAAGAGGCCATCCTGACTGAAACAGGGCTTGAGTTTGACCGTGCCTGGATGGTGGTGGATGGCAAAGGCGAATTTTTAACCCAACGTGATTTGCCGCGTATGGCGTTGATTCAACCGCACATCAAACACGATGACATGGTGCTGCGCGCCCCCGGCATGCTGGCCCTGCACGTCAAGCTGGACGAGGTTGAAGCACCCGTACGCGTGCGGGTGTGGGGCGAAGAGGTGGCTGCTTTCGACATGGGAAAAATAGCAGCCCAGTGGTTCACTGACTTTTTGGGCACCCCAGCGCGCCTGGTAAGGTTTGACCCGGACCACAAGCGGGTGAGCGATCGCGCCTGGACGGGCGAGTTTGAGGCGCTGAACCAGTTCAGCGACGGTTTTCCGGTGCTGGTCATCAGCGAGGCATCGCTAGATCAGTTCAATGACAAACTGGTGGCATCTGGCAAAGCGGCTGTCAGCATGTCGCGCTTTCGGCCAAACATTGTGTTGGCGTCTGCGCCTGGCATGCAGGCATTGAACCCGCATGACGAAGACCGCATGGACGTACTGCATGTTTCAACAGAGCAGGGCACGGCACAGCTCAAACCTGTCAAACCCTGCCCACGCTGCCCCATTCCGAACATCGACCCGTTGACGGCTGTCAGCAGCCCGAATGTCGGTGACATGTTGCAAAGCTATCGTGCTGATGCCCGCGTGAACGGTGCGCTGACATTTGGCATGAATGTGATCCCCTTGACTGGTTTTGATCATCAGCTGAAGTTGGGGCAAACCGTGCGTGCAGCGTATGCGTTTGGTTAAATTTCTGGCCAGTACAGGTCATCGAATACACTTTGCCACCAGTTTTTGAAGGTTTGTCATGAGTTTGAAATGCGGCATTGTTGGCTTGCCTAACGTCGGAAAATCCACCCTGTTCAATGCGTTGACCAAAGCGGGCATCGCGGCTGAAAATTATCCTTTTTGTACCATCGAACCCAACGTCGGTATCGTGGAGCTTCCGGATGCGCGGCTGGACCAGTTGGCGGCCATTGTTAACCCTCAAAAAATACAAAAAGCGATTGTCGAGTTTGTCGATATTGCGGGCCTGGTGGCCGGTGCCAGCACCGGCGAGGGTCTGGGCAACAAATTTTTGGCCCACATTCGGGAAACTGATGCCACGGTCAATGTGGTGCGCTGCTTTGAAGACGACAACGTGATTCACGTGGCAGGCAAGGTGGACCCGATCTCTGACATCGAGGTGATTCAGACCGAGCTTTGTTTGGCCGACCTGGCTGCGGTTGAAAAAGCCCTGCACCGCGTGACCAAGCTGGCGCGTTCAGGCGACAAAGAGTCCGTCAAGCTGGTGGCCATTCTTGAGAAATGCCAGGTGGCCTTGAACGAGGCCAAGCCGGTACGCAGCATTGACTTCAGCAAAGAAGAACAGCCGCTCCTGCAGCAGTTCTTTTTGATCACCGCCAAGCCCGCCATGTTTGTGGCCAACGTGGCTGAAGATGGTTTTGAGAACAACCCGTTTCTAGACCGCTTGATGGCCTATGCCAAGGCGCAAAACGCACCCGTCGTGGCGATTTGCGCCAAGATGGAAGCTGAAATGGCCGACATGGACGACGAAGACAAAAAAATGTTTCTGGCTGAAATTGGCCAGAGCGAACCCGGTCTGAACCGCCTCATCGTTGCCGCCTTCAAGTTGCTGGGCCTGCAGACCTACTTCACCGCAGGCGTCAAAGAAGTCCGCGCCTGGACCATTCATGTAGGTGACACCGGGCCGCAAGCGGCAGGCGTGATTCACACCGATTTTGAAAAGGGCTACATCCGTGCCCAAACCATTGCGTTTGACGACTACATCACCTTCAAGGGCGAGCAGGGCGCGAAAGACGCGGGCAAGATGCGCAGCGAAGGCAAGGAGTACATTGTTAAGGATGGCGACGTGATGAATTTTCTCTTTAGCAGCTGAATGGCACACCCCTGCCTGGCCTCACTGGCGTGTAGTCCATCCTCCCCTTGCAGGGGACGCCGCTGGTGGCCTGGCAAAGCCAGTTCCACGGCGGCCGCTTGAAAAGACCGCATGAACGAACCTGTACGTCTAGCCAAACGCCTGGCTGAAATGCTGCCCTGCTCGCGCCGCGAGGCCGAGCAATACATTGAAGGCGGCTGGGTCACGGTGGATGGTGTGGTGGTTGAAGAGCCGCAGTTTCGGGTACTGAATCAAAAAATCGAACTCTCAAAAGACGCCAGTCTTTTGGCACCCACAGCCGTCACGCTGCTGCTGCACAAGCCTGCTGGTTTTGAAGCGGATTTAAAGCAGGCCACACGCACACCTGATGATCGCAGCGGTATTGTCCAGTTAAAAAAACATCTGTCCGCTGAACTGGTCACGCAGCTTGCCCTACCCGCCAGCGGGCTGGTGGTGTTCACTGATGACTGGCGCGTGGCCCGCAAGCTGGTTGATGACGCGTCCACGCTGGAGCATGAGGTCGTCGTTGAGGTTAACGGCAGCATCAAGCCCGGTGGACTGGAGCGTTTAAACCGAACCGATCACGGTTTCACCTTCAATGGCAAGTTGCTGCCTCCCGCCAAAGTCAGCTGGCAAAGTGAGGCGCGTTTGCGCTTTGCCTTGAAAGGTGAGCAGCCCGGGCAGATTGCGTATTTTTGTGAAAGTGTCGGGCTTGCTGTCACTGGCATGAAGCGTTTGCGGATAGGCGGGGTGGCGATGAGTGGTTTGCCCGTGGGGCAGTGGCGGTATTTGTTGCCAACCGAGCGGTTTTAATTTCAAAAAGAAATGCCACCCGGAAAAGCCCAAACCAGTCCCGCCGTCATCATGAAGTAACGTAAAAATTTGCCAATCGCCATGTAAAACACGCAGGGCCAAAACGCAAACTTCAGCCAGCCCGCCACCGCGCACAGCGGGTCACCCACAACTGGCAACCATGACAGCAGGCAGGCTTTGGGCCCCAGTTTTTCCAGCCACCTGACGGCCCGGCCATGGTGCGAATCAGGTTTGTATTTGTCGACCACCTTGTGCGCACCATAACCCAGCCACCAGTCCAGCGCACCGCCCAGTGTGTTGCCTGTTGTGGCCAACAATACAGCGGGCCAAAAAAGTTCAGGGTTGAGCTTGACCAGGCCAAACACCACAGGCTCTGACCCCAGCGGGATCAGCGTGGCCGAAATAAAAGAAATGACGAAAACGGTACTCAAACCATATTCGGGCAAGGCCAGCAATTCCAGCAGGTGTTGAATCCAGACTTCCATAGTTGTCTGAGTATAGGCAGCCGCAGAGGGCAAAGTTCGTCAGCAAGACGCTTACAAATTAGTGGGTTGGCAGGCCACACCATTTTTAATTGCTGAAATTTTGAGCACTACAATGTGCCTTCTTTTTCAGCATTCCCTAAAAAACCTGTCTCATGTTTATCGGCCCTTATGCATTGGCAAACAACGTGTTTGCCGCGCCCATGGCGGGCGTCACCGACAGGCCTTTTCGCATGCTGTGCAAAAAGCTGGGTGCGGGTTATGCGGTCAGTGAAATGGTCACCTCGCGCCGCGACTTGTGGGACACCCTGAAAACATCACGCCGCGCCAACCACGATGGCGAACCCGAGCCGATTGCGGTGCAGATTGCCGGGACTGACGCGCACATGATGGCGGATGCAGCCCTGTACAACATCGACCGGGGTGCGCAAATCATTGACATCAATATGGGTTGCCCGGCTAAAAAGGTCTGCAACAGATGGGCGGGCTCGGCGCTTATGCAGGACGAGAAACTCGCGCTTGAAATTGTTGAAGCGGTGGTCAATGCCTGCGCACCGCGCAATGTGCCTGTCACGCTGAAAATGCGCACCGGCTGGGCAGCACATCATAAAAACGCGGTGACGATTGCCCGCGCTGCGCAAAGCGCTGGCGTGGCGATGGTCACAGTGCACGGCCGCACGCGCGAGCAGGGCTACAAGGGTCTGGCTGAATACGACACGATTGCTGAAGTGAAAGCCGCCTTGACGATTCCCGTCGTGGCCAATGGCGACATCACCAGCGGCCAAAAGGCGCGCGATGTGTTGGCCTACACCGGCGCTGATGCCGTCATGTTGGGACGCGTCGCGCAGGGCAGACCGTGGATTTTCCGGGAAGTCGTTCATTTTTTGGCCACTGGCACACAGCTTGCGCCGCCGCTGGTCATGGATGTCAAGCGCCTGCTGCTTGACCATTTGCAAGACCACTATGAGCTGTATGGCGAGTTCACGGGCGTGCGCAGTGCGCGCAAGCACATTGGCTGGTACGTGAAAGCCTTGCCTGGTGGTGAAGCGTTTCGTGCGCAAATGAATGCGCTGGTTGATGCCCAGGCGCAGTTGCAAGTAGTGGACAATTTTTTTGATGGTTTGAGTGCGGTCGCAGACCGGATGCCGGCAGTGGACGTGGTTGACAATAAAAATGAAGAGGAATGCAGCGTATGAGTAAAAAACAAATCGAAGAATGCATACGGGTCAGCCTGGACGGCTACTTCAAAGACCTGCGCGGCACCGAGCCTGACCGCATGTACGACATGATGGTGCGGGTGGTTGAAAAGCCGCTGCTCGAAGTGGTGATGCAGCAAGCGGCGCAAAACCAGTCGCGTGCTGCCGAGTGGCTGGGCCTGAACCGCAACACCCTGCGTAAAAAGCTGGTCGAGCACAAGTTGGTCAAATAGTTTCCCGCGTCATCCCGGGACTGACCCGGGATCCATGCCCCGAATCCTGAACCCCATAAAGACAAGCAATGAACGCACTGATTTCCGTCTCTGACAAAACCGGCATCCTCGAATTTGCGCACGCATTGCACGCGCTTGGCATCAAGCTGCTGTCTACCGGCGGCACGGCCAAACTGTTTCTTGACAATGGTTTGCCCGTCACTGAAGTGGCTGACCACACCGGCTTTCCTGAAATGCTGGATGGCCGGGTCAAGACCTTGCACCCCAAAGTGCACGGCGGCCTGCTGGCGCGGCGCGATGTGCCAGAGCACATGGCTGCCCTGAAAGAGCACAACATCGCCACCATCGATTTGCTGGTCGTTAACCTGTACCCGTTTGAAGCCACAGTTGCCAAGCCGGGCTGCACGCTGGAAGACGCGATTGAAAACATCGACATCGGCGGCCCCGCCATGGTGCGCAGTGCTGCCAAAAACTGGAAGGACGTGGGCGTGCTGACTGATGCATCGCAGTACGCTGGCGTGCTTGAAGAACTCAAGGCAGACGGCAAGCTGACCGACAAAACCAAGTTTACGTTGTCAGTGGCTGCGTTTAACCGTATCAGCCAGTACGACGGCGCGATCAGCGACTATTTGTCCGGTATCCGGCCCGATGGCACCCACAGCATGTTTCCCGGCCAGGCCAATGGCCGTTTTATCAAGGTGCAGGACTTGCGCTATGGCGAAAACTCGCACCAGCAGGCAGCGCTATATCGCAACTTGTACCCTGCGCCCGGTTCACTGGTCATGGCCAGGCAGATTCAGGGCAAAGAGCTTAGCTACAACAATATCGCTGATGCCGATGCAGCGTGGGAATGTGTGAAAGGCTTCACCGAAGCCGTCTGCGTTATCGTCAAGCATGCCAACCCCTGTGGCGTGGCGATTGGTGCAGATGCGTTTGAAGCCTACAGCAAGGCGTTTAAAACCGATCCCACCTCAGCCTTTGGCGGCATCATTGCCTTGAACTGCCCACTGGACGAGCGCGCCGCGCGGGAAATCTCCAAACAGTTCGTCGAAGTGCTTATTGCTCCCGCTTTCACGGCAGAAGCGCTGGAAGTTTTCAAGACCAAAGTTAACGTGCGAATTTTGCAGATTGACCTGCCGCCCGGCGGTGACACGGCATGGAAGCAGGGTCGAAATCTGGTGGACGTCAAGATTGTCGGCTCTGGCCTCCTGATGCAAACCGCTGACAACCATGAGCTGGCCCTTAGCGACCTGAAAGTCGTCAGCAAACTGCAACCGACCCCCGCCCAACTGCAAGACCTGCTGTTTGCCTGGAAAGTCGCCAAATACGTCAAGTCCAACGCCATCGTGTTCTGCAAGGACGGCATGACCATGGGCGTGGGCGCAGGCCAGATGAGCCGTCTGGATTCGGCCCGCATTGCCAGCATCAAGGCTGGCCACGCCAGCTTGTCACTGGCAGGCACAGCAGTGGCCAGCGATGCGTTCTTCCCTTTCCGCGACGGCCTGGACGTGGTGGTTGACGCGGGTGCCAGCAGCGTGATTCAACCGGGTGGCTCGATGCGCGACCAGGAAGTGATTGACGCTGCTGATGAGCGCGGCGTGGTGATGGTGTTGTCTGGTGTGCGACATTTCAGGCATTAAAAACGGGTTTTTAGCCTGTTTTTATGAATCAAAAACGTCTATAGCCCAATAAATTCGGGCGCAAGCAGCTATCAAATCAATAGCGTCTGAATCTTAACGACCTGCAAAAAACTGCGCTGCAGCGTCCACCGTCGCCTCAATATCTGCCGCCGTGTGCGCTGCACTGACAAACCCGGCTTCGTACAGCGCCGGGGCGTAGTACACACCTTTGTCCAGCATCGCGTGGAAGAAGCGGTTGAACGCCGGGCTGTCTGTGGTCATGACCGTGGCGTAGTTTTGCGGCAGCGTGCCGAGCAGGAAAAAGCCGAACATGCCGCCTTCACTGTCACCGCAGAAGCTGACGCCTGCTTTGCTGGCAGTCGCCGTTAAACCGGTGACCAGGCTGCGGGTGCGATCGCCCAGCGCTTCGTAAAAACCGGGTTTTTGCACCTCGCGCAGGGTCGCCAGCCCGCAGGCGGTGGCCACCGGGTTGCCTGACAGCGTGCCAGCCTGGTATACCGAGCCCATCGGGGCCAGCATTTCCATCACGGCTTTGGTGCCGCCAAAAGCTGCCAGCGGCATGCCGCCGCCTATTACTTTACCCAGCACCGTCATGTCGGGTTTGAAGCCGGGAATGTTTTTGGCATATACGCTTTGCGCACCGCCCAGAGCCACCCTGAAGCCAGTCATGACCTCATCAAACACCAGCAGCGCGCCGTACTGGGTTCACAGCTCGCGACAGCGCTGCATGAAGGGCAGAGTAGCGCGCACAAAGTTCATGTTGCCGGCAATCGGCTCAATCATCAGGCAAGCCAGCTCTTTGCCGTGCAGGGCAAAGCACTCTTCAAGCTGGGAGGTGTTGTTGTATTCAAGGACCAGCGTGTGTTGCACGACTTCAGGCGGCACGCCTGCGCTGGTCGGGTTGCCGAAGGTGGCCAGGCCAGAACCAGCCTTGACCAGCAGCGCGTCGGCATGGCCGTGGTAGCAGCCTTCAAACTTGATGATCTTGCTGCGGCCCGTGGCACCACGCGCCAGGCGCAGGGCGCTCATGGCGGCTTCGGTACCCGAGCTGACCAGGCGCACCATTTCTATCGACGGCACGAGTTTGACGATTTCTTCGGCCAGTTCCACCTCGCGCTCGGTGGGTGCGCCAAACGAGAAGCCTTCGAGCATGGCTTTTTGGACCGATTCAATGACAGCGGGATGGCCGTGACCGAGAATCATCGGTCCCCAGGAGCCGATGTAGTCGATGTAGCGTTTGCCATCAGCGTCCCAAAAATACGCGCCTTCTGCACGCTGCACAAAACGTGGTGTACCGCCAACTGCTTTGAACGCACGAACAGGTGAATTCACGCCGCCCGGGATCAACTTTTTGGCGCGTTCAAACAGGACATCGTTTTTTGAAGGCGTGTGGCTGGTGACGTTCATTTTGTTAGTGTTTGGTGGTGCCATTTGGCGGTAAATCAAAAAAAGGTTTAGGGATATTGGCGACGAGCAGTGCCGCATCGTCTGGCCGCTCTTCATCGGGCCCTTCTTCCTGGTCATCATCCTCAGCCTGCGCCCAGAACAGGCGGTCTGGCACGATGTGGCCCATGCCGGGCTGAAAGCCAGCGTCCAGGCTTCGGTCCAGGTAGGTCAGTGCTTCGGCGGTGGCGGCATTCAGGTCATGCCCATTGGCCAGCAGGGCGGCCAATGCGGCAGATAGCGTGTCCCCGGCCCCTGAAAAAATGGCCTCAAATCGTTCAAACTTTTCGCTGTACAGCACGGCTTGCGGCGTTGCCAGTGCGTTGTCAATAAACTGGTCAGGCAGCGGGATGCCCGTGACCAGTGTGTAGGGCACGCCCAGTTCCGCCGCCGCTCTGGCGATGTCTTTGGCTGAAGGGTTGCGCGCATTGGACCAGTCTGGCAACAACCAGCGCCACAAGGTGCTGTGGTTGCCTACCAGCAGGGTGGTTTGCGGCAACAGCAGTTCGCGAAAGGCGTCCAGGTAGTTGTCTATCTTGTCTTCATCCCACCATGAAAGATTGGGCATATAGGCAATAAGCGGTACATCAGCATAGTCGGCTGCAATCTCCGCAATGGTGCTGATGTTTTCCGGGCTGCCCACAAAACCAACTTTGATGGCTGCTGCCGGCATGTCTTCAAGCGCCGTTCTTGCCTGTTCGGCAACAGCCTCTTCGTCGATGGGGAAGTGATCAAGAATCTCTGCCGAGTCGCGCACATAAGCACCTGTGACCACGGCCAGCGGGTGTCCCCCAGCAGAGGCAATGGCGGTGATGTCGGCAGTCAAGCCACCTGCGCCGCTGGGGTCGCTGGCATTAAACGTCATGACGCAAGCTGGTGCGTTGTCGAGGTCTTCAGCCTGCAGGGTGCGGCTGCTCAATAAAGTGGGGGTGGGGTTTGCCATAGGCGGTGATTTTGCCCGGTCCGCGAATTAGCAACGCCGCGTCGATACAATTCTTGCATTCTATTCGAAGGCAATTTAAGCTGGGACTCTATCAATGACTTGGATGTGTTTAATCTGTGGGTGGATTTACGACGAGGGTACGGGCGCGCCTGACCACGGTATTGCAGCCGGTACAGCCTGGGCTCAGGTACCCATGAACTGGACTTGCCCTGAATGCGGAGCGCGCAAGGAGGATTTTGAAATGGTCCAGATTTAAAGGCACGCCGCAGGCGGCTTGTTCTGGTATCACAATCGCGGTTAGTGTTGGTTGTTCGTTGAGCAGTCAAACCGCAAACAAACTCAAGAGGAGTAGCAGTGAGCATTACCAGTTCTGGACTCAAGGTCTTGGTCATTGACGACAGCAACACCATCAGGCGTAGCGCCGAAATATTTTTGAAGCAGGGCGGGCACGAGGTGCTGCTGGCTGAAGATGGCTTTGATGCGCTGGCCAAAGTCAATGACTACCAACCCCATCTTATTTTTTGCGACATTTTGATGCCGCGCCTCGATGGTTATCAGACCTGCGCCATCATCAAGCGCAACGCCAGATTTTCGGGTGTTCCAATTGTCATGTTGTCATCCAAAGACGGCGTATTCGACAAGGCCAGGGGCCGGATGGTGGGATCGCAAGACTACCTGACAAAACCTTTTACAAAAGATCAGCTGTTGCAAACCGTTCTGGAACTTGGCAGCGCAAAACAAGGAGTTACGTAATGGCAATTAAAAAAATTCTGGTGGTGGATGATTCCAAAACCGAATTGATGTACCTGACGGATCTGCTGGGTAAAAACGGTTTCTCGGTGAAGACCGCTGAGAACGCAGAAGATGCCTTTCGTCGCCTGGCCGAAGAAAAACCAGAGCTGATTTTGATGGACGTGGTGATGCCCGGTCAAAATGGTTTTCAGTTGACAAGAGCCATCACACGCGACCCGCTTTACTCGGATATTCCCATCATCATGTGTACCAGCAAAAACCAGGAAACAGACCGTGTCTGGGGTATGCGCCAGGGTGCGCGTGACTACATCACCAAGCCTGTCAACGCTGAAGAGTTGATGGCAAAAATCAGCGCTTTGAGCTGACCTGCAAGAACGCAACTTGCACAGACTCAAGAACAATGGCGAACAGACAAGCTATTCGAGAACTGCAAAGTCGGCTGGCCGAGAGGCTACAGATCGCACGAACCCAGGGTGTGGCCCCATCTTGGCTGGCGGTTGAGGCGGGTGGCCAGAAATATTTGTTTCCCATGGGTCAGGCGGGTGAGATTTTCCCATGGGTCGCAACCCAGGCTGTGCCCTACACCCAAGACTGGTTTTTAGGCGTTGCTAACCTGCGTGGCGGCCTTTTTGGTGTGGTCGATCTTGCAACGTATGTCACAGGCCAAAATGCCGCGCCCAAAACCGATTTCGCACGCAAAGAGTCGCGCCTGATTGCATTGAACAGCGCGCTTGAGATCAACTGTGCTTTGCTGATTGACCGTCTGTCAGGCTTGCGCAACCAGGAAGCCTTTAGCGACTTTTCTGAAAAAGCGCCGGATGCACCGGTATTTTTTGGTAACCAATACATTGATCAAGCCGGCGATGCCTGGCAGGAAATCAATCTTCAGTTGCTGGCCCAGCAGGCGCATTTTTTGACGATTGGCGCCTAGGCGCTCCGGCACTAGCGCACAACGTTTTCATCAGAAAGCTCACCATGTCTGTTATCGAAAAAATCCAGAACCTGTTCAAACCCAAATCCAGGCCGCCAGAAGACAGCATGGACATGGCATCCGTGGGGATGCCGGTTGATCCTTTTGCAACAGGCGCGATGCAAGCTTCCATCGGTGCTTCCATCTCTGCGCAGGACGATGCCAGTGACAATGGTTTTGCGGTAAGCCGGATGGCTTCCACCGACGAGGTGGCTCCGGTTGAAAATCCGGATTTGCTCAAACTGCCAATTTTGGGCAGTCGCACAATTGCCCATCATCAAAGAACCTTGCTGATTTTGCTGGGTCTGTCTGTGCTGGTGCTGGCGGTGGTGGCGTACCGGGCTTTGACCCAGGCTGACACGGTGGCGCAGCAGGTGGGTGCGACGGGTCAATCCCTGATGCAGTCCCAGCGATTGGCCAAGTCAGTATCGCAGGCGCTGGTGGGCAGTGCACAGGCTTTTCCTGACGTTAAGGAAAGCGCCGACGTATTGGCTAAAACCGTACGCGGATTGAAAGCGGGCAATGACAGTTTGCGTCTGACTCCTGTGGGTGACGATCTGCAGGTGGACGTCGATAAGACAATACCGCTGATGGAACGCGCCGAGAAGAATGCGGCAACCGTGATGAGCCAGCAGGCCATCCTGACGCAGGTGGGCGCCGCTTTGCGCACCATCAACCGTCAATCGTCTGACCTGCTGGAAATCGCCGAGACGGTGTCATCGCTCAAGCTCCAGCAAAACGCGGCACCTGCCGAGATTTCAGCGTCTGGCCAGTTGGTGATGTTGACGCAGCGGATTGGTAAATCAGCCAACGAGTTTTTAACACTCGAAGGCGTAAGCCCTGAGGCGGTGTTTTTGCTGGGCAAGGACTTGAACTCGTTCAAGGAAATTGCGCAGGGTCTTCAGGAGGGCAGCCCTGAGCTGCGTCTTGCTGGCTCCAAGGACCCGCAAACCCGCGAGCGACTTGAGGCGCTGATGGCGCTGTATGAGCAGACGCGCGTTCAAGCCGGTGCCATTTTGGGTAACTTGCAGGGTCTGGTGTCTGCCCGCGAAGCGCAGGCCTCCATCATTGCTGACAGCGAGCCTTTGCGTCGGGGACTTGAAGATTTGCAGGGCAAGCTGTCTTCACAGTCGGGTTTGAGTGGTGGCTCGGTTGCTGCGCTGGTGATTGCGGCTCTGTTTGGCCTGACCTGCGCTATTGGTATTGCGCGCGTCCAGCTGCAAGACAGCCGCAAGCGCCAGGACGTTGCAGAAAAGCAGCAGCTTGAAGCACGTGGGCAAGAGCAGGACGCCAAGCGTGTCAATGACGCCAATCAGGCCGCCATTTTGCGATTGATGAATGAGTTGCAAACCGTTGCTGAGGGCGATTTGACACAAGAGGCCACGGTGACCGAAGACATTACCGGCGCTATTGCTGACTCGGTGAACTACACGGTTGAAGAGTTGCGCCAGCTTGTAGGTAACGTGCAAAACACGGCTACCCGAGTTGCCCAGACGACCGCGCAAGTGGAAAGCACATCGACCGAGCTGCTGGCAGCATCTACCGAGCAGTTGCGTGAGATTCGCGAGACTGGCCAATCGGTGCTTGACATGGCATCGCGAATTAACGAGGTGTCTGCTCAGGCGCAAGAGTCTTCGCAAGTGGCTCGCCAGTCACTGACGGCCGCTGAGTCTGGCTTGCAGGCGGTGCAAAACGCCATCGGCGGTATGAACGCTATTCGCGATCAGATTCAGGAAACGTCCAAGCGGATCAAACGACTCGGTGAATCCTCGCAGGAGATTGGCGAGATCACCGAGCTGATTTCGGACATTACCGAACAGACCAATGTACTGGCGCTCAATGCAGCCATTCAGGCAGCATCCGCCGGTGAAGCCGGGCGAGGCTTCTCGGTGGTTGCTGAGGAGGTGCAGCGACTGGCAGAACGCTCCGCAGATGCAACGCGTCAGATTTCGGCACTCGTGAAAGCGATTCAAACCGACACCCAGGACGCGGTAGCCGCTATGGAGCGCTCCACGCAGGGTGTGGTCGAAGGGGCCAAACTGTCAGACAGCGCAGGTACCGCTTTGTCTGAAATTGACCGTGTATCACGTCGCCTTGCTGACCTGATTGAGCAGATTTCGAATTCAGCGACCAGAGAGGCTGAGTCTGCGAACGTGGTGGCTGGCAACATTCAGCACATTTTCGCGGTGACTGAACAGACCGGCGAAGGTACAAGGTCTACCGCACAACAGGTGCGCGACCTGTCACGCATGGCTGAAGAGCTGCGTCAGTCGGTGTCCCGATTCAAGATTGCCTGATCGTCAGTCCTTGTCAGTATTGCTCCTGGAACCGGCTAGTTATCTATGCAACCCAACGCCTCGAATTTGCCAGTCACTGATCTTGATGTAGCTGTCAATGACCTGGGCCCGCTGGCCTGGGTACTCGACGAGCTTCGCAAGTCGCTGGACGGCGCTGCCAAGGCGCTCAAACGTTTTGTCAGAGACGCTGAAACAGCCAGAGGGTCTGACCATGCCGCTCTGGACGCCAGCCAGTTGCGCATCGCTCGCCAGCAACTACACCAGGCGGTTGGTGCCTTGGAGATGGTTGGCCTGGCGGGACCGGCACTGGTACTTCGTGCGATGGAATCGGCGGTACAAAAATTTGTGCAGCAGCCCGAACAATGCAACCAGGACGCAGCTGCGAAAATTGAACGCGCCAGTTTTGCGCTGACCGAATATCTTGAAGGCGTGCTGGCCGATAAACCCATCTCTGCGGTTTCACTGTTCCCGCAATACCGCGATGTTCAGGAACTGGTTCGCGCTGACAGAATTCATCCAGCCGACCTGTGGTCACATGACTGGCGCTGGCTGGAGCCCGAGCTCACGCTGACGGTTGAGACACGCCATTACGATGCCGATGCGCGCGCCATATTTGACCAGTCGGTGCTACAACTGATGAAAGGCAAAGCACCCCAGGCGGCTGAAAACCTTCAGGTGTTAAGCCTTGGGTTGGCAGCAGGGCAGACGGCATCGCAGCCCAGAATTTTCTGGAAAATCGCGGCCGCTTTTTTTGAGGCATTGGCCCATGATTTGCTCCCCTCTGATGTGTATGTTCGACGTGCGGCATCTCGCATCCTGCTGCAGTACGCAAGTTTGAGCAAAGGCGACGTTGATGTCTCTGAGCGGTTGACGCAAGACTTGCTCTTCTTTTGTTCACAAGCGCTTGGGGCTGTCGCTGCAGCGCCTGTGCTGTCTGCGGTGCGCGCTGCCTACGGCTTGGCGCGTTTTAAACCTGTGGATTACGAAGCGGTGCAGTTTGGCCGCTTTGACCCGTCCCTTCTGGCCCAAGCCAGAAAGCGTATTGTTTCTGCCAAAGAAACCTGGTCGTCCCTGTCAGCGGGTGATGCCAATAAATTTAAAATTGTGGTTGACCAGTTCAGCCTGGTCAGCGATTCCCTGCTCAAGCTTCACCCCGGAAGTGAATTACTGGCACAGGCGCTAACCCGCGCTATTGACATGACGGCCCGTTCTGCGCAGGCGCCCAGCCTAGAGCTGGCCATGGAAGTCGCGACATCGGTTCTGTATCTTGAAGCAGCGTTTGATGACCTGGACCCCAACGATCCGCAGTTGACACAGCGTACCAAGCATCTTGCAGAACGACTTGAAAACGTTAAAAACGGAGGCACTGCACAGCCTCTGGAGTCGTGGATGGAGGAGCTTTACCGCCGCGTCAGTGACAAACAAACCATGGGCAGCGTGGTGGGTGAGCTCAGGGTGTCACTGGGCGAGCTTGAAAAGTCGCTGGATATATTCTTTCGCAACCCACAAGACAAAACGGTACTCACAAGTGTGCCGGGGCAACTGGCGCAGATGCGCGGCGTGTTGTCCGTGCTGGGACTGGACCAGGCTTCGCAAGCCGTCTTGCGCATGCGTGACAGTGTCGAGCAGATGCTGGAGACCGAGATAGACGAGGAGCGCGCGCGTTCTGCCGGTACTTTTGATCAGCTTGGCAACAATCTGGGCGCCTTGAGCTTTTTGATTGACATGCTCAATTATCAGCCTGCGCTGGCGAAAAAACTCTTTGTTTACGATGATGCCAAGGGTGAACTTAGACCCCTGATGGGGCGTACCCTCAAAGCGGATAGTGCCTCACATGTCGCCTCTCAGGCCGACACCTTGTCACAAGAAGTCATTGCTGTGGTGCGTGACTCCGGCGCTGTCATTGCCGATGAAAACCTGACCGTCAAACTTGACGCGCTGGCAACGCATGCCGCTTTGGCCGGCCAATCAGAGCTGGCTAAAACCGCGCATGATGCTTCACTGGCGGTGTCTGCCCATAACCCTGAGGCGACTGTCAGTGCTTTTAACAGCCTGGCTTTCGCTTTGGCACCAGCCCCTGCAGCACCTGCCAGTCAGGTTGAAGTGGTGGATTTTGAAGAAGACGACTTGCAGGATATCTTTCTGGAAGAAGCCAGAGAGGTCACTGTCAACGGGCAGGAAGCCGTCAACCTGCTGGCGAAAGACCCTGGCGACATCAACCAGCTCACTGTTTTACGGCGTGTTTTTCACACGCTCAAAGGCAGTGCGCGCATGGTGGGCCTCAATGAATTTGGTGAAGCGGCATGGTCGATGGAGCAACTGTTTAACAGTTGGCTGGCAGATCAAAAACCTGCCAACAATGAACTCCGTTCTTTGTCTACTGACAGCCTGACAGGTTTTTCCCGATGGATAGAAGATATTGCAGCCAACCAGGACAGTGCCTGGACTGCTTCGGCATTTCGCGTCTGCGCAGATGCCCTGCGAAGTGATGCACGGCTTGTGCCGTTGAAATTGCCACCGATCGATGCCGTTGCGGCCTTCGTAGCCTCTGTACCTGATGCAGGCTTGCCGCTGCCGAACATGATGTCCACCGTTCAGGCGATTGAGCTGGACGATAAACCGATTGAACCGATTGAATTAGTTGAACCGATTGAATTGGTTGAATTGGTTGAATTGGTTGAACCGGTTGAGCAGGGAGATGCCGATCTGGACTTTGATTTCTTTTCAAGCAGTCACCAGGCAACTGTTCCCGCACCGTTTGAAGAGGTTTCGCCAACATTACCCGACATGTCTGGCGTGCCGGATACGCTTGACATGCTGGACATTGAAGGCATTGACTTTGACAGCTTGTCTGCGCTTTCAGGCACCAGCGATGTCGCAGCTTCAATGACGCCTGCGCCGACCACTGCAAGTACAGAAAGTGCAGAAAATGCAGAAAATGCAGACATAGAAGCGCTGCAAAAAATGCTTGATTCTTTCGAGCTGGAATCGGCAGGCAGTGCCGAAGCTGGCGCTGAGGCGGCAGACCTTGTGGATCTGTCAGCCGCAGACTTCGACGCGCAGTTTCTGACAGACGCTGCACCCGTGCACGCTGAGATCGAGCCTCTGGCCGCGGCATCCGCAACGGCTGAGGCGGAGTCAGAGCTTGATACTTTCGACATGACCGATGCAGATGATGACGAGCAAGTCAAAGTCATTGGCGACTTGCGGATAAGCATACCGCTGTACAACGTCTACCTCAATGAAGCTGATGAGTGGTCGCGGCGACTGGTCACAGAAGTATCTGAGTGGGCTATAGAGCGTCATCACCCCATAAGCGACTCTACCGTGTCGTTTGCGCATTCGCTGGCAGGTAGTTCGGCCACGGTCGGGTTTGCTTCGTTGTCTGAAATTGCGCGTGCGCTTGAGCATGCGCTGCAGCACTCGCAGGTGCGATATTCGGAAGAAGCAGCGGCGCAGTACGCCAGCCTTTTTGTCAATGCCGCTGAAGATATCCGGCGGCTATTGCATCAGTTTGCTGCGGGCTTCCTCAAACAATCTGATGCGGATGTGCTGTCGCAGTTACGCCAGCTTGATTTTTCAAACCTCGTGTTGGCTTTGCCAGCACAGCGCGATGACCTGGACATTCCGACCGAGACCCCGGAGCCTGAATTTTTCGACAGCGCCGCGTTTTCTCTGGAACAAAGCAACCCCATCAGCCCAAGTCATCTAACCAGCCACGACGCGCCGCAGGTGTCACAAAAATCGCCTGCACTTACGTCGGACACATTGCCCGTTGTAGATCAGGCTGTTCACCAACCGGCAGTGGCAGAAGCTATATTTTCACCGCCAGCACCGCCAGCACCGCCAGCAGCGCCAGCACCGCCAGCAGCGCAAGCTTTTTCAAGCGATCAAGACGATGTTGATGATGAAATTGATGCAGTTGACGCGATTGATCCTGAGTTGTTCCCGATTTTTGATGAAGAGGCTTCCGATCTGATGCCGCAATTGGGCGGCGCTCTGCGCCAATGGTCAGCCCGGCCTGACAACCTCAGTGCGCGCATGGAGGTTTTGCGCGCCCTGCACACGCTCAAGGGCAGTGCCCGCCTGGCGGGCGCATTGCGGCTGGGTGAAATGGCCCACCGAATCGAGTCAGAAATCGAATACCTGGGATCCGAGGCTGCGGGCGTTCAAGATATTGAGCCGCTGCTGAACCGCTTTGATGCGATGCAACACACGCTCGAAGTTTTGCGCAACGCAGACAACGCCAGCGTGTCTGCGACTTTCACAGCGACTACCGAACCTGAACCTGCGCCTGTTTTGGTCGCTGCTTCCCAAAGTGCATCAGCGCAAGCCAAACCAGACGCGACGACAACCGCTGTATTGCCCATGCTGGCGACCGTCACCGCTGCTCCTGCTGGCCCTTCAACGGGCAAAGTCATGGTTCCCGCACCGCAGACCATGGCCATGCAGCCGTTACGGCAAGCAGCCTCTGCATCCATCAGGGTGCGCTCGCAGTTGCTGGACCGCATGGTGAACCAGGCCGGTGAGGTCATGATCACACGCTCGCGTCTTGAAGTTGAGCTCAACCAACTGCGTGGATCACTGAGCGATATGACTGGCAACTTGAACCGCTTGCGCCAGCAACTGCGTGACATTGAGTTGCAGGCAGAAACGCAGATGCAATCACGCCTGGCCCAGGCCAAGGAACAACAGGGCGGGTTTGATCCGCTGGAGTTTGACCGCTTTACCCGCGTGCAGGAATTGACCCGCATGATGGCCGAGTCGGTCAATGACGTGGCTACCGTGCAGCGTACCTTGCAGCGTACCGTCGAGGCCACCGAAGACGATTTGATTGCCCAGGCACGTCAGACCCGTGAGTTGCAGCGCGACTTGCTGCGTACCCGCATGGTCGAGTTTGAAGGTATTTCTGACCGCCTCTACCGTGTGGTTCGTCAGGCTTCCAAAGAAACCGGCAAGCAGGTCAAGCTTGATTTGCTGGGCGGCACCATCGAGATGGACCGAGGCATGCTGGACCGCATGACGCCCGCGTTTGAACACCTGCTGCGCAACTGCGTGGCGCACGGTATTGAAAGCCCGTCAGTGCGAACCGCCAGCGGCAAAGAAGCTGTGGGTCTGATCACCGTCCACCTGCGCCAGGAGGGCAACGACGTGTCGGTCGAGTTCAGCGACGACGGTGCCGGGCTGGACTTGAACCGCATTCGTGAAAAGGCATTGAGTTCGGGTCTGATAGCAGCGGGCCAGTCGCTTGACGACCAGCAGGCCGCCAACCTGATTTTCATGCCTGGCTTTACCACCGCTTCGCAAGTGACCGAGCTGGCAGGCCGGGGTATTGGCATGGATGTGGTGCGTTCTGAAGTCAACAGCGTTGGCGGCAGGATTGAAACCTCCACCGCTCAAGGCAAGGGCACGCAATTCAAACTGGTGTTGCCACTCACCACCGCTGTCACGCAGGTGGTCATGGTACGCGCTGGCAATTTGTCGGTGGGTGTACCCGCCAATGTGGTTGAAACCGTACGCCGGGCCACGGCCAAAGAACTTCAGCAGGCCTACAACACGGGCATGTTTGATGTGGCGGGTGAAGCAGTGCCTTTTTTCTGGTCGGGCGCTTTGCTGCAGGCGTCACATCAAAGCATTCAAGCACAGGGCAAGACGACGCCAGTGGTGGTCTTTCGCAGCGCTGCGCAGCGCATTGCCCTGCACGTTGATGAGGTGCTGGGTAACCAGGAGGTGGTGGTCAAAAACCTGGGCCCCCAACTGTCACGTTTGCCGGGTCTGGCGGGCATGTCGGTGCTGGCATCGGGTGCGGTGGTGCTGATTTACAACCCGGTGGCGCTGGCCTCTGTTTATGGCCAGCAAGCGCGCTCGCTCAGTGCAGACAGTGCTGAGCCGCACATGCTGGAAGCATCGGGCAACGTCGCCACAAAGCTGCCTGCGCTGGTGGCGGCAGCACCGCAAATCCCGCTCATCATGGTGGTTGATGATTCCATCACCGTGCGCCGTGTGACGCAGCGTCTGTTGCAGCGTGAAGGGTATCGCGTGGTGCTGGCTGCAGACGGCCTGCAGGCGCTTGAACGTTTGCAAGACGAACGTCCGGCGGTCGTACTGTCAGACATTGAAATGCCGCGTATGGACGGGTTTGACCTAGCGCGCAACATTCGCGGCGATGCACGCCTGAAGGATTTGCCAATCGTCATGATCACCTCGCGCATCGCCGAAAAGCACCGTGAACATGCCAAAGAACTGGGCGTTGACCATTATTTGGGCAAGCCCTATGCCGAAGAAGAGCTGATGAGTCTGGTTCGGCATTACTGCGGCCTTGAAGTGCCTGTCTAATCACTTTTCAGGCACAATTTACCTACAAAAAATGGCTGTAGCCAAGTAAATTCGGGCGCAAGCAGCTATTTAAAGCATAGCAATCAAATCACCCGGCAGGCGATGATTTTTTGACCACCGCATAGCGTTGCAAGGTCTGTGCCCGTGCCTCGTCATGCTTGACGATGGGGTACGGATAGGTTTTGCCCAGTTCTACCCCTGCTGCCATTAACTCCATCGGCGCAGCAAGCCACGGTGCATGGATCGCCTTGTTGGACAGTTTTGCAAGTTCAGGTACATACCGGCGAATGAATTTCCCGTCACTATCAAACTTTTCACTCTGGCTGGTGGGGTTAAAGATTCTGAAATACGGCTGCGCATCACAGCCACTGCTGGCCGCCCACTGCCAGCCGCCGTTGTTGGCCGACAGGTCAAAGTCATTGAGTTGTTCTGCAAAGTAGCGTTCGCCCCAGCGCCAGTCCAGCCCCAGGTCTTTGGTTAAAAAGCTGGCCACCACCATCCTCAAGCGGTTGTGCATGTAGCCCGTCTGGTTGATTTGCGCCATGGCTGCATCGACCAGCGGGTAACCGGTACGGCCTTCGCACCAGGCATCAAACAACGCTTCGGCTTCCAGGCCTTGTTCCCACTGAATTTTGTCGTACTCGGCCTTGAAGGCATCGTTGGCCGCATGCGGAAAATTAGCCAGTATTTGCGCATAAAAGTCGCGCCAGATCAGCTCACTGAGCCACACCGCAGCGCCTTCGCTGCCTGCATTTTGATGTTCAAGTGCCACGCTGGCCAGCTTGCGTATAGATACAGTGCCAAAACGCAAATGCACACCAAGATAGCTGGGGCCCTTTACTGCGGGGAAATTACGCGTGTCTCCATACTCTTTCATGCGGTTTAAAAAATCGTCAAACAACTGCTCGCCGCCTGTGGCACCCGTCGGGATTTTCAGCGTTTGCAGATTGGTTTTTTTAAAACCCATGGCTTCAAGTGTGGGTATGCCCTCGCGGTAGGTTGAGGGCAATGCCGCCAGCGCGTTGCTGTATTTTTCAATCGGGTAGGGCTGCAGGTAAAAGCGGTCTACTTTTTTAAGCCACGCATTTTTGTACGGCGTGAAAACACTGTAAGGCTTGCTGGCCAGCGTCAACACCTCACCACGCTCAAAAATAACATGGTCTTTATAGGTATGAAACGCCATGCCTTGTGCTTCAAGCAAGGCCTGTACTTTTGCATCTCTGGCCAAGGCTTGGGGTTCGTAGTCGTGGTTCGTGAACACTGCATCCACCGACAACTCGCGGCCCAGCCATGGCAGCGCGTCGCTGGCCACGGCGTGCAGCGCCATCAAGCCGCCGTTTGCTATGCCGTTGTTGCTCGCCATGTCGCGCAATTGCTGGTCAAGCTCAACCAGTGACTCCCGGATGAACTCGACGCGTCGGTCCTCTTTAGGCAAACTGTCCAGAATTTCCCGGTCAAAGACAAAAACGCAGTGCACCTTTTGGCAGGCTTTCAGGGCGTGGTGCAGGGCGGCATTGTCGCCAGACCGCAAGTCGCGCCGAAACCACATGAGACCTGCCGCGTAATTTTTTTGCATGCCATTGATGTTACCGAAATAGTCACAACAGGCTGGGCGCAGCGCATAAACCCTTCTGTCAAAGCACGGGTACAGGTAAAATGAAGCCATGAGTATGGAAACCGAGCCAACGATCAACCTGACGCATCATTTTTTGATCGCCATGCCCGGTCTGGAAGACAAAGTTTTCGCAAAAAGCGTGATCTACCTGTGTGAGCATTCGGAGCGCGGCGCATTGGGCCTGGTCATCAATAAACCCAGTGACATCAACCTCAAGAAACTGTTTGACAAGGTTGAGCTGCCGCTGCACCGCGAAGACCTGACGCAGTCCCCCGTGTTTCAAGGCGGCCCGGTGCAAACCGAGCGCGGCTTTGTGCTGCACGAGTCCGTCATGCCGGGCAATGAGTCGATTTATGCCTCAACGATGACGATACCTGGTGGCCTGGAGATGACTACCTCCAAAGACGTGCTGGAGGCGCTGTCAACTGGCTACGGGCCGCGCAAGGTGTTTGTCTCGCTTGGCTACTCGTCCTGGGGTCAGGGTCAGCTCGAATCTGAAATTTCTGACAACAGCTGGCTGACGGTCGCGGCTGACACCGCCGTGATTTTTGATACCCCCGTAGACCAGCGCTACGCCAAGGCCTTGATGTTGTTGGGGCTTGAGAGCTGGATGTTGTCCCCCGAGGCAGGCCACGCATGACAGTGAGCGCAAGCGCTCCCGTGGCCACTGGCCTGCAAACTTTTTTAGCTTTCGATTTCGGCATCAAGCGCACAGGGGTGGCTACGGGCAACCGGCTGACCCGTACGGCCAGCCCGCAGCCCACCATCAACGCAAACAACGACCAGCGCCTTGACGCGGTTACCCAGCGTCTTAAAGAATGGCAACCTGACGCGCTTGTGGTGGGTGTCCCGTTCCATCCTGATGGCGCGGCACATGAGAACACCGCACGGGCTCAAAAATTTGCCCGTCAGCTGCGCGCCAAATTCACGCTGCCCGTGTTTGAAGTCGATGAGCGCTACAGCACCACCGAAGCTATCGCAAGTGGCGCCAAAGATGCAGACGCCGAATCGGCCTGCATTATTCTTGAACAGTTTTTAAGGAGCCTGCCCCATGAGTAGCTTGACCCTGGATGCCGAGGCGCTGTACCGCGATTTGCTCAAAGCCATGCAACTCTTGATGGCAACGTATTCAAGCCCGCCGCAACTCGTGGGCATTGCATCAGGCGGCGTCTGGCTGGCCGAGCGTCTGCAGGCCGACCTGAAGCTGCCCGGTAAAACCGGCACGCTGTCTTCCAGCATGCACCGCGACGATTTTGCCAGGCGCGGCCTGGCCTCCAGTAGCCAGACGCAATTGCCTTTTGACGTGAATGGTGCACATCTGGTGGTGGTTGACGATGTTCTGTACACCGGCCGCACACTGCGCGCTGTCATCAACGAATTGTTTGACTATGGCCGCCCGGCCAGCGTCAAGCTGGTGGTGCTGGTAGATAGGGGGGGGCGTGAATTGCCGGTACAGCCTGACCTGGCGATGGCCCGCGTGGCACTGCCCGCCACACAAAGCCTGGCCTTGGCCCGCGCTGAAGACGGCCAATTCAGCTTTCAAGTGCAAGACAAATAAAGTAACTAACAATCTAAAAGCCAAGGAGAACAAACGTGCTGTACAAGCGAAACCCGCAGCTCAATAAAAACGGCGAACTGATTCATCTGCTGTCAACCGAAGGCTTGCCCAAAGCCACGTTGATGCACATCCTCGACACAGCCACCAACTTTGTATCGGTCAGTGACCGTGAAGTCAAAAAGGTGCCGCTGCTTCGCGGCAAAAGCGTTTTCAACCTGTTTTTTGAAAACTCCACCCGCACCCGTACCACTTTTGACATTGCGGCCACGCGGCTGTCTGCTGATGTCATCACGCTGGACATTGCCCGCTCGTCTGCCACCAAGGGTGAATCGCTGCTGGACACTATTGCCAACTTGAGTGCCATGGCAGCGGATATTTTTGTGGTGCGCCACAGTGAATCGGGTGCGCCCTACCTGATTGCCCAGCACGTTGCGCCGCATGTGCACGTCATCAACGCAGGCGACGGCCGTCACGCCCACCCCACGCAAGGGCTGCTGGACATGTACACCATCCGGCACTATAAAAAAGACTTCACCAACCTGACGGTGGCCATCGTCGGTGACGTGCTGCATTCAAGGGTAGCCCGGTCTGACATTCACGCGCTCACCACACTCGGCTGCCCTGAGGTGCGCGTGGTCGGCCCGAAAACATTGGTACCCAGTGACATGGCCCACATGGGTGTGCGGGTCTGCAACACACTTGAAGAAGGCATCAAGGGTGCAGACGTCATCATCATGCTGCGCCTGCAAAACGAACGCATGACCGGCGCACTGTTACCCAGCAGTCAGGAGTTTTTCAAGAGCTTTGGCCTGACGCCAGAGAAGTTAAAACTCGCCAAACCCGACGCCATCGTCATGCACCCTGGGCCGATCAACCGGGGGGTTGAGATTGATTCGGCGGTGGTTGACGGTACGCAAAGCGTCATCTTGCCGCAGGTCACGTTTGGCATTGCGGTGCGCATGGCAGTGATGAGCATTGTGGCCGGGAGCACAGCATGAAGATACTTATTAAAAACGGTCGCGTGATCGATCCGGCATCAAAATTCGATGCGGTGTGTGACGTGGCTATTGCCGGTGGCCGCATCGTGTCCATTGGCGAGACAGCACCTGACTTTGCCGCCAACAAAATCATTGATGCCACTGGTTGTGTCGTCGCCCCTGGCCTGTTTGATTTGTCGGCCCGCCTGCGTGAGCCTGGCTATGAACACGAAGGCATGCTTGAAAGCGAGCTGGCCGCTGCGGTGGCTGGCGGCATTACCAGCCTGGTGTGCCCGCCCGACACCGACCCGGTGCTTGACGAGCCCGGCCTAGTTGAAATGCTGAAGTTCCGCGCTGAAAAACTGCACCAGTCGCGCGTCTTTCCCTTGGGCGCTTTGACGCGAGGCTTGCAAGGCGAGGCATTGACAGAAATGGTCGAGCTGACCGAGTCGGGCTGCGTCGGGTTCAGTCAGGCCGAAGTGCCGCTGGCCAGCACGCAGGTGCTGATGCGTGCCATGCAGTACGCAACCAGCTTTGGCTACAGCGTGTGGCTTCGCCCGCAAGAATTGCATCTGGGCAAGGGCGTGGCGGCCAGCGGAGCCCTGGCCACACGGCTGGGCCTGGGCGGTGTGCCGGTAGCGGCTGAAACCATCGCACTGCACACGATTTTTGAACTGGTGCGCGCCACCGGTGCACGGGTGCATATTTGCCGCATCAGCAGCGCTGCAGGTGTGGCCCTGGTGGCCCAAGCCAAAGCCGAAGGTTTGGCCGTGACCTGTGATGTCAGCATCAACAGCCTGCATTTGACAGATGCAGACATCGGCTACTTTGACAGCCGCATGCGCCTTGACCCGCCCCTGCGCCAGCAGCGTGACCGCGATGCGTTGCGGCAGGGCCTCTATGACGGCACGATTGACGCGCTGGTGTCTGACCACACACCTGTGGACGAAGACGCCAAAACCCTGCCCTTTGCTGAGGCCGAGCCTGGCGCCACCGGGCTGGAACTGTTGTTGTCGATGGCCTTGAAATGGGGCGATGAGAACGGTAAAGAGGGGTTGATGCGCACGCTGGAGGTGCTGACCAGCGCACCCGCCCGGGTGCTGGGTGCGTCGCTGGGCAAGCTGGGGGCAACGGCATTGAGCGCAGGTCAGCTCATCAAAGGCGGTGTGGCTGATGTGTGTGTGTTTGATCCGGCCGCAGAGTGGACAGCTGAGCCCGCCGCTCTGCGCAGCCAGGGCAAGCACACGCCGTTTTCCAGTCATCTGCTGCCCGGCAAGGTGCGCTACACGCTGGTGGGCGGGCACTTGGCATTTCAATCAAAGCTTGATTAAAAGGTTTGTGCTTGAACAGCTTTGGTGCCATCGTCAAACTCGCACGTGCGCTGCTGCATATCGTGATCGGGTTTTTCACCATCCTGCTGGTGTTTCCACGTTTGAGTGAAGAGCAGCGGCAGCTGCGCACGCAGGCGTGGTCGCTGGTCATGCTGCGCTGCATCCGCATTCAATTGATTGTCAAGGGCAACCCGGCGCTCAACGGCCCGCTGCTGCTGGACGCCAACCACATGTCATGGCTGGACATCACGGCCCTGCATGCGGCCCGGTTCTGCCGCTTTGTGTCCAAGGCCGACATTAAAAAATGGCCCTTCATTGGCTTGCTGGCCAGCGGTATTGGCACCTTGTTTATTGAACGTGAATCCCGCCGCGATGCCATGCGTGTGGTGCACCACATGACAACCAGCTTGCAGGCGGGCGATGTGCTGGGCGTGTTCCCCGAGGGCACAACGACCGATGGCACTGGTCTTTTGCCGTTTCATGCCAACCTGTTTCAGGCAGCGATTGCTGCCAATGCGCCCATCCAGCCCGTGGCGCTGAAATTCATCGACACCACCACCGGCCAGCGCAGCGCAGCGCCCTGCTACGTGGGGGACGACACGCTGGCACAGTCAGTCTGGCGAACGTTGACAACGCCGAACATTGCCGTGGTGATTACTTTTGGTGAGCCGCAGTTTCCCGAGGGGCGTGACAGGCGGGCTCTTGCGTTGGCATTGCAACAGGCGGTTGCGGATTTGCGGATCTAGCTGGCGATAACTTCACGTGGGAAAGTCACCACATGGTCCACCTCTGCCCGTATGCCAATCCACTCACCCAGCGCATGGTCATGATGTGACGGCACATGGGCCACCACCGCTTCGCCGGTGGCCAGCCGCAGCGTGTATAAAAACTCTGAGCCGCGAAACGCCTTGCGCACAATTTGTGCTTTGACGGGCGCATTGTCGTCGTGCACGATGTCGTCGGCGCGCAGCAGCACATCGCACAGGCCGCCCGGGTAGGCATTGGGCAGCGGGCACTCTTGCAGATCAATCAGGTCGCCCAGTGCTGTACTGACCACCACACCGCTTGCGCGTTGCTCAATGCGTGCAGGCGCAAACACACCGTGGCCAATAAAGTCCGCCACAAAACGCGTCGCAGGGCGGTGGTACAGCGCATAGGCCTCGTCCCACTGGTGCAGCTTGCCGTTCTGCATGACCCCAATGCGGTCGCCAATGGCAAACGCCTCCAGCTGGTCATGCGTAACAAACAGCGCCGTTGCGCCCGCTGCTTTCAAAATACCCCGCACTTCGTGTGCCAGTCGCTCGCGCAGGTCCACATCCAGGTTTGAAAACGGCTCGTCCAGCAGCAGCAGGCGCGGGGCAGGCGCCAGCGCCCGGGCCAGAGCCACGCGCTGCTGCTGCCCGCCCGACAGTTCATGCGGAAAGCGTTTGCCTGCAGTCGGCATGCCGACCAGCTCCAGCACCTCAGCCACGCGCTGTGCACGCTCTTTTGAGGGCTTGTGCGCGATGCCAAAAGCCACGTTGCGTGCTACGTCCAGATGCGGAAAAAGCGCGTAGTCCTGAAACACCATGCCCATGTGGCGCTGCTCGGCCGGGATGTGTGTGCCGGTGCTGCTGATGATTTGCGGCCCCAGCATGATGCTGCCGCTGTGCGCCCGCTCAAGCCCTGCCACGGCCCGGAGCAGCGTGGTTTTACCGCAACCTGATGGGCCAATCAGCACGCCAATCTCGCCTGGCTTCAACGTGAAAGACACGTCATCCACCGACGGCTTTGGGCGGCCCGCATACTGAATGCTCAGGTTGGAAATTTGCAGAAACATACGCTACGTATTCTAGATGCTTACAATTCTCATTTGCATCTTGCTCATATGCTGATTTAACTTTTTCATCCCATGCATCGTTTGCACTTTTACTCTTGCGCCTTGCTGTTGTTCGTCGGCGCGCTGATGCTTCCGGTATTGAGCGTGGGGGTTTCATGGTTGCAGTTTGACGCGACCTCCAGCACCATTTTGCGCGAGATGGTGCAAACCGTTTTGCCTGATTACGCGTTCACGTCGCTGCTGCTGTGCGTCAGCGTTGCGCTGGGTGTGGCGGTGGTCGGTATGGCAACGGCAAGCGCCGTGACGTTATTTGAATTTCCAGGCCGTCGAATTTTTGAATGGGCACTGCTGTTGCCACTGGCCATGCCAGCCTACGTGGTGGCGTACGCCTATACCGACTTTTTGCAATATGCCGGGCCTTTGCAAGCCTGGCTGCGTGACATGTTTGGCCTGCAGGGCAGGCTGCTGCCTGAGGTGCGCAGCCTCAAAGGCGCCGTGCTGGTGTTTACGGTGGCGCTGTACCCCTATGTGTATCTGCTGGCGCGCGCGGCCCTGGCAGAGCGCGCCGTGCACCTGATGGAAGCCGCCCGCCTGCTGGGTGCTCCCCTGTCGCGCCGTATTCGAAGCGTGGCTTTGCCGCTGGCCCGTCCGGCGGTCGCAGCGGGTGTGGCCCTGGCGCTGATGGAAACATTGGCTGACTACGGCGTGGCCAGCTACTTTGGCATTCAGACCTTTACCGCAGGCATTTACAAAGCCTGGCTGGCCATGGACAACCGCATCGCCGCTGCGCAACTGGCTACCATGCTGCTGGCCGTGGTGGCGGTGCTGTTAAAGCTTGAACACGCGGCACAAAAGCGCATGCGCTTCGTCAGCAACCGGGGCGGTGCATCTAACGCGGCAGACGCATCGCCTACCTTGTTAAATGGCAGGCGCGCAGTGCTGGCCTGGCTGGTCTGCGCGCTGCCGATTGCGCTGGGCTTTGTGCTGCCCGTGCTTTTCATGCTGCGCCCGTTGGTGCAGGGCTGGGGAACGCTGCCGTGGGCGCAATTTGGCGGCTGGGCGCTCAGCAGCATCTGGCTGGCCAGCCTGAGCGCTGTGCTGGCAACCTTGCTGGCAGTGTTGCTGGGCTTTGCGGTGCGCAGCCGCCCCAGCGGTTTGACGCGTGGCACAGCACAACTGGCCAGCCTGGGCTACGCGGTGCCCGGCGCGGTGATTGTGGTGGGTTTGCTGATGCCAGTGGGCTGGTTGCAAAGCACCGCGCCCGACCTGAAAGCCGGTTACTGGGTCACAGCCACGGCGCTGGGCATTGTGTGGGCGTATCTGGTGCGCTTTAGCGCCGTGGCCTTGCAGTCGGTGCAAAGCGGGTACACCCGCATCCCCGGCAGTCTGGACGACAGCGCCCGCATGCTGGGCACCACCGGTCTGGGCCTGCTGCGCCGCGTGCACTGGCCGCTGCTCAAGCGCTCGGTGGCGGTGGCGGCGCTGCTGGTGTTTGTTGATGTGATGAAGGAGTTACCCGCCACGCTGGTGCTGCGGCCCTTCAACAGCGACACGCTGGCCGTGGTGGCCTACCAGCTCGCGCGTGATGAGCGGCTGGGCGAAGCCGCCTTGCCCGCGCTGGCTCTGGTGCTGGTGGGCTTGCTGCCTGTGGCGTTGATCAGCCGTACCTTGCGGCGCAAATAGGTTCCGTCAGTCGGCGTTAGCCTACGCGGGGTTCTTTAAATCGCCTACTTCAGTCGGCCACATATCGCCCTATTGTTAGTGTTTTCCAGTCTGGCATTCAGGTCAGGCTGGCACATCAACATTTTTGAGGAAACGCCATGAATAAAGACGCCATCGACGGTAACTGGATGCAGTTCAAAGGCAAGGTTCAGGAGCAGTGGGGCAAGCTGACCAATGACGACCTCGACGTGATTGCCGGCAAGCGCGAGCAACTGTTGGGCAAGATCAAAGAACGCCACGGCATTACCCATGAAGAGGCTGAAAAGCAGGTTGTTGACTGGCACGCCAAAAACCCCACCAATTTCTTTGAGCGTTATTAGCCTCTATTTCCATTACTTTGAAAGAACATCATGAAAACAAAACTTCTTATGCTTACGCTGGCTATGACTTGCACGTTTGCAGGCAGCGCCATGGCCACCACCCGTGCTGAATACAAAGCTGAAAAAGACCGTATCTCAGCTGACTACAAAGTGGCCAAAGACAAATGCGGCAGCCTCAAAGCCAATGCCAAAGACATTTGCATGTCTGAAGCCAAGGGTGTTAACAAGATTGCCAAAGCTGAAGCAGAAGCCGCCTACAAGCCTTCAGCCAGCAACACTAAAAAAGTTGGTATGGCCAAAGCCGACGCGATGTATGACACCGCCAAGGAAAAATGTGACGACTTGTCGGGCAACGCCAAAGACGTGTGCGTGAAAGACGCCAAGGTGGGTTACACCAAAGCCAAAGACGATGCCAAAATTGCCAAGGTGGCCACGGACACCAGCAACACGAAATCGGAAAAAATGTCGGATGTTAAAAAAGACGCAAAAGCGGATGAAAAAGAAGCCATGTACAAGGCCGCCAAAGAGCGTTGCGATGCATTGGCTGGCGCACCCAAAGACACCTGCCAAAACGATGCCAAAGTTAAATTTGGCATGAAGTAAAGGCGCAGGTGTCTTCAAGCGCTTGTAACCTGGGCGCTTGATGTTTATCCCGGTTTTGCCTACAGTGGCGTATGACCCCTGCAGCACGCGTTAAACCTGAAGATTTCTTCTCCCCTGATGAATGGCTGCTTTTGAGCAGCCGTTCGTCATTTAAAGGCCTGGCATTGCTGGCACACTGCTGGCTGGTCATTGGCCTTGCCATAGCGGTAGGCGTTACATGGCCCATCACCCTTCCGCTCATCGTGATGGTGGTCGGTACCCGGCAATTGGGTTTGTTTATTTTGATGCACGACGCCGCGCACGGCCTGCTGCACCCCAACCGCCGCATCAACGACACGGCAGCCCTGTGGTTTGGTGGCTCAGAGCTTGATGCTTACAGGCCCTACCACTTGCAGCACCACCGCTTTGTGCAGCAAACCGCCGACCCCGACCTGGTGCTGTCGGCACCGTTTCCTATTTCTCTTGCATCGCTGCGTCGCAAAATTGTGCGCGACTTAACCGGGCAAACGTTTGTCAAACAGCGCTTTGGCGCGCTGGTGGGCAAGCTTCGGCAACGTAAGCCCCATGAATCAGCTTGGGCCTTGATTGCTTTTGAGGTCAAAGCGCAGCGTGTGTTCCTCATCACCAACGCCATCGGGTTTGCGCTGTTTGCCGCCGCCGGGCTGTGGTGGGCGTGGCTGCTGATGTGGCTGCTGCCCATGGCCACCTGGCTGCCACTGGTCAGCCGCCTGCGCAACATTGCCGAGCACGCCCTGATTGTTGAAAACTCGACAGACCCATTGCGCCACGCGCGCACCACCCATGCCAATTGGTTTGAACGCGCATTGATTGCACCGTACTGGGTCAACTACCACTGCGAGCACCACATGTTTACGCATATCCCCTGCTGGCACTTGCCTGCGGCGCACCGTCTGCTGGCCAGCAAAGGCGTGACGCAGCGCATGGAAGTGCAACCCGGCTACCGGGCCGTGCTGCGGCTGGCGGCCAGCGCCTGAGGTAGATGGCGGGCTGCAACGCGTTTTTTTGCTGTTCTTAAGCTGTTTTGGCCATTTTTAGGCATAAAAAGTGCCTATAGCCCAATAGATTCGGCCGCAAGCAGCTACTAAAATAATAGCGCATTAAAAGTGCAATTCAATTGCGGCTACCGCACCGTATCGTTGCCCGCATGATCGACGACATCAAAAGAACACTCTGGGCTACGCCTGCTCGATTCATCCAAGGCAGGCCCAGCCAGCTACCGGCTGTTTGAAATGCTGCCGATGATGCCGCGCTTTACTGTTGAGCAGGTGCGCAAAAAGTTGGGCACCAGCTTCCCCACTGCCAATGCGGCGGTGAAGGTACTCGTTGGCTTGGGCATAGCGGTTGAATTGACTGGGCAAAAGCAAAACCGCAGCTACAGCTATCAGTCGTATATTGACCTGATGACGAACTGGTGATTTTGTGCGGCTGGTGGATTGGGGGCAGCCCTCACCCCAACACTCTCCCAAGGGGGAGAGAAGGCAATTGAATTGTCTGTTTGGCGGTCAACCAGTGCAGCATCAAAGGCCCGCACCACACTCGCGGCCTGACATCATCTTGTTCATCAACGGTTTGCCGACGGTGCCGCTGGAAATCAAAAAAACCAGCCAATGAAAACGCCAATTTTTGGAAGGCGTGCAAGCAGATACAGGCCTGGCGTGCTGATCTGAAAATATCGCGCACGAGCTGACCGAAGACTTGCGTAAAAACCTGAGCGTGGACTGGACGGCTCGCGAAAGATGGTTGGGGAGCCTGATTTTAACATTTTAGAAAGTATTTTATGCCTGTAGCCTAATAAATTCGGGCGTAAGCAGCTATAACAATAAGAGCAACCACTTGGTACCATCAACAGAAATCGAACCTGTTGTGCCACGACTTCGGCTTTTCAATGAACCCTCATCTGAAAGATATGCCGAAGTCAGCCTGATTTGGATATCAGGTCCGGTTCTGCCTGTTAAAGGCGTCAAACTTTTCCGCTTGCAAAGTCCATGCTCCAGGTCTGAGGGGGAGGGGCGCAGGTCACTTTTCTCAAAGCACAACGACTGCTTGGCTACCAGAGTGCAGTGCAGGCTGCAGGGGAATTTCTGGGCAGTCCCTGGTCGATTTGTACTATGCCACCGCATAAAAAAAGGGCGATAAGTCCTAGCGACAAAAGTACATCTGTCTCATGCTCCAAATTTTGCCATGGCTATATTTAATTCATTAGCAAAAGCAATGGTTGCCATTAAAAAATCAGCCAGCCCAAGTATCTTTTTAGGACACAAAGTATGCGACTACCTGACGATGTATTGCATACCGTTATTAACTTTTTGAAAGATGAATCCGGTGCACCGCTGATCGAGTACGTATTGATTGGATCGCTAATTACCGTAGTTTTCGGACTTTTTTTACTCGCTTTCAGCAAAGACAAATAAGTTAACTGCCTTGATTAAACAGCACCGATTATTTTTTCAAATACTCAATTATTTAAATCATGCAAGAACTCGATTCATTGATAGAGCTTTTGGCAATGCTGATCAGGGAGCCGCGTACAGCCATCCTGTTTGCACTTCTTGTAACGGCATCTGTTTGTGATTACCGCACCTACAAGATTCCAAACTGGCTGACAGGCGGCGGTATTGTATTTGCATTGATCTACAACACCGCAGTTCCTTTTTACCGTGACCAGGGTTTTCTTTGGGCATTAGGAGGACTGATGGTCGGCTTCCTGGTCATGCTGCCTTGCTATGCACTGCGCATCATGGGCGCTGGCGATGTCAAGTTAATGGCGATGGTAGGAGCGTTTCTCGGCGTCACAGATACCTTGCATGCCGTTGTCTATTCATTCCTTGTCGGGGGAATAGCAGCATTGATATTTGCCATACGCACTCATGCATTAGCTCGAATGCTGGGCAATTTGAAGAACATGACGCAAATGATGATGCTGTCTGCCATCGGCGGCTTCAAGCCAGACATACAAATGGAGCCAGGCAAGTCAGTCGGCAAGTTGGCTTTCGGCATCTGCATCAGCATCGGAACCATTACCTATGTAGTCGGAAAACAACTCGGTTTTGCATAAGTAATTCACCAAAATTCAACCACCCAATGAAAGACGGCAATGAAAAACCTCAAGGCAATCGGATTATTACTCCTGGCATTGACGATGGGCTTGGCAGCTGCAGTCTATGCGGCAACCTGGGTGTCAAGGCAGGGGAATGTAGGGTCTAACAAAGTCGTTGTCGCTGCGGTTGATATTGAACTCGGCAGCAAAATAAACCCGCAAATGCTGACCACGACTGATTGGCCCAGTGGGTCAACGCCTCCAGGCGCCTTTAAAGAAATCAAGGAATTGCAAGACCGTGTCGTGAAGGTAAGCGTGCTGCGCGGCGACGCAGTGCTTGAACGCAAGCTGGCCCCCGCAGGCAGCCAGGGCGGTCTTTCTGCGGTCATCGCTGATGGCAAGCGCGCCATGACGGTGCGTGTCAATGACGTGGTCGGCGTTGCCGGCTTCGCACTTCCCGGAAATTATGTCGATGTCATGGTCAATGCCCAGCAAGACAAGGGCAAGAGCGAAGAAAACAAGCAAATCAGCAAGACCGTTCTGGAGCATGTCCTGGTGCTGGCAGTCGCCCAGGAGTCGAGCCGGGACGACACAAAACCCAAAGTCGTTAGCGCCGTCACGCTGGAGCTGACGCTTGAAGATTCTGAAAAGCTTGATCTGGCTCGCAGTGTTGGCAGTTTGTCGCTGGTGCTGCGTAACCAGATTGACAAAAAAACAGTGGCGACAACTGGCATGACCAAGAGCCAACTTTTTGGAGAAAAAGAGCCTAAGGAAGCACCACCCCTTCCCTTGAAAGTCGCTGCGATGGCCAAACCAAGGGCTCTTGCCGCAAAGCCAGTAACGCTGCCAGCTGCGCAATGTGTCGAAGTGGTTCATGGCGGTTCGCGTGTTCTCAACTGTTTCTAAAACAACAAACAACGGAAAGCTCAAATGCACAACAACTACAAGCACCTGTTTTTGACTGCCACATTGGCCTTCACCGGTCAGGCTTTCAGTCAAGGCACGTCAGCACCAACCACAAACGCGCGCACGAACTTACCCATTGGTCGCGCCATGATTCCAACCGCCAACCCGGTCACTGCGCAAGCGCCAGGTCCCACCCAGGCACTCAAACCGTGTGTCTCGGTGCTGATTGATCCGCCTACCAATCTCACCCTTGGCAAGTCGCGCGTGATCAGGCTGGAGTTCCCGGCAGCCCGCATGCTCGTTGGTGGACTGTCGTCTAGCCGCGTGGGCCGGGCAACGGATGCAGATGACCAAAACGCAGCCGCAACAGCTCCGAATACACAGCTTGCAGCAGCCTCGGCTCAAAGGATGACGAATGGTGTCGCAGACCTGGAAATCACTCTGCTCAGCCCCACTGAACTGTTTTTCCTCGGTAAAAAGTCTGGCTCCATGAACGTCGTCCTGCAGAGCGCTGACGGGCGCTGTGTGGTCAAAGACATCATTGTCACGATCGACCCAGACACCCTGCAGGCCAAGCTCGCCGAGCTGATGCCTGAAGAAACAGGCATCAAGGTCAAAGGCGCAGAAAACGCCATTGTGCTGACCGGCAAGGTCAGCGACGCCATCAGGCTCGATGAAGTGATCAGTCTGGCAACAGCCTATGGTGACGGAAAAAAAGTCGTCAACATGCTGCGCATCGGAACGCCGCAACAGGTCATGCTTGAAGTGAAAATCGCAGAGGTCAGCAAAACGCTGCTCGACAAATTCGGCGCTGGCGTCAACATCAACCGCACATACAGCGGCGGTGCCAACAGCTACTCGCTGCTGTCCAATTTTTTAAGCAATGGCGGCGGCTTGCTGCAGGCGCTCAGAATCGGCAGGGCTGCGCTCAACATCGATGGTCAAAAAGACGATGGCCTGGTGCGGGTCCTGGCCGAACCCAACATCATGGCCATCAGCGGCCAGGCGGCAAGCTTTTTGTCGGGCGGCAAAATCTTCATCCCGGTTGCGCAGGATAGCGCGTCAGGCAGAGCCAACATTACGCTGCAAGAAAAAGAGTTTGGGATCGGCGTCAAGTTCACGCCGATCGTGCTTGATGGCACACGCATCAACTTGAAAATGGTGTCGGAAGTTTCTGAGTTGTCGCAAACCGGCTCGCCTTTCACAACGGTCGGTGGCATCACCTCGGTACTGCCATCGTTCACGGTGCGCCGAGCCGACACCACCGTGCAACTCAACGACGGGCAAAGCTTCGTGATTGCTGGCTTGATCAAGAACAATTTCTCCGAAACCATCAAGCGCTTCCCTGGCCTGGGTGAAGTGCCCGTCGTGGGTGCCCTGTTTCGTAGTTCCGAGTTTCAGAACGACCAGACCGAACTGCTGTTCGTGGTAACGCCCCGCCTGGTCAAACCGCTGGCCGAATCACCCAGGCTGCCGACCGATAACCATGTTGTACCGAGTCGCGCCGAAGTTGTTTTTGGCGGTCGCCTGGAAAGCTCCGAGCCTGCACCCGCTGCGCCTGCACCTGCCGCTGAAATCAAATAAGGAATAGATCATGAAAACCCCTTCCATCACTCTTTTGCTTGTCTTGTTGACGGGTTGTGCCTCATCCGTTACGCCCCATTACGACGCCAGGTTTGGCCATGCCGTTCGTGAAGCCAAACTCAAGATGACCATCAATCCGGACGCTGGCAAAAACCCGGATCAAGTGCTGGGAATGGACGGCAAGTCTGCCAGGGAAACCATTATTTTTTATCAGAACACTTACAAGGAACCGCCACAGCCGGTGAACGTGATCAATATTGGCGGGAGCAGGTAACACCTCGCAAGCCACAGACTGAATTAAGTGGCAGAAATAAAACCAGACATGCATTTTGTTGTATTAGAAATGATTAAAAAGGAGGTAACTTTTATGCATTAACACCAAGCTTATCAACTCAAAATTCTTTAATTCTTTAATTCTTTAATTCCTTAACTTTAAGAGGTCATCAAATGAATTCATTTCTCACTCAATTCAACAACTCGATCCGTTCCTTTGCAAAGGACGAGGAAGGCGCTCAAGTGGTTGAGTACGCACTGATCATTGCTGTTGTATCAATTGCCCTTGTAGTTGCACTCCAGGCACTGACAGCCGGCGGCGGCGGCTTCACAACCTTCATAACTCGGGTAACCACCTGCCTGACTACAGCGGTTTGCGTCTAACCCAACGCAACTCTGGGCACGGAAGTGGTTACGCAACTTTTACCAGATACGCAACCACTTTCGTGATCACTTATGAGCCGTAACGCTGATGATTCGGCGACATATTTTTAATTTGATCAATTGCTTTCAAGACTATCAAAGGGATTGTTATGTTCACCAGGTTTCTTCATGAAGACGATGGCGCTCAGGTCGTCGAATACGCGTTGATCATTGCTGTCATTTCGATCAGCCTGGTTCTTGCTCTTCAGCCAGTAACGCTTGGTGCCAGCTTCGGCAACTTTATTGCCCGTGTTAGCAGTTGTCTTACTACTGGACCTTGTATTTAGTTTTTTTATTTTTTTAACAACAAATAAAAACCAGCGGAGATATTTATCATGCGCCCCCTTGTCAGTCGCTATCGGCAAAATGGTGCGGTCATTGTTACCGCAGCCTTGGTCATGCTTTTCCTGCTGGGATTCATGGGTATTGCGCTGGATTTTGGGCGTCTGTTTATTGTGAAAACGGAGCTGCAAACGGCCATGGACAGTTGCGCGCTGGCTGCTGCGCAGGAACTCGATGGCAATGCCACCAACGCATTGACACGCGCCCGCAGCGCTGGCAAAACCGCTGGCAATCTGAATCAGGTCAATCTGCAGTCAGCCAACTGGAGCGGTCAAGGCCAGCTGGTTGATGCTGAGATTACTTTTAGAAATGCTGGCTACGTTGTTACCACTGACCCCGCAACAGCCAGGTATGCGCAGTGTCAGCACACGCAGCCGGCCATTCAGATGTTTCTGCTCAAAGCCATGGGCGGTTTTTCAGGCGATGCCGTGGCCTATCCAAACACGCAAAATGTGGCAGCGATGGCAGTGGCGACCCGCGGCAGCGCACAAAGCACGTGTCCTATTCCAGTTGCGCTAAAGCCCAAGGCTGGCGGCGTAGCGCCAAACTACGGTTTTGCGGTGGGCGAATGGGTAACGTTGATCCACGCGCAAAATGCAGCGGCAGGTGGACAAATTGGCTGGGCCAACCTGGACGGATCCAACAGCGCATCCGAAACCACAGCGGAATTGAACGGTCGGTGCGGAACACGCATCGGCGACACCTTGGGCACGCCTGGCGTTCAGGCCACCATTGCCGACACCTGGAATGGCCGCTTCGGTATTTACAAAAACAACAGCGGCCCGAGCCAGAACAACCCGGACTTTACGGGTTACGGCTACACCCTGGCCAACTGGCCGGCTGGCCAGAACGCCTACAACGGAGCGCCTGGCCCCGGTGCCCATCCAAGCGCACAAAATTTCGTCACCAAGCGCCTAGCATTTGCTTCGTGCGCTGATACAGGGACAGTCGTCAAAGGCAATCAAAACAGCAACAGCTGCGAAGGTATTTTGGGTAATCCCGGTGCTCTGGAATTCAATTTAAACGGTGGCTTTCAAAATCCATCGGCGGCACCCGGAAACGCGGTGGGCGGACACAAGGATTTTGGAAGAAATCGGCGGATCGTAACGGTGCCAGTCATCAGTGCCAGCTCTAGTGTTATCGATTACGCATGCATGCTCATGCTGCAACCCCTCGAGGTCCCGATGGATATCGCCAGGCTGGAATTCATCGGAAACGCCGGCGCTTTAAACAGTCCCTGCACAACCAGTGGCCTACCCGGCGGTCCCGCTGGCGGGCCACTCGTGCCGGTTTTAGTACGGTAAAAAAATCATGAAAAACAGACAAAAAGGGGCGGCATTGGTTGAACTGGCCCTGATCCTTCCCCTGCTATTGCTGCTGACGCTCATCACCACCGAGTTTGGCCGTGCCATGTTCGAGTACAACGCCATTACCAAATCGACTCGGGACGCCGTGCGCTACCTGTCTTTCCAAACGCCCGGCACCCAGATTACCGAGGCGCGAAACCTGATGGTATTTGGCAACCTGGGCGGCACGGGAACGCCTCTGGTCAGAGGTTTTACTCTGGCCAATGTGCCTGCGGGGAGTTGCTGCACCTGGCAGCTCTCAGGCACCAACCCAGTGATCAACACCGTGACCGTCAGGGTGACCAACTACACCTACCACTCGCTGTTTCCCAGCTTCTTCGGCCTGACTTTTGGCAACGCCAATGGCGACATCACCTTCAGCACCATTACTGCAACCATGAGGGCAGCGACATGAGCATCCATCAAAAAGGCGCCACCACGGTGGAGTTCGCCCTTGCATTGCTTGTTTTTCTCACCTTCCTGCTGGGAATCACGGACTTCAGCCGAATGCTTTTTACTTGGAGCGCAGCCAATGAAGCGACCAGAGCGGGCGCACGGTTTGCAGTTGTGTGCGACGACACGACCAGCCAGGCGCAGGTTCTCGCGAAGATGCAGGCGCTGCTGCCACAGATCAACACCATCAACGTGGCCTGGGCGCCGGCAGGCTGCACTTCGGGGTCGTGTACTGGCGTCACGGTGTCCATCACCGGGCTTAACTACCAATGGATTTCACCGATTGCCGGTCTGGCAACTCTGGCAGCCATTCCCATGCCCACTTTTTCGACATTTTTGCCAAGGGAAATGATGCGGCAAGACCCGAATAGCAACGCCATTTGTATCTAAACCACAGGCGCATATTATGAAAATTACTGTTATTTCCCCCAACAAGAATCATCTGCAAGACATGGGCAAGGTGTTTGAAGCGCAATCACATGCTGTGGTGCTGATTGACGGCGGCAAGAGCCGGATGCGCACCGTCGCCGAAAACGAGCAACCAGACCTGATGCTGGTCGATGGCATGTGCTGCGACCCCCATGAACTGGTTCAGGTCGAGCATGTCATCACGCATTTTCCAAAAATCGCGGTCATCTTGCTATGTGCCACCCAAACGCCTGAATTTTTGATCAACTCTATGCGGGCAGGTGTGCGCGAGGTACTGCCTTCACCCGTGAGTGCCGAGGCGCTGCAAGCAGCTGTCAGCCGTATTGCAGCCAAGCTTGCAGGCGTCCATGGCAAGAGCACTGGCAAGGTACTTGCGTTCATGCCCTGCAAAGGCGGAAGTGGGACCACTTTTTTGGCGACCAATCTTGGCTACCAGCTTGCAGAAACGAGGTCGGTGCTGCTGATTGATCTGAATCTGCAGTTTGGCGACGCCCTGTCTTTTGTCTATGACGGCAAGGCCGCGTCAACGCTGGCTGACGTGGCGCATGACATCAGCCGGCTCGACGCGTCGTTTCTAGCCGCCAGCAGCGTCAAAATTGCAGCAAACTACAGCATTCTGGCGGCGCCTGAAGACATCTCAAAAGCCATGGAGATCAAGCCTGAGCATATTGATGCCATCCTGGGTTTGGCAGTGACCCAGTATGACTTTGTGCTGCTCGATATGAGCCGCACTCTGGACATATTGGCCATCAAGGCACTGGACCGCGCCTATCGGATCTTTCCGGTGCTGCAGGCCGGACTGCCCGGCCTTAGAAATGCAAACAAGTTGCTGGCCGTCTTCAAGTCACTGGGCTACCCCCAGGACAAGATTGAGCTGATTGTCAATCGCTTCGAAAAAGGATCTGAAATCAGTCTTGACGACGTACAGCGATCGCTGGGCGCGGCAAACCTGCGCACGGTTCCCAATTCGTACAAAGAAGTCAATGCATCCATCAATCATGGCGATGCATTGGCTGAGGTGACCCGCACCAATGCAGTGACCAAAAACCTGGCTGAGTTTGCTTTGTCGCTGAACCCGAAGCCCGAAGAAAGCCGCAGCCTGCTGGATCGTCTGCTCAGGCGGGCGTGAACGGCGCAACCCATTATTTTTTCTCATGTGAAGGAGTCTGAAAATGTCATTCCGGGACAAACTCAATGCCGCCGTAGTAGAACCCATTGCGCCGCGACCGCTGCATGCCGTCAATGATGCGAATCAGGGCCATTTTGCAAGCGAGGCCTACAAGGTATTGAAGGGCCGGATGCACCTCAAGCTGCTCGACAAATTTGACCTCACGGTGCTGGAGAGCCTGCCCCCCGCCATGTTGCGCCAGGAAATCGCCAGCATGGTCGAGCGACTGCTGCAGGACGAACAAGCCGCCATCAATGACATTGAGCGACGCTCGCTGATCCGCGATATTCAGCATGAAATGCTCGGGTTCGGGCCGATTGAGCTGTTGATGGCGGACCCCACGGTGTCCGACATTCTGGTGAACTCTTATCAGCAGGTTTATGTGGAACGCAAGGGCAAGCTGGAGCTGACCAACGTCACGTTTACCGATGAAAAGCATCTGCTTCGCATCATTGACAAAATTGTGTCGCTGGTGGGTCGGCGAATTGATGAATCCAGCCCCATGGTGGACGCCAGGCTGCCAGACGGCTCGCGCGTCAATGCGGTGATTCCTCCGGTAGCGCTGGACGGACCCATGATGTCGATTCGGCGGTTTGCACATATCCCTTTGCAAATGGGCAATCTCGTCAGTGAGCTCAAGAGCCTGACGCCAGACATGGCTTTGATGCTTGAAGGCCTTTGCAAATCCAAAGTCAACATGATTATTTCTGGCGGCACAGGTGCAGGAAAAACGACTTTGCTCAATATCCTTTCGGGCTTTATTCCCGAATCAGAGCGCATTGTCACGATTGAAGATGCGGCCGAGTTGCAGATGCAACAGCCGCATGTGGTGCGTATGGAAACCCGCCCCATCAATATTGAAGGCAAGGGAGAAATTACCCAGCGCGCACTGGTGCGCAATGCATTACGAATGCGACCTGATCGTATTGTGATTGGCGAAGTTCGCGGCGCTGAAGCGGTGGACATGTTGCAGGCGATGAATACCGGCCATGAAGGCTCGCTCACCACCATTCATGCCAACACGCCGCGTGATGCATTGTCGCGGCTTGAAAACATGATTGGCATGGCCAACCTGAACCTTCCGCACAAAGCGGCGCGCCAGCAGATTGCCTCTGCCATTACCGTCGTTATCCAGGGGCTCAGGCTGATTGACGGAAAACGCAAAATCACCAGTATTCAGGAAATTACCGGGATGGAAGGCGATGTCATCACCATGCAGGAAATTTTTACTTTCAGGCAAACCGGCGTCAATGCTGAAGGTGAAGTGCAAGGCTATTTTCAGGCAACGGGTGTGAGGCCGAAATTCGCGGACCGCCTGCGCTCGTTCGGGGTGGTGTTGCCTGATGCCATGTTCGACCCCGCCAAACATTACCAATAAAAGGAGCCAACATGCTGCAAAACATTGGAGGCAATGCCTTCCTGATGGTATCCATGCTTGTTTTCATGGCGGTGTTGCTGCTGCTTGAAGGCGCATACCTTTTCTGGAAATCCTACAAAGGGCCGAAAGCCAAAAAAATTCAAATCCGGCTGCGGGCACTGTCAGCATCACTTGACAACAGCAAGCAGTCTCATTTGCTGAAGCAGCGCATGCTGAGCGAAGTCCCTGCTATAGAGCGTATTTTGTTGAACATGTCCCGTGCGCACAGGCTTGACCGGTTTATTCTTCAGGCAGGGCTTGGCTGGACCGTGTCAAGGCTGGTGCTTTCGTGCGCAACCATTGGGGTTATTGCGTGCTTCGTGATGGTGTTGGGAGCACACCAATCCCTTTTGCTAAGTGGTCTGGTGGGGGCTGCCTTTGCAGCCACACCCTTGCTGTATGTCAGTCATCTTCGAAGCAAGCGCCTGGGCAGGTTTGAAAGGCAATTACCAGATGCGCTCGACCTGATTACCCGCGCACTGCGTTCAGGACATGCTTTTTCTTCCGCCTTGCAAATGGTCGGTGACGAAATGGCGGAGCCCATCGCCGGTGAGTTCCGTATCGTTCATGACGAAGTCAATTTTGGTGTGGCGTTGCAACAGGCGCTCACGAACCTGAGCGAACGTGTCCCCCTTACTGATTTACGCTACTTCATCGTGTCGGTGCTAATTCAGCGTGAATCCGGCGGAAACCTGACCGAGGTATTAAACAACCTGAGTCGCCTGATTCGTGAACGACTCAAGTTGATGTCGAAGGTAAAGATTTTGTCTTCTGAGGGGCGTTTGTCGGCGTGGATTTTGGGCATCATGCCGTTTGCATTGGCGGGTGCCATGTATCTTGTCAATCCGGGTTTTATGGCGCCCTTGTGGAAAGATCCCATCGGAATTTCAATTATCAAATACATGCTTGTTTTGATGGTTTTGGGCATTTTTATTTTGAGAAAAATAATCAAAATTCGTGTTTAAAGGAGCTTGAAATGTTGTTACTTCCCGTGCTCATATTTTTTGCAGTAACGTTTGGTTTGGTTGGAGGCTATTTATGGCTGGCACCTACCAAAACAGGACAACGCTTGCAAGCCTTGGCGGGCGCACCTGAGAAATCGCCCTGGACAGAAACCATCGTCAAAATTGCCGGGCCTTTCGCCCGCTTGTCAACACCGACAGAAAATTGGGATCAATCTCCGCTGAGAGTCAAATTTTTCAATGCCGGTATCCGCAATAACGATGCAAATCTGATTTATTTTGGCGCAAAAACCTTGCTGCCGCTGGTTTTTGCGGGATTGGCTTTTGTTGCGTTAAGAACCGTGGAGCAATCCAGTCTGACGCTTTTGTTTTACGTGATGCTGTTCGCAATGGTGGGCTGCTATTTACCGAACATCTTTCTTCACTTTAAAGTCAAGTCCCGTCAACGCGAAATTTTTGAAAACTTCCCTGACGCAGCTGATCTGATGCTGGTATGTGTAGAAGCCGGCTTGGGACTCGATGCCGGTCTGACGAAAGTAGCAGAAGAAATTCAGATTAAAAGTGTTGCCTTGGCCGAAGAACTGCATTTGACCAACCTTGAAATACGAGCTGGCGGCACACGGGAAAAATCATTGAAAAACCTAGCCCTT
>JANOWR010000004.1:0-14756 GCA_031417995.1 Polaromonas sp. | reverse complement strand
ATGGCCGTCTTTGCCGGGTGCCGGGTCAGGCACTGGAATGCCGCGCTCTGCCAGGTGCTTCATCAGGTGCAGGTAAAACGGCAGTTGCTCGAATGTCAGGCGCTCAAACAGCGTCAGCACGTAGTCGCCGCGCTCCGTGTCAGCAAAATAGTTGGTGTTTTCAATGCCGCCAGCGCACGCCTTGAAGGTTTGCAGTTGACCCAGACCCAGCGTGCCCATGAAGTCAGAGGCCTCGTCAAACGAGACTTCGGTGTAAACGGCCATGCCTGAAAGGTCGCTTTAAAAAATTAAAACTTCAGCACATTCCAGACGCGCGAACCCGTGGTGCCGCCTGACGAAGAACCCGGCGCACTGCCTTTGGTGGTGTCTGACGGCTTGACTTCATAGGCCGGCAGGTGGCTGCCGGTTTTGGGCTGCACAGTGATGCTTTGCGTTTCACCGCCAACGCGTACTTCGTCAATGCGGGTACCCGCATCTTCAGTGCGGATATGTTCGGTGGCTTTTTGCGGTAGTGAACGGGCAGTTGAGGTGGTGCTTGCCGCATCGGGCGCTGCGGCTTGTGCGGGTGCTGCCGTTTGCGCGCTTGCCGCTGCCGCCAGCGTGAGCAACAAGGCAAAAACTGCGGCGCGGGGTGAGGATGGCAAAACGTGGTTCATGCCCGCATTGTAGGCTTGGCATCTGGCTGGATGGCGGTGTCAAAGCTTCAAAAATCAACTGGCCAACATCTTGAGCAAATCCCCGACAATGGCACAGCATGACTACTGACAACTCCACCGACGCCCTCTCCCATAAAAAGACCCTGCTACTGGTCGATGGCTCCAGCTACCTGTACCGCGCCTTTCACGCCATGCCCGACCTGCGCGCCAACCCGGCTGACCCCAGCAGCCCGGCCACCGGGGCGATTCGCGGTATGGTCAACATGCTGCAAAAGCTGCGTAAAGACCACCGCGCCGACTACGCCGCCTGCGTGTTTGATGCCAAAGGCCCGACTTTCCGGGATGACATGTACCCGGCCTACAAGGCCACCCGTTCGCCCATGCCGCCCGATTTGCGCAGCCAGATCCAGCCGGTGCATGAGGTGGTCGCGCTGATGGGCTGGCCGGTGTTGACCGTGCCGGGTGTGGAGGCTGACGACGTGATTGGCACGCTCGCCTGCATGGCATCAGCCCAGGGCATTGAAGTCATCATTTCAAGTGGCGACAAAGACCTGAGCCAACTGGTCGATGAGCACATCACCGTGATTGACACCATGAACAACAAGCGACGTGACCTGGCGGGCGTGGAGGCTGAGTTTGGCGTGCCGCCGCGCCTGATGGTGGACTACCAGGCGCTGGTCGGCGACACGGTAGACAACGTGCCGGGTGTTCCGAAATGCGGGCCAAAAACAGCGGTCAAGTGGTTGCTGGAATACGGCTCGCTCGACAACCTGGTGGCGCATGCTGCGGATATCAAAGGCGTGGTGGGTGACAATCTTCGTGCCTCGCTCGACTGGCTGCCGCAAGGCAAGGCGCTGGTCACGATTAAAAAAGACTGTGATCTGGGTGACTACGTGAGTGGCTTGCCTGCTATGGAATTCATAGCTATTGGCGCACAAAAACAGGAGACCTTGGCTACTTTTTATGAGAAATATGGGTTCAAGGGGCTGGTCAGGTCGCTTGACAGTGCTGTACCCGTTGTTGCGGCTGAAAAACCGAAGGCCAAGTCTGAACCCGACCTGTTCGACGAACCCGAAGCAACCGCAACTGTTGCCGTGCCCAAACAGCCCAGCAAACTGATCTGGGACACCATCCTCACCTGGGAAGCTTTTGACATCTGGCTGGCCAAGTTGCAAACGGCTGATCTGGTTGCACTGGACACCGAGACCACTTCACTCGACGAGATGCGCGCCGAAATAGTTGGCATCAGCTTTTCCGTCAAACCGGGTGAGGCGGCTTACATCCCGTTAACCCACGATTATCCCGACGCACCCTTGCAACTGCCGCGCGATGAAGTGCTGGCCAAACTCAAGCCGTGGCTTGAAGACCCTGCCAAACTCAAACTCGGCCAGCACATCAAATACGACCGCCACGTGTTTGCCAACCACGGCATTGAAGTGCAAGGTTACGTGCACGACACCCTACTGCAAAGCTATGTGCTGGAGGTGCATAAACCACATGGCCTGAGCAGTCTGGCCGACAGGCACCTGGGCCGCAGCGGCATTACCTTTGAAGACCTGTGTGGCAAGGGCGCGCATCAGATCAAGTTCAACCAGGTGGACATTGCCAAGGCGGCTGAATATTCATGTGAAGACGCTGACCAAACGCTTGGTGTGCATGACGTGCTGTGGCCACAGGTACAAGCGGTTGACAAGCTGCGTTTTATTTACGAGCTGGAGATCAAAAGCAGCGAATCCCTGTACCGCATTGAGCGCAACGGCGTACTGATCGACGGGCCGATGCTGGCCAGGCAAAGCGGCGAGCTGGGGCTGCGTCTGGTGCAGCTGGAGACCGAGGCTTATGAGATTGCGGGCCAGCCTTTTAACCTGGGCAGCCCCAAGCAGTTAGGTGAGATTTTCTTTGACAAGCTCGGCATGCCCGTCGTTAAAAAAACGCCCAGCGGCGCGCGCAGCACCGACGAAGAAGTGCTGGAGAAGCTGGCCGAAGACTACCCACTGCCCGCCAAGCTGCTGGAGCACCGCAGCCTGTCAAAGCTCAAGGGCACCTACACCGACAAGCTGGCGCAGCTCGCCTTGCCGCGCACAGGCCGCGTGCACACCCACTACGCGCAGGCGGTGGCCGTCACAGGTCGCCTGAGCAGCAACGACCCCAACCTGCAAAATATCCCCGTCAAAACCGCCGAGGGCCGCCGTGTGCGCGAAGCGTTCGTCGCCCCGGCAGGCAGTGTGATCGCCAGCGCTGACTATTCACAAATCGAGCTGCGCATCATGGCGCACATCAGTGAAGACGCAGCACTGCTCAAAGCCTTTACCGATGGCATCGACGTGCATCGCGCCACTGCCGCCGAGGTATTTGGTGTGGCGGTTGATGAGGTCAGTAGCGAGCAGCGCCGTTACGCCAAGGTGATTAACTTTGGGCTGATTTATGGCATGAGCAGCTTTGGCCTGGCGCGCAACCTGGGGATTGAAACCAAAGCCGCAGCGGCTTATATCGACAAGTACTTTCAGCGCTATCCCGGCGTTAAAAACTACATGGACGAGACCCGTCTGTCAGCCAAAAGCAAGGGCTACGTCGAAACCGTTTTTGGCCGACGCCTGACCCTGCCAGAAATCAACTCCCCCAACGGCCCGCGCCAAAAAGGCGCAGAGCGCGCCGCCATCAACGCCCCCATGCAAGGCACGGCGGCTGACCTCATCAAGTTAAGCATGAACAAGGTGTTGGAAGTGCTGGATAGCGAAAACCGGAAAACCAAAATGATCATGCAGGTACACGACGAACTGGTGTTTGAAGTGCCTCTGGAAGAGGTGGACTGGGTGCGGGTAGAGATTCCGCGTTTGATGGCGAGTGTGGCGCAACTCAAAGTGCCGTTGCTGGCTGAGATTGGTTTCGGGGAGAATTGGGAAAAAGCACATTGAAGTGTGTGCGAAGCGTATGTAAATCAACTGGAGACAAGCATGACCCCATCAAACACACCCGGTAAATTTATCAACCTGAGCAAGCGCGGACTTTTGCAATCTGGCGCGCTGATGACTGCAGGCGCGGTGATGGGCTGTGCCACTCCCGGCACGGCAGCCAACGCACCAGCGACACCTTTCAGTGTGCCTGGCACCTATGTGCCGATCGCAGGCAGCAGCGAGATGTTGCCGGTGCGCCGCATCTATTGCATAGGTCGCAACTACGCCGCGCATGCGATTGAAATGGGGTCCGACCCGACGCGTGAGCCGCCGTTTTTCTTTCAAAAACCGACCGATGCGATTCAACTCGTGCCGCCCGGCAAGGTGGTCGATCATGCCTACCCGACCCTGACCAAAAACTACCACTACGAAGTCGAGCTGGTGGCGGCTTTGCACAAGGGCGGGCGCAACATACCGATGGACAAGGCGCTTGAGCTGGTCTATGGCTACGCGCTGGGCCTAGACATGACGCGGCGCGACTTGCAGCGCGGCATGGGCGACCAGAAAAAGCCGTGGGAAATTGGCAAAAGCTTTGACCAGTCCGCGCCGATTGGGCCGATTCACAAGGTGGCGCAAACCGGGCATTACACCAAGGGCAGCATCTGGCTCAAGGTCAATGGGCAAGTCAAACAGCAGGCCACGCTGAACCACATGATCTGGTCGGTGGCCGAGCAAATCTCAAGGCTTTCAGAAGCGTTTGAGCTGTTCCCCGGTGACATCATTTATTCAGGCACACCTGAAAACGTTGGGCCGGTGGTCAAGGGTGATGTCATTGAATGCCATATTGATGGCTTGCCCGAGCTCAGCATCAAGATCGTTTAAATGCCATGGGCCAGAACTTATTGGGCTGCATGGTCTCCATCGCCCAGTTCAATTTTTTTGCAAGCTGACTTTTTAAACAAACTCTGTTGAAATCTACATGCTGAACCAAGACCAGAAAACCGAATTTGACGCGCTGCTGCCCGGCCAAAGCACCGAGTCAGGCGCGACCCGTCGCACCGCCTTAAAAGCCGCTTTAGGCGTAGGCTACGCCGCCGTGGCCATGCCCATCATGGCGCAAACGGCGATCAAAACCTCGTCAGATGGCCTTAAAACAGGCGAAACCACGTTTGAGGTCAATGGCTTCAAAGTGCCGGCTTTTTACGCCGTCCCCGCTGGCAAAACCAATTTGCCCGTGATTTTGGTGATTCAGGAAATTCTTGGCGTGCACGAATACATTGCCGACACCGCCCGCCGCTTTGCCAAGGCAGGCTACCTCGCCATCGCGCCAGAGCTGTTCGCGCGTCAAGGCGACCCGAGCGAGTATGGCGAAATGGCCAAGCTGATGGCTGAAGTCGTGTCCAAAGTACCCGATGCGCAGGTCATGGCTGACCTGGACGGAGCCGTGAAATGGGCCGGTGCCAACGGCGGTGATTTGAAAAAGGTCGGTATCACCGGTTTTTGCTGGGGTGGCCGCATCACCTGGCTATACGCGCAGCAAAGCAGCAACGTCAAGGCAGGCGTGGCCTGGTACGGCCGTCTGGTCGGCACGCCATCTGCGCTGCTGCCCAAAAACCCGATTGACCTGGCTGCTGGCATTAAAGCGCCTGTGCTGGGCTTGTACGGCGGCCAGGATGGCGGCATTCCTGTTGCCACGGTTGACCAGATGAAGGCTGCGCTGGCCGATGCAGGCGCCAAGGGCAACGCCGCTGCCAAAGCATCTGAGTTTGTAATTTACCCTGACGCGCCCCACGCTTTTCATGCTGACTACCGCCCCAGCTACCGCAAGGAAGCGGCGGAAGACGGCTTCAAGCGGGCACTGGCCTGGTTCAAGACCAATGGTGTGGCTTAAATCAAAGCTCTAGGCGTGGCTTAAAATCCAACCTCACATCAAAAAGCCGCCCACGGCAACGTGCGGCGGCTTTTTTAATGCTTTTTACCCTCTTTTCATCCATACTTTAGACCTCTAGCCCAATAAATTCGGGCGCAAGCAGCTATGACTTTGATAGCAATTATTTTGGGTACCCTCACAGCTGGCATTGGCAGTGTCTGGCTGGCGGCTTTGCTTGGCTTTGGTGTTTTGGCCAAATACACCCAACACATGCTCAGTCTGGCTGCCGGCGCGTTGCTGGCCACCGCCTTCATGCACCTGCTGCCCGAGGCGTTTGAAAGCCAGGCCGGCGCAAAAGAGCTGTTTGCCACGCTGCTGGTTGGGTTGGTGTTTTTCTTTTTGCTCGACAAGGCGGAACTGTGGCACCACGGGCACGAGCATGGCGCGGGGCATGGGCACCACGACCACCATCATGATGCCCACGATAGCGAACGCAGCGCAGGGCCGCCCCAAACAAGTTCAGCCCCTGTTTCCAGTGAAAGGGGCAGCGCACCGCCTGAGGCACGCGAAGCGACAAGCGTGGGGGCGCACCGTGCGTCTGGGGGCTGGGCCGTACTGGCTGGCGACAGCGTGCATTGCTTTGGTGACGGGATTTTGATTGCCTCAGCTTTTATGGCCGACATGCGCTTGGGCATCGTTGCCTCGCTGGCGGTGCTGGCACACGAAGTGCCGCACCACATGGGTGATCTGGTGGTGCTGCGCCAGTCGTCCAACAACAACCGCCGTACCGCGCTGGTCAAAGTCACGCTGGCGGGCGCGGTGACAGCGCTGGGTGGCGTGCTGGGCTACGTGTTGGTTGACCAGCTGTATGACTTTTTGCCTTTCTTTTTGGTGATAGCGGCCAGCAGCTTTGTCTACGTGGCGCTGGCTGACTTGATTCCTCAACTGCAAAAGCGCGCCGCCGCACGAGAAACCGCAGCGCAAATCGCCTGGTTGTTAGCGGGTATTGGGCTGGTCACGTTGATCAGTGGATTGGCGCACGGGCACTGATTTTATGCTCTGTGCAGGGCAAAAGCGACAACCGCCCACAAGCAAATCGCTTGCCCGGAAGCTGACATCGCGCGTTGAGCTTCTGGGGGTAAGTAAGCTGCGCCCATCGGATAATGTTGCTCCATCGGATGCCATCAGTCTTGGCGGGCGACCTGTAGGAGAACTTCTTGTTTAGATGGCTGAAACAGTATGCTGGTGGGGGTGAGTTTCAGCGAAAACAAGGTGATGCCTTTATCCAAAAAGGCGATTTTTCAAACGCCTTACGTTGCTACCTGAAGGCGATTGTTCATAACCCTGACGACGTCAAGACTCTAACGAGCATGGGGTTTACCGAGATTCAACTAGGCCTTGCAAAAGACGCGACCGTGCACTTGACGCGCGCCGCCGCACTCGACCCCTTGGGGCATGATGCTTTCTACATGCTGGGCACGCTTTACGAAAAGAACGGCAATTTGGAACTCGCCATTGCGCATTTGACGCGGGCAGTGGAAATCTTGCCTGGCTTTGAACTTGCTGTGCGTGACCTGAGCCGTGTGCTGTTCCGTGCGGGCAAATTGGAAGACGCGCGCAAAGTGCTTTTACAAGGTATCGCACTGAACCCAAATTGCGCTGACTACCATGACTGTTTGGGCAACGTGCAAATGTCAGCCGGACAAACGAGTGAGGCTGCGGCTAGCTATGCCAAGGCGATTGCGCAAGATGCCAACCACCTGGAGGCGCTGGTACATCTGGGCATGGCGAATGAAAAACTAGGTCAGCTCGACGCTGCCGTCAGTAGCTACCAACGCGCGTTGATCAACAATCCCGGCCATTCACCCGCGCATTTCGGCCTGGGCAATGTACAGCTAAGACTAGGCAAGCCAGAAGCCGCTGCCGCCAGTTATGAAGCGGCGTTTGCTTTGGACCCGTCCCATGCACAAGCTGCCAGCAATCTGGGTAACGCACTGCTTGCCCAAGGCAAGGCGGAACAAGCAGTGATGGCGTGCAAGCGCGCAGTTTCTGCCAACCCCAACCTTGCTGAGGCACACAATAATCTGGGCAATGCGCTTGTGGCACTTAAGCGCTTGGCCGAAGCTTTACCCTGTTATGAACGCGCCTTAGCGCTTAAACCGCAATCTGCTGACATGATGGCCAATTTGGGCCAAGTGTTAAGCGCCACAAAACGCCCGCTGGATGCATTGGCTGCGTTCGAAAAGGCACTTGCGCTTGACGCGAACGCCGCTGGCTTGTACGGAACGTGGCTGCATACACGTCTGGGGCTTTGCGACTGGCGGGATATCGACACCGCGTTCGTGGAGTTAGGGCGCCGTATTGACAATGGTGAATACGCGGCGATACCGTTTACAGTCCTCGCAGCGCCGCTCAGTGCTTCACAGCACCACATGTGTTCCAAGATTTATGTCGACCGCATGCGGTTCCCCAAGACTGGCGTTATGCATGCGAAAAATCTACATGAACGCATAAAAATTGGGTATTTTTCGGCCGACTTTCACGGGCACGCTACAGCCCATCTCATGGCGAAGCTGTTCGAACAGCATGACCGAAGCCGCTTCGAAGTCATCGCCTTTTCGTTCGGGCCCCCTTCCGTGCATCCCATGCGTGACCGTCTGGAAGCTGCTTTTGACCAATTCATCGATGTTGCTGGCCTTCCTGATGTCGCTATTGCTGAGCGTGCGCGTGCGATGCACATCGACATCGCCATCGACCTGAAAGGCTATACCGAAGACTGCCGAACCGGTATCTTCGCCCATCGAGCCGCGCCGGTGCAAGTGAGTTATCTTGGTTACCCCGGAACGATGGGCGCACCGTTCATCGACTACATCATGGCCGACGCAACGGTGATACCGCAGGGGCATCGAGAATGCTTTACCGAAAAGATCGTCTACTTACCTCATTCATATCAAGTCAACGACTTGCAACGGCGCGTATCAGACCGCGTGTTCACTCGCGCTGAGGTACTCTTGCCAGAACAGGGTTTTGTGTTCTGTTGCTTCAACAACAATTACAAAATAACGCCCGACGTGTTTGGTGTCTGGATGCGATTGCTTCTATTGGTGTCTGGCAGCGTACTGTGGCTGCTGGAAGATAACGTCCACGCTGTTGGCAACCTGAGAGCGGAGGCGGCAGCGCGCGGCATCAGCCCCGAGCGTCTGGTGTTTGCGCCCCGCGTTGACATGCCTGAACATCTGTCCCGTCAACGATTGGCCAACCTGTTCCTTGATACCCTTTACTGTAATGCTCACACCACGGCCAGTGATGCATTGTGGGTCGGTCTGCCTGTATTAAGCTGCTTGGGCCAGGCATTCCCAGGCCGCGTTGCGTCCAGCCTCCTTCGCGCTGTTGGACTTGCGGAATTGGTGGTAAATAGCCTGCAAGACTACGAAAACTTGGCGTTGGCGTTGGCATCCGACTCGGCTCGCCTCGACGCTTTGCGTCATCGGCTAATCGAAAATCGTCTTCGAGCCCCCCTGTTTGATACTGCCCTGTTTGCCAAGCACGCAGAAACAGCCTTTACGGCGATGTGGCAGCGAAAAATCGAGGGGTTGGCGCCAGAGCACATCTACGTCACTGCTTAGCGACCGCTTGATTTGCCGTGAGGCAAAAGACGTGCTGTATGCCGCCGCCTACGCCACACCCGCCAGCGCGTCGGTCAATTAAACAGCACCAGGAGCCTGGGCATCAACCCTGAGCCACGGGTCGGCTCGGGTCGCTGCACCAGTCGCTCCAGCTACCGGCATACAGGCCTGTAGTGGATGCATTGCCCAACCCGGCAATCTGCATCGCCAAAATATTGGGTACAGCACTGACGCCGCTGCCGCAATGGTGCACCACGCTTGACGGGTCACGGCCTGCCAGCAGTGCTTCAAATTCAGCTTTCAGTACGGCTGCTGGTTTGAACTTGCCGTCAGGCCCGATGTTTTGACCAAAGGGTCGGTTGAGCGCGCCTGGTATGTGGCCAGCCACCGGGTCCAGCGGTTCAACTTCACCGCGAAAGCGTGGTGCACCGCGTGCATCTATCAATGTCTGCACCGGGCGGCCCATATTGTCTGCTACCGTTTTTGTAGCTACCAGCGTAGCCAGCTCAGGTGCCAGGGCAAAGTTTGACTGAAAGTGCGCGGGCTCGTCACCACTGGCCACCATGCCGCCCGCCGCCGTCCATGTCTGCAGGCCGCCGTCAAGCACGGCCACATTCTTGTGGCCTGCCCACTTCATCATCCACCACAGGCGGCCACAGTAGTTGGCACCATTGCGGTCATACACCACGGCCTGCATGTTGTTGGCAAAGCCGACGCTAGACAGCCACTCGGCAAATTTCTCGCGGTTGGGCAGCGGGTGGCGGCCGCCTGATGCAGGCGTGTCTGCGCCATGTGCTGTGATCACGCCGCGCGCGCCGAGGACGCCGTGCTTGGCGCTAAGTGCCGTGTCGAGGTTGGCATAAACAGCGCCAGGAATATGAGACTGGTTGTATTGCTGCTGCCCCATATGCGGCTGCGCCAAATCAAACGTGCAGTCGAATACGCGGAGCGGCTGCTTGCTGGCGACCAGCGCCAGTAGTTGTTCAGCGGATATCAGCAGGTCGTAGTTCATTGAAAGCTCCATTCATGGCCATGTTTAATTAATGCTCTTCAGCCGGGGCATCCGGTGCAGCCCTGGCGCGTAATACAGTGGCGGCGATGGCACTGAGAATAATCAGCCCCATGCCTGCCCAGCCCAGCGGCGGTATCTGGTCACCAAACAAAACCAGACCATACAGCGCAGAAAAGATAATGCCTGAGTATTGCAAATTAGCTGCCATCAGCGTGCCGCCGTGGTTGGTCGACATGGCATACGCCTTGGTCATGCACAACTGGCCTACGCTGGCCAGCACGCCGATGGGCAGCAGCCACAATGCATGTTGCCAGTCCCATGCCGACGCCCCTAAAAAAACCATGCCCAGCGCCCCGGCGATGGTGGTGCCAACGGCAAAGTAAAACACCGTACGTGCTTCAGGCTCGCCCATGCGGGCCAGCACCATCACCTGCATGTAGGCAAACGCAGCGCCCAGGCCAGACAGCAGGCCAATCAGCCCGGCAAAGGCCTGGTTTTGGGCAATCGTGGGGCGCAGCAGCATAACCACCCCGGCAAAGCTGGCCAAAATTGCGCCGACCAGCGCGGCTTGCGACGGAATGCGCTCCCCCGCCTTGGCAAACATCAGCGTGCCGCCAACTAAAAACGCGGCAATCCAGACGCTGCTCATGTAGTTCAGCGTCATGGCAGTGGCCAATGGCAGATGCGCAATCGCATAAAACCAGGCCGACAGCGCCACCACGCCCACCACGCTGCGCCAGATGTGCATGGGCAGCACGGTTGTTGCCAGCGAGGTGCCGCGTGCTCTGGCAAAAGCGGCCATGAACACCACGCCAATCACGCCCCGGTAAAACACCAGCTCGGCGTTGTTGAAGTACACCGCTGCAAATTTGACGCACACCGCCATGCTGGAAAAAATAAAGGCGGACAGGATCATCCAGATGGCTTGCATGCGTATTTTTTAGCTTTCTCAGGTTTTTTGAGCTGTTTTTAGGGGTGTTTTTGGCCTGTATCCCAATGAATTCGGGCGCAAGCAGCTACTAAAAAAGTAGCGAGTATCTGTTATCAGTCAATCGCCATCAAATCATCTGCGTGGTTTTGCTGGCGCCCATTTCACGGCGGTACCACTCGTGGAAATGCTGCATGCCGTCTTCCATCGGGCTTTGGTAGGGGCCAAACTCGTTGTCGCCCCGCACCAGGAGCGCTTTGCGTCCCGCGTCCATGCGCAAGGCGATTTCGTCATCCTCCACACAGGTTTCCATGTAAGCGGCTTGTTGTGCTTCGATGAATTCGCGCTCGAAAGCGCAAATCTCTTCGGGGTAGAAAAACTCGACCACGTTCAGTGTCTTGTCGGGCCCGCGCGGGTGCAGGGTGCTAACGACCAGCACATGCGGGTACCACTCGACCATCACATGCGGGTAGTAAGTGAGCCAGATGGCGCCGTACTTGGGCGCCACGCCCTTGCGGTATTGCAGCACAACGTCGTGCCATTTTTTATAGGTGTCGGTACCGGGCTTGCCCAGCTTGTCTGACACGCCCACGGTTTGCACCGAGTAACTGGGATGCAATTCCCACAGCAAATCATGCGTGGTGACAAAGCCGCCCAGCCCGGGGTGAAACGGGCCGACGTGGTAGTCCTCCAGGTAGACCTCAATGAAGGTTTTCCAGTTGTAGTTGCATTCGTGCAGGTGTACTTTGTCGAGCTGGTAGCCGGTAAAGTCCAGGTCTTGGGCCACGCCAAGCTGGCTCATTTCCATCGCAATATCGCGGCCATTGTCTTCAAACACCAGGCCGTTCCAGGTGGTGGTTTTGTAGCGGTTCAGGTTCAGGCAGGGGTCAATTTCAAAGTGCGGCGCGCCTATCAGTTCGCCGGATGTGTTGTACGTCCACCGGTGAAGCGGACAAACGATATTGCTACCGGTGTTTCCACGGCCTTGCAGCATGGTCGACTGGCGGTGGCGGCAGACGTTGGAAATCAGCTCAATGCCCGATGCGTTGCGCACCAGTGCGCGGCCTTCGCCTTCATGCGGCAGGGCGTAAAAATCCCCCATGTGAGGCACGGCCAGCTCATGGCCCAGGTAGCGCGGACCTTTTGCAAACAGCTTTTGCTGTTCGCGCTGGTACAACGCAGCATCAAAATAACTTGAAATCGGTAATTGGCTGGTGGCCTGCAAGAGGCGAAGGCTTAAATCGGACATCAAGACGTGGCGGTGGGCGAGCCGCTTTGAGAGTGATTTTCAATTTTAGCCCTGCAAGTGGCGTGCAGCCCCAAAAATGGACACGCCTGCCCCTAAAATCACAGGGAAACCTAAACACCATGGCCAAATCGACACCACCACCTGCGCCCGCCTTACCCGCCACCTACGAGCTTGCGCTGCAAGAACTTGAAGGACTGATCTCTGGCCTTGAATCGGGCCAGTTGCCGCTGGACCAGTTGCTTGCTGGCTACCAGCGGGGTGCGCAATTGCTGGCTTTTTGCAAGAGCAAACTTGAAGCGGTGGAAACCCAGATCAAGGTGCTGGAGGGCACCGAACTCAAGCCCTGGGCTTGATGCCTGGTTTGATCCCAAGTCATAAAAAAGAGACCCCTGTTGAACGCACCTGACAAACTCCCTGAATTCCAGCTCGCTGACTGGAGCGCACGGCAGCTCGCCAGCGTGGAAGACGCACTCACCAAATGGGTCGCCAGCCCCGGCAACGCGCCCGCGTCCGCAGGCTTGGTCAATCTTGGTGTCGCCATGCGCTATGCCGTGCTGGACGGCGGCAAGCGCCTGCGCCCACTGCTGGTGCTGGCCGCTTGCGAGGCGGTAGGCGGCAACCCGCAAGCTGCCTTGCGTTCGGCCTGCGCTGTCGAGCTGATTCATGCGTATTCGCTGGTGCATGACGACATGCCCTGTATGGACAACGATGTGCTGCGCCGTGGCAAGCCCACCGTGCATGTCAAGTTTGGCGAGGCACAGGCGCTGCTGGCGGGCGATGCCTTGCAGGCGCTGGCATTTGAATTTTTAACCCCCGAAGACGACACTGTAGATGCCGCCATGCAAGCCCGCTTGTGCCGCATGCTGGCCCGTGCGGCTGGCTTTCAGGGCATGGCCGGTGGCCAGGCGATTGACCTGGCCAGCGTGGGCTTGATGCTGGACTCGCCGCAGCTCCATGAGATGCATCGCCTGAAAACCGGTGCGCTGCTGCAAGCCAGCGTGCTGATGGGTGCCAGTTGCGGCATGTCTTCTGGTGCCGTGCTGGACGCCCTGCGTGACTACGGCGCAGCGGTCGGTCTGGCGTTTCAGGTGGTCGATGACATTCTGGATGTCACGGCTGACTCAGCCACATTGGGCAAAACCGCAGGCAAGGATGTGGCGCAAGACAAACCCACGTTTGTCTCGCTCATGGGGCTTGAGGCGTCGAAAAACTACGCCCAGCAATTGCTGGCACGGGCTTTGGCAAGCCTTGACTCGCTTCGTGCGCTTGAAGGCGGTGGCCTGCACAGTACGGCGGCACTGCGGGCGCTGGCTGATATGCTGGTCAATCGGCAGCATTGAATTCAAAAGTCCTGACATCACACAAAATACGATGACTCCTTTGCTAGACACCATCCACAGCCCGGCAGACCTGCGCAAGCTGCCTAGAGCCCAGCTCAAGACGATCAGCGATGAGCTGCGGGCCTATCTGCTTGACACGGTGTCTAAAACGGGTGGGCACTTGAGCTCTAACCTGGGCACGGTCGAGCTCACAGTGGCGCTGCACTATGTGTTCAATACACCCGAGGACCGGCTGGTCTGGGATGTAGGCCATCAAACCTACCCGCATAAAATTTTGACCGGACGGCGTGAGCGCATGGACAGCCTGCGCCAGCTGGGTGGGTTGTCGGGTTTCCCGCGCCGGGAAGAAAGCGCGTACGACACCTTCGGTACCGCGCATTCCTCCACATCGATTTCTGCTGCGCTGGGCATGGCGCTGGCCGCCAAACAAAAAGGTGAAGACCGCTACGCCGTGGCCATCATTGGCGACGGTGCCATGAGCGCGGGCATGGCCTTTGAGGCACTGAACAATGCCGGCGTGCATGACGACTGCAAGATGCTGGTGGTGCTCAACGACAACGACATGAGCATCAGCCCGCCCGTGGGTGCGCTGAATCGCTATTTGGCGCAACTGATGAGCGGGCGTTTTTATGCGTCGGCCAAGCATGTTGGCAAGCAGGTGCTGAGCGTGGCGCCGCCGCTGCTTGAGTTGGCCAAACGCCTGGAGCTACATGCCAAAGGCATGGTGGTGCCCGCCACGCTGTTTGAAAATTTTGGTTTTAACTACATCGGCCCGATTGACGGCCATGACCTTGATTCGCTCATCCCCACTCTGGAAAACATCAAACACTTGATGAAAACCAGCTCAAGTCCGCAGTTTTTGCACGTGGTCACGAAAAAGGGTAACGGTTACGGGCTGGCTGAAGTAGACCCCATCGCGTATCACGGGCCAGGCAAATTTGACCCTGCAAAGGGTTTGCAAAAAGCGGTGGTGCAGCCCAAGCAAACCTTTACCCAAGTGTTTGGCACGTGGCTGTGCGACATGGCAGAACATGACAAACGATTGGTCGGCATCACGCCCGCCATGCGCGAAGGCTCTGGCATGGTTGAATTCCACAATCGCTTCCCCGAGCGCTACCACGACGTTGGCATTGCCGAGCAGCACGCCATTACCTTTGCAGCCGGAATGGCCTGCGAAGGGC
>JANOWR010000003.1:0-47996 GCA_031417995.1 Polaromonas sp. | reverse complement strand
CCTGGTGCAGACCGGTCGGTGGTGTTTCAAAAACATGCCTTGCTGCCTTGGTTAAACGTATTGGACAACGTCGCCTTCGGCTTGAAAATTCAGGGCCACGACAAACCCAAGCGCGAAACAATTGCCCGAGAATTTATCAAGCTGCTGGGCCTTGAGCAGTTTGAGCAATCGGCCACCTATGAGCTGTCAGGCGGCATGCAGCAGCGCGTCGGCATTGCCCGGGCGCTGACCAGTGACCCGGCCATTTTGTTGATGGACGAACCGCTGGGTGCGCTGGATGCGCTGACGCGCGAGCGCGCGCAAGAGCTGATTTTGAAAGTCTGGCGCGACACCGGCAAGATGGTGTTTTTTATCACCCACAGCGTTGAGGAAGCCCTGTTCATGGGCACCAAGCTGATTGTGATGTCACCTCGCCCGGGCCGTATTTCGCACACCTTTGACTTGCCGTTCAGTCAGCGCTATTTTGAGACGGGCAACGCCAGGGCGATCAAAGCGTCCGCAGAATTTATTGCCCTCAGAGAAGAGATTTTGCAAATCATCTTTGCAGACGAAGAAGGAGCCCATCATGAGTAACGCCCCAACAAACTCTGGCAACGGCCCGTGGGCCAGCCTCATGAAGGCCAAGCCAGCCAAGCCCGGTGAAATATACGGCGTGCCTGGTCAAGGCGACAGTTTGAAAATCAGCGCAGTCGTCATTGTTGGCTTGATTCTTTTCTGGTGGTTTGTGACCTATGCAGGCTTCGTCAAGCCGCTTTTCTTGCCCTCCCCGATGGCTGTGATCGACGCTTTTGTGACCATGCTCAGAGACGGTTTTACCGGCGCAAGTTTTTGGGAGCACACCTGGGTCAGCACGCTGCGTGTTTTTGGCGCGTTCCTGCTGGCTTGTGTCATCGGGATTCCGCTGGGCATTGCCATGGGCATGAGCCCGGTCGCACGCGGCATTTTTGACCCGCCGATTGAGTTCTACCGCCCGATTCCGCCACTGGCTTACCTGCCGCTGATGATTATCTGGTTTGGCATCGATGAACTGTCCAAGGTTCTGCTTATTTTTCTGTCGGTTCTCGCGCCGATGGCCTTGGGTGCGCGTGCTGGCGTCAGGTCGGCGGCGATTGAGCAGATTCATGCCGCCTATTCGTTTGGCGCCACCCGCTGGCAAGTGATTCGCATGGTTGTTTTGCCGTCAGCCATGCCAGAAATATTTACCGCCATGCGCGTGGGCATCGGTTTTGGCTGGACCACACTGGTGGCCGCCGAAATGGTTGCCGCGACGTCTGGTTTGGGCTACACGGTTTTGTCTGCGTCCCGGTTTTTGCAGACGCCGATTGTCATCATGGGCATCGTGGTAATTGCAATGATTGCCTACGCCTTTGATCACCTGGTGCGTTTTGTTGAACGCCGTGTCGTGCCCTGGAAAGGCCGTGGGTAAATTAATTTTATTGAGAGAAACCATTTCATGACGATTGAATATTTGAAGAAAGCGACACCACCACAAGAGGCGATTGACAACGCAACATCTGAGACGGTTGAGCGCTTGTTGGCTGACATTCAAAAAAATGGCCGTGATGCGGTGGAAAAATATGCGCGGGATTTTGACGGCTGGCAGGGCGACATCGTTGTGGGTGAAGATGACTTTGCCAAAGCCAGCAAAGCCTTGAGTCAAGGTATCAAGGGCGACATTGCTTTTGCCCATGCCCGCGTGAAAGATTTTGCGCAGCGCCAGCGCGAGTCATTGCATGAGTTTGAAGTCGAGCTGATTGACGGCCTGGTTGCCGGGCAAAAATTGATTCCGGTCAACACGGCGGGCTGCTATGTGCCGGGCGGCCGCTATGCCCATGCCGCCTCGGCCATCATGAGCGTGTGTACCGCCAAGGTGGCGGGAGTACCCAACATTGTGGCCACGTCACCAGGCCATAAAGAAGCAGGCGTAAACCCGGCCATCCTGCACACCATGAAGCTGTGCGGTGCAGACATTGTGCTGGCGCTCGGTGGTGTGCAGGGCATTGCGGCCATGGCCTACGGTTTGTATGCCCCTAAACCAGCCGATGTAATTGTGGGCCCGGGCAACCGCTTTGTGGCCGAGGCAAAGCGCACCTTGTTTGGCCGCATTGGCATTGATGTGGTGGCAGGCCCCACCGAGTCCGCCATCATTGCCGATGAGACGGCCGACGTGAATCTGGTTGCTGCTGACCTGGCAGGGCAAGCCGAACATGGACCCGACTCCCCGGTGTGGCTCTACACATCCTCACGCGAACTTGGCATGAAAGTGATCGAACTCATGCCGTCCGTTATTGCCGCCCTGCCAGAGCTGGCGCGCAATGCCGCTACTGCTGCCTGGCGTGATTATGGTGAGGTGGTGCTGGTCGGCAGCCGCGAAGAAATGGTGGACATCAGCGACCAATACGCGCCCGAGCATTTGCAGGTGTTTGCCAAAGACCTGGACTGGTGGCTGGCCAACCTGACCAACTACGGGTCACTCTTTTTGGGTGAAGAAACCACCGTGGCGTATGGCGACAAATGCGCCGGGCCGAATCACATTTTGCCAACCCGAGGGGCTGCGCGATATTCGGGCGGCTTGAGTGTAGGCAAATTTATCAAGACGGTCACCTACCAGCGCTTGACGCGCGGTGCAAGCCGAGAAGTCGGTCAGGTGGCAGCCAGAATTTCGCGCCTTGAAGGTATGGAAGGCCACGCCCGCACGGGCGACATACGTCTGAAAAAATACTACCCGCAAGAAGCGTTTGAGCTGGGCACGCTGGCTGGCCATCAGCACTGATTTGCCTCATGTCTGAAACTCTGACAACCCTCACGACTGCGGCCCCACGCGCGCCAGATGGCCTGTGGTTTGGCAAAGACCTGAGCACGCCCGAGCCGATTTCTGAACAGGCGATTGAGCGCGCTGTGGCGCTGATGCGGTCAGGCAGACTGCACCGCTATGGCGAGCAGGGCTCAGGCTACCCTGAGGCATCACTGCTGGAGCAAGACTACGCGGCTTACGTCGGTAGCAAGTATTGCGTAGCCGTCAGCTCATGCGGTGCGGCCATGCTTATTGCGCTCAAGGCGCTGGGTGTGAAGCCGGGCGACAAGGTGTTGACCAGCACCTTCACCCTGGCACCGGTTCCCGGAGCCATCGCACACGCAGGCGCTGAGGCGGTGCTGGTTGAAACCACGGCCGACTACATGACCGACATGGCCGACCTGGAGCGGAAAGCCGCGACCAGCGGCGCGAAAGCATTCTTGCTGTCGCACATGCGCGGCCACATTGCCGACTTGCAGGCGGTGCGCGCGATATGCGGCAAATATGGCATCGCCATCATTGAAGACTGTGCCCACACCATGGGTGCCAAGTGGGACGGCCAGCACACCGGCACTTGGGGCAAAGTGGGTTGCTACAGCGCGCAAACCTACAAACACATCAACTCGGGCGAAGGCGGTTTGCTGGTGACGGACGATGACGATGTGGCCGCGCAAGCCATTTTGATGTCGGGCTGCTACATGATGTACGACCAGCATATTTTGAAACCCGCCATTGATGTGTTTGAGCGCTGGAAGTACGTGACGCCCAACTTCAGCATGCGCATGTCGAATCTGGCAGCGGCTTTGCTGCGTCCGCAAATTGGAGAACTGGCGGATCGTGGGCAGCGCTGGAATCATATTTACGCCACGCTGGCAAGCGAGTTGAGCAAAGCGAAGTATTTGTCTGTGCCAGCGCGTGTTGTCAAAGAAGAATTCGTCGCCAGTTCGATTCAGTTCACGCTTGATTTAAAGCCGCTGCAAATCGAGCGGTTTTTAAAAGAGTGCGACTTGCGCGGCTTGTACATCAAATGGTTTGGCACGCCCAGCCCAATTGCTTTCACCAGCAATTACGAGCACTGGCACTACCTGCAAACCAAGCCAGACATTCCCAACTCCAAAGCAGTTTTAAACCAGTTGATGGACTTGCGTACGCCGCTGTCATTGACTGACGATGACTGTACGCTGATAGGCCAAATCGTTGCTGTCGCCGCAGCAATCGCTGGCGCTTCAAACTAATTCACAACCCATTCCAACCCAACAGAAAGTACCCCATGAAACTCACCAACTTCCCCCGCGTTCACATCACCCACGGCCCGACACCGCTTGAATTTATGCCCCGCATGACCGAAGCACTCGGCGGCCCCAACCTGTACATCAAGCGGGACGACTGCACCGGCCTGGGCTCAGGCGGCAACAAGACCCGCAAGCTTGAATTTCTGATGGCCGATGCTGTCAAACACGGCGCAGACACCATCATCACGCAAGGCGCAACGCAGTCCAACCACGCGCGCCAGACCGTGGCGATTGCCGCCAGGATGGGCATGAAGTGCGAGATTTTGCTGGAAGACCTTACCGGCTCAAAAGTTGAAAACTACAAGCAGTCGGGCAACGTATTTTTAGACCATCTCTATGGTGCGAATGTGCAAGAGCTGCCCGGCGGCGCCGACATGAACGCTGCTATGGCCAAGCTGGCTGAAGAACTGCGTGCCAAGGGCCAAAAGCCGTACATCATCCCCGGCGGCGGTTCCAACCCGATTGGCGCGCTGGGCTACGTGACCTGCGCGCTAGAGATGGTCAACCAGTTCAACACGCAGGATTTGCGCATTGACTGCATCACGCACGCCACCGGCAGTGCAGGCACGCAAGCGGGTTTAGTGGTGGGTCTTGAAGGCACACGCAGCCAGATCCCGGTGCTTGGCATAGGCGTGCGGGCACCCAAAGAAGCGCAAGAAACCAATGTATACAACCTGGCTGTTAAAACCGCTGAGTTGTTGGGTGTACCCGGCAGCGTCAGCCGCGAAAGCGTCATGGCCAACTGCGATTACGTGGGCGGCGGCTACGGCGTGCCCACGCCCGGCATGATCGAGGCGGTGACCATGATGGCGCGCCTTGAAGGCATTTTGCTGGACCCAGTCTATTCAGGCAAAGGCATGGCCGGGCTGATAGACCTGTGCCGCAAGGGTCATTTCAAGAAGGGCCAGAACGTGGTCTTCTTGCACACCGGCGGATCGGTTGCGCTGTACGGCTACATGGATGCGTTCAGTGGTTTAAAGCCACTTTAAAAACCTGTCAAGATGACAACGCTTGCGCCGGGTGCGGCTGTCGAGTTCACCAAAACACTGATCCCAGGCCTGCTGGTCACGGCACTGGTGGCTATGGCTGCAGCCTTTTTAGGCAGCCATTACAAAGGCTCGATGCTGCTGTTTGCGTTGCTGCTCGGCCTGGCGCTGCACTTCATCAGTGACGACAAACGCTGTGCGGCGGGCATTCAGTTTGCGTCCAGCACGGTGCTCAGGATAGGTGTTGCCTTGCTCGGCCTGAGGCTCACGATTGATCACGTTGTCACGCTGGGCTGGCAAACCGTGGTGGCGCTGCTGGTGGCGGTAACTTTGACGATTGCACTTGGTTTGCTGCTGGCGCGTTTGTTTAAAGTCGAAAGCAGCCTGGGTGTGCTGATTGGCGGCGCAACCGCTATTTGCGGCGCATCAGCGGCACTGGCCATTTCAAGCGTGCTGCCCAAAAATGCCAACCTGGAGCGCGACACCACCCTGACGGTGGTCGGCGTCACCACACTGTCGACCATGGCGATGGTGGTCTACCCGTTGATTACCCAGTGGCTGGGTTTTGATGCGGTGATGGCAGGCAAATTCATCGGTGCCACGATCCACGATGTGGCGCAAGTCGTGGGCGCCGGCTACAGCCTGTCGCCAGAAGCGGGCGACGCAGCAACCATCACCAAGCTGATGCGAGTGGCGTTTTTGATGCCCGTGCTGGTGGTCATTTCATTGGTGGTGCGTACTCGCCTTGCGGGTGCAGGCAGCGCCGTTAAAACACCGTTGCTGCCGTGGTTTACAGTCGCGTTTGTCGTGCTGATGCTGGTCAACAGCACGGGCTGGGTGCCTGCGCAGGTTCAGTCTGGCGCATCGAATGTCTCTCAGGCATTTTTGGTACTGGCCATCGCGGGTGTTGGCTTGAAAACATCGTTGCAAGAAGTCACGCAGCTTGGCTGGCGACCTGTGGCGATGATCTTTTTGGTCACACTCGGCTTGGCGTTTTTATCTGGCGGCTATTTGATGGCCGTTGCCTGATGTACTTGAAAGGGTCATGAAGATGATTGGCGTTTTAGGCGGCATGGGGCCCTTGGCCACGCTTGATTTTTTTAACAAGGTATTGGCTGCAACGCCAGCCAAAGGCGATGCCGACCACATACCGCTGCTGATCCAGTCAGACCCACGCATCCCACCGCGCCCGGCGGCTATTCTGGGTAGTGGGCGCTCACCCTTGCCAGAGCTTTTGGCCGGGCGTGACAGACTGATTGCCGCAGGCGCCACCGCGCTGGCCATGCCTTGCAACACCGCGCATTACTGGTATGCCGACCTGGCGAAAGGGTGCAGCGTGCCTTTCATAAGCATTGTGGATGCGAGCATTGGCGAGATTGGCAAGCTGGCCAAACCGTGCGCAACCATCGGCCTCATCGCCACCCGCGCCACGCTGGCTGCCAAAATTTTTGATGCGCCATTAATGCAGGCAGGCTATACGCCGCTGCTGCCCATTGACGACACGATGGACAAGCTGGTGTTGCCGGGCATAGAGTTCGTCAAAGCAGGCCATGTCGCGCAAGGCGGCCAACTGATACAGCAAGCCGTGCAAGTCCTGTTGAACCAAGGCGCAGGCGCAGTGGTACTGGCCTGCACTGAAACCCCACTGGCGCTAGACGCCGTGCAGTCCCCCCTGCGCAGCCAGTGCGTTGACAGCACCGCAGCGCTGGCTCTAGCTTGTGTGGCTTGGTGGCAGGCTGAACAAGCGAAAAACAGTTAAAACCACTGTTCAAAGGCAGTTCCAAGTCTTTTTATCTACTATTAAGGCCTGTAGCCCAATAGATTCGGGCACAAACAGCTATTGATTTAATAGCACACGAATATCCTACTGAAGCATGAAGGTCTCATACTCCAGCCGTCCCAGCTTGTACTCCAGCATGCGCAAAGCAAACACCACCGTGATCAGCATGGCCAGCGCAAAGCCGTAGCCGTAGTAGGCCACGCCCAGCCGCAGTGACAGCACTGACAACGAGATGTTGAGGAGGGACAGCACGGTCACGGTGATCAGCACTTCCTTGCGTTTGTCGAGGTAGAAAAAGACATTCATCACGGCCAGCAGCGCCACCTGCAAACTGGCACCCACCGCATCGACATAAAACAGCGGCAGGTACAGCGGGCTGATGTTGAGCTTGCTGAAGATGGTGGGGGCAAACACGACCAGCAGCAACACGGACAGCGTCTGGATTTTGATGATGTCAAACAGGCCCTGGCGAACGGCGGCCACCATGGCGTCACGCATGCGGGCGATTTCTTCCAGTGAGCCACCGTCACGTACGGCGTTGTAAAACCTGTCGTACCAGTCCACAAAGTCAGTCTCAAACCGCACCAAAAAAACCGCCATGCCGGGGATGATGCCCAAGTAGGCTAAAAAAACCGGCATGTCGTAAATCACGCTGGCGCGCAATGGGCCAATGACTGCGTTGCTGGTTTCCTCGGCAATCCAGAAGACGATCTTGTCAGCCCATATGGCAAAGTTGAACAGGAAGCCGACGGCCATCAGGCTGGCAAGCATGGCTCCGGGTTTAAAGCAGTCAAATGCAATCAGGCGCTCCGCAGGAAAGCTGCGCAAAATGATAAACACCATGCCCATCAGCATCATGAACTGGCCCACGATGTAGCCGGCCAGCAGCCCTTCCAGTCCATTGCTGCGCAGCAGCATGGCAAGCAACACCGAGATGGTGTAGCCGCCGCCAAACAGCAAGACGATGGTTTTGTAAAACTTCAAACCGCTCATGAAAATAGTGGCGATCCAGATGTCGCACATCGTCACAAAACCGGCCACCATCAGCGCCCGGTAAATCACGCTTTCCTGCCTGAAAGACACAAACACCAGCAGCATGGCCAGCGTGCCCGCTGCCACATTGATGACCAGCAGGACACCCGCAAAATTGGGCACGATGCTGTCAGCGTTTTTGCTGTAAAGCTGGTCTGACACCCAGCGGGTAAAGGACAGCTGCATCACGCCTGTCAAAATCAGGGACGCCATGGTCAGGTAGGTCACCGACACCTGAAACTGGCTGATCAGCAAGGTGGGCACCACCACATTGACAGACAAAAGACCAATCGCGACGAGGCCCAAAATCGACAGCACCCATGGCCCGGAGCTGATGAGTCCCGCATAGGCATAGGCTCGCACCAGCGCAAAGTAGCTGTCGCGGTTCAGGATTTTGCGGATCTCGAAGCCTATGCCTGCCATGGTGTTTGCCTTGCTTGCCTGTTGCTTAAAGCTTGATGTCTACTTCAGGCGCTGCAACAGGCTTGTCGCTTTGCTCTTGCATCAACTCGTCAATCAATTCGCCCTCCAGCTCTTCCAGCGCTTCGTCGGTGGTTTGCACTGGCTGCACCGGGCACTGCGCAGTGACACTGCTTGAAAAATCAGCACTGACCGCAGTCCCTGCCAGCGCCTGGTCATATACCGCGCGGTAGCGGCCAAACATCACCGGGTGGGTGTAATAACGCTCAACCCGTGCAATGCCCGCTTGTGCTGCCTTGTGCCAGGCCACAGGATCAAACAGCAAATTCAATGCCGCTTCAGCCAGCGCCTGCGGGTCAGCAATGCCGACCACGGCGCCCGATGCACCAAGTGCCACGTCCTCATCGTCCAGCCCGTAAATCAGTTGGGCGCATGACCCCACATCGGTACTGACAGTAGGCACTCCTGCGGCATAGCCTTCAAGGATCACCAGCGGCAGCGCCTCGCTGATGGACGACAGTACCACCAGGCCAATTTGCGGCAGCAGGTCGGTCAGTTTTTGAAAACCCAAAAATTTGACATTGTTCTGAAGCCCCAGGCTGATGACCAGCTCATGGCATTCACGGGCGTAGTCGGGGCTTTCTTCTTCCGGCCCAGCAATCCAGGCCTGGATGTCCGGGTGTCTGCCGGCCATCACGCGGGTGGCGCGGATGTAGGTTTTGATGTCCTTGATGGGCACCACGCGGCCTATCAGGCACATGATGGGCGGAATGGTATCGGGCCGCAATGCCCGTAGTGCACCAAAGCGAACCACGTCAATGCCGTTGGCAATGTTGCTGGTGCGTGAGGCCTTCGCGCCATCAAGCACCTGGCGCAGGCGGTTGGCCTCGTACAGCGCAATGATCTGGTCACTGGCGTCGTAGCACATGCGGCCCAGCGCCTCAAAAAAGCGGATCCACATGGTGCGAAAGTAACCTGCCTCGGTGGCGTCCCGTTGCAGCATGGTGCGGTTATCGGCTATCCAGCGGGCGGCATACAAATCAATGCGCCGCTCTTTGGTGTAAATGCCGTGCTCGCTCAGTATCAGACTCTTGCCATGCCGGCGCTTGAGCAGCGCGCCCAAAAAGCCCGCGTAGCCGGTGGACACCGAGTGGTAGCAGCGCACCTGCGGGAAGGTCTCCACAATGTTCGACAACACCCAGATCGGCGTGTGCATGGTGCGCACTGTCCAGAAATAATCCACAAAGCTGGGGTCGGTACAGCGCTCTTTGTATTGCTCGGTCAGGTAGTTCCAGCTGGCCTCGGTGTATAAAAATTGGCTGCGGTTCATGCGACCTTCCAGCTCGCTGGCCATTTGCTCCAGCACCTCGCCGCCACGCTTGGCCATGGTTTGGGGGTCCCGAAAGTAATCGTGCAGCTCCCGGTTCAGGTCAAACATCGGCTTGTCACCCTTGGCTTTGACAATCGGCGGTGCACCGCCTGCCTCGCTCAGGTAATGCTCTTCAAGGTGCACCACGTTGGGTGGCAGCGTGAATTTTTTGTCGCCATAGTCCTGCTTGCGCGAGCCCAAAAAACACAGCGCAAAGGTCAGCTCTGGAAAGCCATTGATGATCTGGTGCACCCAGCTGGACACGCCGCCCGACACGTACGGGTAAGTGCCTTCGAGCAGCAGGCCGACATCGGCCATCGGCCTGTCCTGGCTGAGCGTGTCTGAATGAAGGGGGTCGGTATCAGACACGGATGTCGACTTTTTTAATGCGTCGTCTGCTGCGCCAAAAGGCCGCGCTACGCAGCACCGACGAGGGCAGCAAGCCATCGTCAGGCAGCATGTTGGCGTAGCGGCGTACCGCTGCATAGTTGCCCTGGGCATAGGCAATTTGCGCCATGAGTGAGAAAGCCTCGGCCATGGGCATGCGCAGGCGGCGTGCCATTTTGACGGCTTGTACCGCTGCGTCCAGATGGCCCAGCTCCGTCAAAATACGCGCATACAAAGCCCAGATGCCGGGGGCACGGGTGTCTAGCGACTGCACCTGCTCGCAATACTTTTGTGCATGCTCCAGCGCAAAGCGGCGCAGGTCACCGCGCGCCAGGCCGGTATCAGCTTGCGTCCAGTGCAGCTCAGCCAGGCGGCGCAGGGCATTGACCACCAGCGTGTTGTTGCCAGACTGGCGTGCGTCTTCAAGCTCTGCATTGGCTTTCTGGATTTTTTGCACCAGGTCTTTTTCCCAAGAATCGACCATGCTGTAGGCGAGCAGGCGAATGTCTTCTGACGGGTCAGCCAGCAGGCTGATGAGCAGCGGCACGGCCGCCTTGGGCTCCATACTTTGCAGGGCCACCAGCACGCGCAGGCGGGTCTCAAGCGGCAGCGTCGCGTCTTTCAAAATACGCCGGGCATCACCTGCGCGCAAGTCACTGCGTTCGGTGGCTTCGCGCTGCACGCCTGAAAATTCTGGCATGCGTACCGTCACGTAACGCTCGGTACGCAAGATGCGCGGAAAGCGCTTGGCAATCTGTACCACCACCAAAATAGCCGCAACCCCCAACACCGGAATAAAAAAGGCAAACGCCCATAACAGGGCACAGGCGGGTACAAACGGTTTTTTGTAGTTGCCGGGCAGTAGCACCCAGGCCAGCCAGGTCACCACGGTGCTGGCCACGGCGTGAAGTGAAAAGTAGCTCGCCAAGTGCAGCAAGGTAGGTGTGCTGCTGAGCATGCTGAGGGCGGCTGTTTCAAGCAATACAGCAGCTGCAATTTTGGCCCAGATGGCAATCATTTGCCGCTCTTTTTGGGTGCGCGTAATTTTTCTGATGCAACATCCGGCGTGTCGCCTTCAACCAGCCAGCGCAACCGGGCAAAGCTGTTCTCGCGACCAATTGCAAAATCAAACGCACTGAGCTGATCGGCCCCCAGATCACCAAAATTGCGGTCCATGTTGTCAAAAATCCGCTGCTTGTAAATGCGTACGCCAGCTGCATCACTGAACGGTACCAGGGCGATCACGCACGGTTCGCCGCTTTGTGTTTTGCGATCCAGCGGCCAGCGCCAGGCAGTTTCGCCGCGCGAATGCAGTTCAAGCACTTCCAACAGCATTTCCTGCTCGCGCGCATGGTGAACCCGCCACACCACGCAGCGGCTGGCCAGGCCGAACTCATTGAACAATCGACCCAGCCACGCAAACTCACCAGCCAGCCCGCGCGGCGCATTAGGCCATTGCGACAAAATTTCAGACGCGTTGAGCGACAGGCGCAGGTAGTCGGCGTAGCTTTCTATCAGCACGGCAATGGTTTGCAGGTTGTCGGTGGTCAGCGCTGTAAACGGCATGCTGCCAATGGCCACCAGTCCGAAAGGCTGGCGCTCACTGCTGATGAGCGGCGTGGCCGCTATCAGCTGGTTGCTGGGCGCACTTTCCATCAGCGCGTCTTGCAGATGCACCTGGTAGCCTGACTCAAGTGCGCGCACCACCATTGGGTCGTCGTTAGCCGGGTCGCGCATGCGGCCAGTGACGGCCACGCGCGTGAGCTCAATCGTTGGCTCCATGCGCACCGAGTACATGGCGGCAGATTCAATCCGGCAGTGCTGGGTCACAAAGTCGAGCATGAACTGTGCACCCGGCAAACCCACTTCTTCAAGCGGATTTTCTCTGGTGTGGCGGTCCATCAGCACACGCAATTCGATCAGCGATTCGCGCAGCGTACCGGGGCGGTCCACCATTTCGTATTCAAGCTCGTCATGCGACAGCTTGACCAGGTAAAGGCGACGGGTCAGGCGATCAACCTTGTCGTTTAAAAAATGCAGGCTTTCCTGCAAACGCAGTACATTCAGGCGCCAGTAGCTGCCAAACTCACCTGCAATCAAGGTGGCAATAGCGCCGCCTAAAAAATATAGCCGGGGAAATTGCGCGGCGGCGGGCGGTACGCTGGCCAGCAAGGCCCAACTGCCCAGCAAGCCCAGTGCAGCCGCTGCGCCATACCCGACGCCGTAACGCAAACCAATCAGCCATGGTCCCAACCATGGCCAGGGAAAGCCTTCATTGATGTAAAAAGGGTTGTCAGGGTTGCTGATAAAGCACAAAAACACAAACAGGGCAGGCCAAAATACTGTCTCAGCGACACGTGACAGCAAGCCGGGGTGATGGCGTATCCAGCGCCGCAGCGCCAGCCGCAACAGACCTGTGACAAATAAAAGCGCAATCCAGGGAGGGCTAAAAAAGCGCGCCCACCAAGCCAGCCAGCCTTTGCGTTCCTGCCCAGGCAATACGCTTTGTGCGTCCAGCATGTCGAGTCGGGTCGCTGATGCTTCGCTCAGCAGTGACTCTTCAGTACCAAACACTGATGAGGAAAACGTTGACGGGTCGCGCGCTGGACGCTCGGCCCACGCATCCGTAACAGGTGCCGTGTTGTGCCCGGCACCATCACCCAGAGGTGTGGGTGCTTCAGCGGCCTTTGGCGGGCGTTGCGGCTTGTTCAACACGAATACCTGCAACAAGTTCTGTGGTCAGCTGTAGCCCGACGGCGCTCAGGGCTTCGCGGCTGCCGCCGGTGCGGCCACCAGCACTGGAATACACCACCTGGTCATTGCTCAGGTCTTTGACTTGCAGCATCATGCCCACAGCGGGCTCACCATCCACGCCGACCTTGTAGCGCCATTCGTTGACGGCGGCAGTCACCACATAACGCATGCCCTGGGCTTTGGCCCATTTTTCAGCCTCGGCCTGCGCTTTCCGTTCGCTGGGTTCAAACAGGGTTTCCGGGTTCAATGCAGGGGGATAAATGACGAGTTGCTTCAGGCCCGACTGGCGCAGTGCCGATTCAAGCAGCGCCTCCACCCGCAAGCCGGCTTGAGGTACGTCGGTAAAGTTGGCCACCGGCAGCATGGCCACCTTGTCAGCAGCGGCAATGGCCTGCACCATGGGCGTGCGGTTGCTGATGCCGCCCGTGGTCAGTGAGCCGCATGCGGTCAGCGCCAATGCACCGACCATCAGGCAGGTTAATGTGAGTCTGTTCATGGTGTGTGTCATAACAAAACCGTTCATCAATTAGCGATCAAAACTACCGGTCGAAATATATGTCGTACTGCAAGCGCAATTCGCGCGTGCCCTGCGCGCCTGAAAGCCCACCCGTACCGGGCCGGACATCCAGATTCAGATTGAGCTGGTCACGGCCCCTGACCGTGCCTTTCACACCCAATCGTAACAAGCTCTGGGTCTGCCGCTCACCCAGCGTTTGCCGGGTTTCGAAACCAATCTCACCCCAGGGCCGCCAGGCGCGGCTGTAACTGGACAACGGGTCCGCCTGCGCCAGCCCAAAACCAATGCTGTTGGACCATGCGGTCGATGACGGCCCCAGGAAAAAATTGACCCCTGGTACGGTGCCACCCGGGAACAACTGTGCCGTGGGCGTATCCGGCTGGCCGGTGGCCCGCATCACGCTGCGGCGCAACTGACTTTGCACACGAATGTCGGGGTAGTCACGCCGCACGTACCAATTGCCCGTGACAAATGCGTCCAGCGAGTTGCCCAGTGGCGCGCCAGTTTGCGTGCGAAAGCGGTTGCTGCCCAGATACAGCTGACCATCAAAACGGTCACTGGCGCGCAGGTTTAGTGTTGCGCCCACCCGGTCACGCACACCTGCCAGCGCCATGGCGCTGCTTTCTTCTGAGCGTTCGTTTCGTGCCGCTTCCAGGCGCAGGCTGGCCTGGCTGTTCAGTTTGGTGCTGAGCTGCAAGTACACACCATTGACCCGCGCCAGCGCATCCCGTACCAGCGCCTGGGCTTTCAAATCGCCCCAGGGCGTGATGGCATCAATGCCTGCGCGCACCTCGCGGTCACGCGCGGGGGTGGCTGCAATCACATTGGTGTCGCGGCTGCGGTTGCTGCCGCTCGTCAGATCAAAGGTGAGTTTGAGTTTGGGGCTCAAGGCCAGTTGAGCGCTGGTTTTGATGTCTTGCCGCGTCAATGCCGCATCTTGCCGGGTGCGTGACTGCACCCCGGCGCGGCTGGCGGTGGCCAGCAAATCATCTTGCAGCGCCCGCTGGGCTTCGTCGTTCAGCCCTTCGGCGCGTTTGAGGGCTTGCTCTGTGCCCAGGCTGGCGGCCTGGTCGCGCAGGCCCAGAGCGCGGAGCGCGCTCAATCTGTCTTGCGGGCTCAACTCGTTGCCCTTGTTGGCCTGCTGGTCGTCGTCCCTGTCCAGCAAGCGCGCCAGTGCGTCCTTGTCGTTTTGCGCCGAGGCCACGGCCAGCTCCTGGTAGGCAGGTACAGCCAACCGTGCGGCGTGCTGCTGCCACAACCAGCGTTGCGCTGCGTCAAACCGGCCTTCAGACAGCAGCCAGGCACCGACCAACTCTTGGGCTTGTTGTTTTTGTGCAGGCTGGTCGCTTGCCAGGCTGGTTTTAAGCAAGCTGCCCAAGTCGCGCCACAAACGCGCTTTGTCTGTGCCGCCTGCAAATTCAGCGGCCAGCCGCAGTTGCGTAATAAGCGCATTTTTGGCCTGCTCTTTATCTGCTGGGCGGGCGGCTGCGCTTTGGGCCTCCCTATTGGCAATGAACCAGGCATGGCGGCGCACGCGCAAGGCAGCAGTTTGGCGATCTGCTGTGTCCAGCACATCGGCGTAGTTCATCAGCCACAAGAAATCATTGCCTTTGGCTTTGGTTTCACGCTGCATCAAGGCCAGTGCCTGACGTGGCTCGCCGAGTAATTGCCAGGCAGCAGTCAGCACCTCGTTGTAAACGGCGCTGCGGCGCTGCACGGCGTTGACACGGCCTATCTCGCTGCGCAGCAGGGCGGTTTCACGCTGGTCTACCAACAGCCACCAGTAGGCGGCACGCAGGGGAGGGTTGTCAGGCTTGATGGCAAGGGCCAGGGTGTAGTCACGCTTGGCCAGCGCCATGTTGCCCAAGCGCACGTACAGGCTGGCACGGCGTTCCAGAAAAGCCGGCGAAGCCTCCAGCGTCCTGCGGTGGGAGGCGCGCAGCCCTTGCATCAGGCCCGCCAGGCCCAAAGGGCTTTTTTGGGCGCTGATGGCGTCCAGCCAGGCAAACACAATTTTGTCTTCCGGAAAGCGCGCATACAGCCGGGCTGCCATCTGCAAGGCCTCGGCCAGACGATTGCTTTCTGTACGCACACGAATGGCCCGCTCGGCCTGGTAGATCTCAGGCTTGCCGTTAGCGATTAGCTGGTCCAGCGCCTGCTCGGCAATAACGCGCTCACCGGCGTCGTAGGCCACATCGGCCAGCATCGCCCAATACGCGTCGTCAAACACCACTTGGGTAAGGCGGGCGGCCTGCAGCGCACGCACGGCCAGCAGCAACTGGCTTTTTTTCAAATACAACGTCGCCAGGCGCATGGCGTCCTTGCGCTCCCGGCCGCCGGGTCGCAGTTGCTCCCACATGGCTATCGCTTCTTCCGGACGACCCGCGCGGTCCAGCAGCTGCGCCTCCAGCGTCAGCCACTGCACCGTGCCTGCCTGGTCAGATGGCGACGTACTGCCTCTGAGCTTGCGCACGAAACTCAAAGCGCCTTCTACAGAGCCCAGGCGTTCGTAGACGTCAATGATTTTGGCGACTTCATCGGCGGCCAGATTTTTTTGCCGGGCCAGCACCAGCCATGCCGCCAGCAGCGCATCGTCGTCATACAGCATGGGGCTGAGGCGGAACACATTGTCCAGCGCGCGTGTGCTGGCACCGCGCTTCATCAGTTCCAGCCAGACAGCCAGCGCCTGCGGTGCCTTGCCAGCCCATTCCGACATTTGCGCCTTGCGCTCCAGCCACAACGCGCTTTGCGGCTCAGCAATGAGTGCGGCTTCAGTGACGAGCAAGGCGGCGTTCAAATCACCCGCTGCGGCAAACGTGTCCCAGGCCAGCTGTCGTTGTTCGGCGCTCAAGGTTTTAGCCAGCAGCTTGGGGTCAGCGGTGAGGGCAATCACGTTACGCAGCGCCACACCGGCCTCACGGGGCTCTCCAGCACCCAGTGCCAACTGGGCCAGATACCACCAGGTGCTATCGCCCGGTGGTAGCGGCTGCGCTTCACGCAGCGCGGCTTGCCAGGCCCTGCGTGAGTCGCCCGTGGCCAGCAAGGCCTGCACGCCTTTTTTCAAAAACTGTAAGCGCGCCTCAGGAGCCGTGGTTTTGCGGCGTGCTGCAAAAAACAAATCACTGGCCAGCGACAAACGCCCAGCGGCGAGTGCCAGCGTCGCGCCGCGTGCCAGGTCTTGTGCTATAGCAGAGGGCAGGCCCAACAGCCGCGCCAGCAGTGCATCTTGCATGGCCTGAATTTGCCTGGTCAGTGTGGGCTGGCTGCTACCCAGCATCGCGGCCAGGGCATTGGCAGCGTTGATAGACGTAAAAACCTGCGCGGCAGTGCTGGCACTTTCTGCGCTGCGCTTTAAACGTGCCAGCAGCTCTGTGGCCGCCTGTCGGATGTCAGCGTCTTTGCCGCCAACAATGGCCTGACCCAGTTGCACTTCCCACCAGGCCAGGTCCCAGCGGTTCCAGGCATTCAAACCTTCTGGTGTGGCCCTGGCCAGCGGCAGTGCGTCAGCCAAAGCCTGGCGTGCTTCTTTCTGCTCGCCACCGCCCAGCAGCTTTTCAACCAGCAGCAGACGAAGACTTAAATCTTTGGGTTCGGTGCGAATGATATTGCGCAGGTAGGCCACGGTCAGGTCGCGGTTGCCCTGATCGGTTTCACCGCGCAGCAGGGTCAACAAGTCACTTCTTGGAAAAACCAGGACCAAAGAGCCGATGGCCAGCACCACAATGCCGCCCAGCGCAGCCCACGACAGGATGCGGCTGCGCTGCCGGTCATCAGGCGCAACGGAGTATGACGGTGGTGGTGCCAACGGCGTTGCCTTCTACATCAAGCCGGTCGCCGCGGCGGGTTGCGCGTTGGCCGCTGGCGGGCTGCAACTCGCAGCCAGGTGCGGACAGTCGGGCGTGCAAAGGCAAGTGGCCGCTAAACCGCAGTGTTTGGAGCTTGCCTGTTTTGCCATCACCTTTGTCATCGCTTGTTTCCCAGGACAGGAGTTTTGCATTTGCGGACTCCAGAAAAAATGAAGCTGCGTTTGTTGCTGCTGCACCCGTCGTCATTGTATAACTCGCTACTGATTTTGTAGCATGAAAAAACCGGGTTTGTTCATGCACCATCTGCCCTGCAAGACCGGCGATAGCGTTGACCACCGGCATGCCCGCTTTGACATCTACCCGCCACTGACGCAGGTCCTGGCCACTGCGCAGCTCCAGCCCTGCGTCGGTGCGTGCGACTGTGGCTCGCCGCCAGTCCAGCACACGCGCTGCGTATTCGCTGGCATGTACCGGGTGCAGCTTTTGCTGTTTGAGCTGTTCTTCAGCCCAGCCATACACTTTGTGCAGCGATGCAATGCTTGCGCGCTTGCTGGCAATGTAGGTGTGGTAATAAATATTGACAGGTTTGAAACGCTGTGGTTTGTCCGTCATCTCGAACGTTTCGATCACCCGCTCAAAACCGTAAAACGGACCAGTCCACAAATTCGTATACACGTTTTCGTTTTGCATCGGCGCATAGACCTGGTAGTAGTCACCTTTCATCAGACCCAACGGACCAACCAGCGTCAGCGACGGCTCGGCCTTGGTAATGGTGGTGAAGCCGCCATTCATGTTCAGCAAGCCCGCCTTGTAGGCCAGAGCAACGGGTGTTGCCAGCGGCTCTGTGTTGCCGCTCCAAAACACCATTTTTGTTCTTTTGCCAGACGGGGCCAGCGTGTTGATGTAGTCACGCGCACCTGTGATTTCGCGGTTGGCATCGTATTTATAGCCCGGGATTTGCAGGCCCACCACCCGACCTGGAACCTGTATGCCCAGCTCCGCGTCGGCCCAATAAAAAGGGTGGCTATAGGTATGGCTGGCGATTTCGACATGCGGCAAGGCAAATATCTGGCGCGAGACTTTTTCCATCAAAGGCGATAACGCCTTGTAAAGCCCGACCGATGCAACTTCGCCCTCGATGATGGACACCGTGCTGGGCCAGCGGTAGCGCTGCAAGAATTCTTTGTCCATAACCTCGGATGCCAAAGGCGCGCCCGGAATCTCGGCCCGGCTGGGAAAGCCATCACCGTCAACATGAATCAGCAGCAGACGACGTCCGGTCTCGGTGGTGACATCAGGAACGGGAATATCGCCCTTGACCTTCAGCGCCGCCCGAAAAAACTCAATCGGATTGACGGCCCAGCGTTCGCCTGCATCCTGCGGCAAGTCAACCTTCCAAAACCGTTCGCCTGCAAAGCCGCCCCACGGCGTGATGGCAATCACATCCGAGTCGCCGGCAAACTCGCTTTTGATTTTTAACCAAACGTCCCCTTCGCCGGGCCGCACCGTGACGGGCGTGAAGCTGTCCACGCTGGGTTTGGGTTCAATCTCAAAGTTCACATGCGGCGAGCGCTTGTCCACTGTCAGCTTGCCGGGTGCGCGCACGGTCTTGGCCACGTCCATGCGGAAAGGATCCATCGTTGCATCGGTGGGCAGGTCGCCCACAATCACGATGGGTACTTCTTGTGCTTTCGCCGCTTTCATCAATTTGAGCAGGGGCTCGGTTTCCTGAAAGCTGCCGCTGTTGAACCAGGTCAACAGACCCGCATAACGCCCGGCCAGTGGGCGGACTGACAGCGCTTCCATTTCCGGCGAACCTATGTACACATAACGCACATCCAGACCCAGGTAACTCAAGGGCATGGCTGCCAGCCTGTGGATCTCGTGGCTGGCCACGTTGGCGTCGTTACCCTGCTGGTCATGAATGGCCAGCACCTGGCGCGGTAGCACCTCGACCTGGCCAATGCCCATCATGTCAAGCGCCGGGTTGGTGACCCACGGGATGACACCCAGCGCCTTGATTTTTTGTGCGGTCTCGCGCGCCAGGGCCCTGTCAGTTGGCGGCACATAGTCAATCGCAATCACGGGCAACTTGTACTCGTCACGACACTTGCGCAGTTGCATCAATATCCAGTCGCGGTCAGCGGGCGGCACGACGCGGTATTCGTTTTTGCCAGCGTCCCAGCCCTGGAACAGCGACTCGGCCGCGACGGCGTAAGCCAATGTGTTGACCTGCGGCAAAATCTCAAATCCTCGGTTAAAAATCAGCTTGGCATCGGGGTAGGCGCGCTTGATGTCCTTGATCAGATTGGCCATGCCCGCGATTTGCTTTTGCTGCGCTTCAGGTGTTTTGGCCACCAGGTAAAACGAGTCCAGTGTGTCGAGAAAAAACGCGCGGAAGCCTTGATCCCATAGTGGTTTGATGACCTGCGCCAGGTAAAACGCAGACCAGCCGGGCGCGGCCTGATCGACCACGATAGAGCCCCAATCGGCGTTTTCACCCAGCTTCCATTCGGGCCGCATGGCTTTGAAATAAGCTCGCGTGGGGTGAACTTCACCCACTGCAATGTAGGCGGCTACAGCGGTGCCGGGGTTTAAACGATGGCTCCAGCCATTGGGGCTGACGTTGCCTGGTTCGACCACCGCCACATCAAACGCGCCCAGTGCCTCCCACGGAATGTCTTTGCCGTAGTAAAAGGCAAAGGATGGCGTAGCCCAGGTGTTTTGTGCGCCAGCAGCTACAAAAAACAGAGCAAACACAGCGGCGATGCGGCTGAGTGTGAAACTCAATAGTTGACGAGGTGAGCGCCGCATGATGCCGTCCTTCAGGTATTGCGAAGTGACTCAGCCAGCGCCCGCAAGCCCTGCACAAAAGGGGTGGCTGGTTGCCAGCCCAATGTTTGTGTCAGGCGCGCGGGGTTGGTGGCTGAATGGGCAATGTCGCCGTGCGCAGGTGGTTCATGGCGCACCTGGGCTGGTTTGCCAAAGGCTTCTTTCATGGCTTCAATCAATTCCAGCAGCGTCACCGATGTGCCCGTGCCCACATTGAGCACGCCTGTCACACCGGCCTGTAAAGCCAGGGCATTGGCGCGCGCCACGTCGCCCACGTAAATAAAGTCGCGGGTTTGCGAACCATCACCAAACACACGCAACGGGTTGGCACCTTCCAGCCCGTCGGCAAACTTGCTGATGACACCTGCATACGGCGATTTGGGGTCTTGCCGTGGCCCGTACACATTGAAGTAGCGCATGCCAACGCTGGACACGCCATACAGCTCCAGGTAAAGCGCGGCGTACTGGTCGTTGATGAATTTTTCAAGCCCATAGGGTGACAGCGGCCTGGCGGTGTTGGTCTCTAGCAGCGGCAATGCCTCAGGCACGCCGTACACCGCTGCACTGGATGCGTAAACCATGCGCGGCACTTTATGGCGACGCACGGCATCGAGCACATTTAAAAAACCGGCAATGTTGTGGGTCGATGACTCCACCGGGTCAGCCACTGAGCGCGGCACCGACACCTGCGCGGCCAGGTGCAGCACAGCATCAACGCCATTGACGGCAGCGTCGGTAACGGCAGCATCGCGCACATCGCCCGTCATCAACGTCAAGCGGCCGGTCGCCAGCGCACCTGCATTCAAATTCGCATGCTTGCCATTTGAAAAATTGTCCAGCACGCGCACCGTAAAGCCCTGGCCCAGCAAGGCATCGGCGGTGTGCGAGCCAATAAACCCTGCGCCCCCAGTGATCAACACCTGTTTCATTTTTTTACCGTTTCGCAAGCAAGCCGCCCAGCATACCCATCAGGTCGCCCGCGTTACCCAAGCCGCCTGCTGGCGCTTGCCCGGTCGGCGTGAGCTTGTCAATCAGACCAGGCAGTATGTTTGACAGCTGGCCAGCTGCATCGCCCTGGCTGAGCCCCAACTTTTCAGCCAATCCGGCCATGGTGTCTGCGCCCAGCACGCTGGTCAGCTGGTCGCCAGATACAGGCTGGTTTTGTCCAGTGCCAATCCACGAGCCCACCACGTCGCCCAGGCCTGCCTGCTGGAACTTGGCCACCAGGCCGCCCAGGCCGCCCAGGCCGCCCTGCGCGCCGTCATTGCTCAGCATGCCAGTCACCGCCTGCAGCAGTTGCGGATTGCTGGTGACCATGTTGATCAGCCCGCCAATGCTGCCCAAACCACCCATGCCACCACCACTGCCCGCCTGCGCCTGCTGCCCGCCCGTCACTGCGCCCAGCACCGAATCCAGTAAACCCATGATGCACTCCTCTAGTTGTTGATTAAAGAAAACGCTACCTTCAAAACATGTCAGACATCTTGCCTTTTGCGCTGCTGCAATGCAAGCCAGCCAAGTAACACCCCCGTCATACCCAGCGGCAATAGCGAACCCATGTTCAGCAGCGCCCACCCCTGGGTGGTCACCAGCACGCCCGATGTGAGCGACGACAGTGCCAGCACCGCAAACACGCAAAAATTCAGCGCGCCTTGTGCTTTGTCCTTCTCTTCAGGTCTATACGCCGTCAAAGCCAAAGTGGTTGCACCGGTGAATAAAAAATTCCAGCCCAGGCCCAGCAAAAACAGCGCGACTAAAAACTGGCTGAATTCAACGCCAGACAGCGCAATGATGACGCAGGCAATGTTCAGCGCCAGGCCAATCGCCATGATGGGCAGCGTGCCGTAGCGCTTGATCAGATGCCCGGTAAAAAAGCCCGGCGCAAACATGCCAATCACATGCCATTCCAGCACCCAGGCGGTGTCAGAAAATGACAGCCCACATATCTGCATGGCAATCGGTGTGGCCGCCATCAAGAGGTTCATCACGCCATAGCCCAGCGCACCAGCGGCTGCGGCGACGATAAATACCGGCTGACGCATGATTTCGCTTAAGCGTCTGCCGCCGCCTTTTGCCGCCGTTTTGGCAGGCGCTGACGGAAACGTGACGTAAGCCAGCAGCGCCATGGCCAGCAGTGCCACCACGGCCAGCGCCAGGTAAGCCCCGGCAAACGGCACATCCGTCAGGCTGCGGGTTTTGGATGCCAAATTTGGCCCCAGAACGGCCCCCAGCAAGCCCCCCGCCATCACCAGCGAAATGGCTTTCTCCTTGTAATTGGGCGCGGCAAGCTCAGCCGCCGCAAAACGGTACAGCTGCGCATTGGCGTTGTAGTAGCCCGCCACCACGGTGGCCGCTACCAGCAACCAAAAGTTTTTGCTGTACGCCGCATAGCAGCACAGCAGTGCCGACAGCACTGCCACACCCAGGCCCAACTGAAACGATACCTTGCGGCCAAAGCGGATTTGTGTACGCGTCACCAGCGGCGTTGACATGGCCCCACCCACCACATAGGCCATCAACGGCAGCGTGGCCATCCAGCCAAAAGGGGCCAGGTTCAAACCTACCAAGCCATTGACCGCCATGAAGGTCACGTTGTTGGTCATGAAAAGACCTTGGCAGATTGTGAGGAGCCAGAGATTGCGGTTCATGAATTTCCAGTCAGCATGACAAGGGACAAGCAGGCCAGCGGTGCGGTTTCAGAGCGCAGCACCCGTTGGCCGAGTGTGACAGGTACAAAGCCGTTGGTAAAAGCGGCAGCTTCTTCAACGCTGCTCAAGCCGCCTTCTGGCCCGCTTAAAAATGTCATGGCATGGCCAGCGCCCATGGCTTTGACCAGCGGCTGCGAGACAGCTTGCAGTGACAGCAACAGGCGTATATCGTCAGCCGGGCTTTGGGTTTTCAGCCAGTCGCTCAAACTGGCAGGCGCGTGGATCAGCGGCACCCGGTTGCGGCCGCATTGCTCGCAAGCCGCTACCGCAATGCCTTGCCAATGCAGGCGCTTTTTCTCGGCCCGCTCGCCGCTCAGGCGCAGCACGCTGCGTTCGGTCATCAGGGGCTGGATGCTGGCCACGCCCAGCTCGGTGGCTTTTTCTACCAGCCAGTCCATGCGCTCGTTGGCCGGCATGCCAACGGCCAGGTGCACGGCGCGGGCAGCTTCCATTTGAGTCGGTTTGAAATCGCCCACCACCACCTGCACATCGCTGCGGCCCATGCTTTCTATCGTGGCGGTGTATTGCCCTTCGTCAGGGCCCAGGCCATTGAACAGCGTCACGGCCTGGCCGGGCTGAAAGCGCAGCACCTGCACATGCCGGGCGGCCACGGGCGGCAGGCTGATGTGGGTGCCGGGCACAAGGTGTTGGTCGGTGTAGATGCGGGCGGTCAAGTGGCAATGTCAGGTTGGCAGAAAATTTTGATGCTATGAATATAATAGCTGCTTGCGCCCGAATTTATTGGGCTAGAGCCTGATTTGACGCCTAAAAAGGGCACTTTTTTACAGTTTTTATGCATATACAGCTTAAAAAGTGTACCCAACCCGGGTTTCGTTGCCCTCAATTTCGTCCAGCAGCACCATCAGCGGCCCGAGCTGGCGGTAGCGTGCGCAGGTCGCGCGTACGTACTTGATGAAGCGCGGGGTGTCTGCCAGGTACCTGGGCTTGCCGTCGCGCAGGGTCAGGCGGGCGAAGATGCCCAGGATTTTGAGGTGGCGCTGCAAGCCCATCCACTCAACGGCGCGGTAAAACTCGCCAAAGTCGTCACCCACCGGCAGGCCAGCGGTGCGGGCTTTTTGCCAGTAGCGTACCGTCACGTCGAGTACAAAATCTTCTTCCCAGCTTAAAAACGCGTCACGCATCAGGCTGGCAATGTCGTAGGTGATGGGACCATAAACCGCATCCTGGAAATCTAAAACCCCAAACTGGCCATCACTGATCATGAGGTTTCTGGCCATGAAATCCCTATGCACGAACACTTGAACACCACCTAGCGACTGCAGGTTGCTGGCCTTGATGTGTTTGAAGGCATCGTCCAGCACGGTTTGCTGGGCGGCGGTCAAAACAATGGCGCGGTGTTGGGCCACATACCAGTCGGGGAACAGCGCCAGTTCTCTGGAAAGCAGTGCGTCGTCATACGGCGGCAGCACGCCGGGTTTGGACGCCAGTTGCCAGCGCACCAAGGCATCTGTGGCCTGCGTGTAAAGGTCATGATGAGCGGCAGTTGGCATGGCAATCGCATCAACGGCCGCAGGCGGCGCAATGACCTCCATCATGGTTTGCGCGCCTAGGTCGCTCAGCAGCATGAAGCCAGTGGGCTCGTCCCAGGCCAGCACGCGGGGCGCGCTAAGACCCGCTTGCGCCATCAGGCCTGCAACTTTGACGAAAGGTTTGCAATCTTCTTTGTCGGGGGGCGCGTCCATGATGATGCAGCTGCCTGCCTGGTCTGCCTTGCTGCAATCAACTCTGAAGTAACGGCGAAAGCTGGCATCGGCTGAGGCCAGCTTGACGCTGGCCGGGTTGAGCCCGTGCGCGCCAGCCACACTGGCCAGCCAGGCCGTAAAAGCCTGGGCACGCGCCGGGTCGGCCCAAATAATGGCGCTGGGGGCGCTGGAGGCGTTGGCAGTTGTTTCGGTGCTGAGGGGCTGGTTCATGGCGTTACCTGGTGGGCAGGTGCGGGAAAAGGTTGGGCGGAATGCAGGGCGGGTGAAGGCTCATGGATAATCAGACCTGATTTTACAAACGGGTTTATCTCCTACCTACGATGCACCGCGCATCCCCACAGCTTTTTATTCTTTCACCCGTGTCTCGCGCCGTGTTCTGGCTGGTGTCTGTTGCCGCGCTGGGACTGGTTGGAAGCAGGCCTGCGCATGCACAAACGGCTATGTCATCGCAGTTGCCAGACATGGCCGCCGAGGTAAATGCGCCCCTGCAACTCAAAATGACCCCCATGCTGGCCGAAAAACCACCAACGGGGGATAGCAACAAGCCCCCCACCTTTGTGTTTGGTGACAGCATATCGGGTCGGCCTGACCTGGAGACAGTTGTGGAGGGCCAGGCTGAACTGCGACGCGGCAGCAAGGCCATTCGCGCTGACCGCATCGAGTTTTACCAGCCCGACGACACGCTCAATGCCCGAGGAAATGTGCGCGTCAGCACTGACGGTAACCAGTACAGCGGCCCTGAACTGAACATCAAGCTGGACACTTTTGAGGGCTATTTCATGCAGCCTTCCTACCGGTTTTTGTCCAACGCCGGCAACGGGACAGCCCAGCGTATTGACTTTATCAGCAGCAAAAGCCTGGTGGCCCGAGATGCCACGTTTACAACCTGTGAGCGTGACAACGAAGTCACCTGGGAGCCAGCCTGGGTGCTAAGCGGCACCAGCTTCAAGTTTGATACCGAGGCAGAAGTTGGCGAGGCCACTGGTGCTGTTTTGCGCTTCAAAAACGTGCCGATTCTGGCTTTCCCGACCATCAGCTTTCCCCTCAGTGACAAGCGCAAATCAGGGCTGTTACCGCCAACCATCGGCATCGACAGTACCAGCGGCGTGCTGGTCACGCAGCCGTATTACTACAACATTGCGCCGAATCGGGACCTCACCCTGTCGCCGACCTTCATGAGCAAGCGCGGCCTGGACCTGGCGGGCGAGGCCAGGTACCTGGAGCGGGACTATTCGGGCAGACTGCGCGCCAATTACATGCCTAACGACAAATTGCGCGGCATTGACCGCTGGTCATACTCGCTGCTGCATTCGGGCGCGCTCAACTCCGGCATTCCCCAAATCGGCAACCTCGGGCTGAACCTGAACCTGAACCGGGTGAGCGACAACAACTTTTGGCGCGACTTTCCGCGCAACACCACATCGCTGACCCAGCGCTTGCTGTCCAGCGATGCCAGTCTGGGCTGGGGCAAAGGTTATTTTTCAACCAGCATCCGCGCGCTCAAGTGGCAGACGCTGCAAGACCCGACATCGACCATTATTCCGCCCTATGACCGTTTGCCACAGATCACGGCCGGCTATGCCCGCGTGAACGTACCCATAGCGGGTGCGAATGGTTTTGACTGGTCACTTTCGAGCGACTTCACGCGGTTTTCGGCGCTCCGTTCACTAACGCTGCAGCCCAACAGTGACCGCGCTGTAGCCCTGGCAAAAATCAGCCGCCCCTGGATATCACCGGGCTGGTTTGTGACGCCAAAACTGCAATTGCACGCGACCAGCTACAAGTTTGATGTGCCGCTGGCCAACAATGCCGTTACCGCATCGCGCGTGGTGCCCACCTTCAGCCTGGACAGTGGCCTGCAATACGAGCGAAAGGCCAGCTTTTTTGGGCGCGACTTTACCCAGACGCTGGAGCCCAGGGCGTTTTATGTGCGTACGCCGTACCGTGATCAAAGCAACCTGCCCAACTATGACTCTGGTGCCAATGACTTTAACTTTGCCACTGTATTTACTGAAAATACGTTCGTCGGCAATGACCGTATTTCGGATGCCAATTTGCTGACATTGGGCGTCACCTCCCGGCTGCTTGACCCCTCCACCGGTGCCGAGGCGGTGCGCATTGGTGTGGCACAGCGTTTGAGGTTTTCGGACCAGCGTGTCACCCTGCCCGGCGGCTTGCCCGTCACCGACCGCATCAGCGACCTGCTGTTCGGCACGTCGATCAACTGGACGCCACAATGGGCTTTTGATGGCACGGTGCAATACAACCCCAAAAGCGGCCAGTCCGAGCGCTCTACTTTCGGTGCGCGCTACAACCCCGGCAATTACCGCGTTGTCAGTGCGTCCCTGCGGCGCCAGCGCAACGTCAGCAACTCCATGGATGTGGGTTGGCAGTGGCCCATCAACGACTTGTGGGGCGACAAGGGCAAAGACCTCGGCCCAGGCCGGGGCCAGGGGCCTGGCCGCTATTACGGCGTTGGCCGTCTCAATTACAGCTTCCAGGATAAAAAACTGATTGATGCGGTTGTCGGGCTTGAGTACGATGGCTGCTGCTGGATTGGCCGGGTGGTGCTGCAACGTTCGCAAAGCGGTACTGCCACGTCCAACACCCGCATCTTGTTTGAGCTTGAGCTGGTCGGGTTTTCTCATCTTGGCGACAACCCGCTGGCCGTGTTGAAATCAAATATTCCGCGTTATCAGTTCCTGCGCGATCGTGTCGCCGCGCCTAGCCGTTTTACCAACTATGACTAACTATTACATTCAACACCGCGCCTCCCCGAGGATGCCACTTGCAGCCTTCGTTTCTGCGTTACTTTTGGTGGTACCCGCCATGCTGGTTCAGGCGCAAAGCTTGAGGCCATCAGGGCAACTGCGGTTTTCGGCAACACCCGGGGCATCGGTCGGCAATGTAGCGGGCGCGGGTGTTCAGCAGCAAGCCGACTTTATTGTGGCTGTCGTGAACTCCGAGCCCGTGACCAACAATGATGTACGCAGCAAACTGATCCGTGCCGAGCAGCAATTGACCCAGCAGGGCGCGGTCATGCCGCCTCGTGGTGAGTTGGCCCGGCAAGTGCTGGAGCGGTTGATCAGTGACAAGGCGCAACTTCAAGCCGCGCGCGTTTCGGGGGTGCGGATAGAAGACAACGCCATTGAAACTGCCATAGCAGGCGTGGCAGAACAAAATCAGATCTCGGTCGAGGAACTGCGCCGCCGCCTTGCAGCCGATGGCATCCCCTACGCCCAGTTCAGGTCAGGTCTGCGCGACGAACTGTTGGTCAACCGTTTTCGCCAGCGTGAGGTGGATGCCCGGGTTTCAGTAACCGACGCAGACATCGACCAGTTTTTGCGCGACCAGGAGGGCAACAATGACCCCTCGTCGCTGGAGATCAATCTGGCCCAGATTTTGGTGGCGGTGCCTGAAAACGCCACCGCTGAGCAAGTGACAGCCTTGCAGGCCAAGGCCCAGCTTGCCGCAGACCGCGCGCGTGCCGGTACTGACTTTGCCGCACTGGTCAACGAATTTTCAGACCCGGCCGTGCGCACGGCAGGTGGGCAAATGGGTTTGCGCAATGCTGACCGTTACCCGCCCCTGTTTTTGGAGGCCACACAAAACCTGCGTTCGGGCAGCATTGCCGGCCCAGTGCGCAGCGGCGCTGGTTTTCACGTGCTCAAGGTGATTGAAAAAAGGCAAGCGGGCATGCCAGGCGTGAACATCACTCAAACCCGGGCGCGCCACATCCTGCTGCGCGTCACGCCGCAATTGACCGAAGCCGCAGCCAAAGACAAGCTGGCTGACATTAGAAAACGTATCGCTGGCGGCCAGAACTTTGCCGTTCTGGCCCGCGACAACAGCGATGACGGCTCCGCCAAAGACGGCGGTGATTTGGGCTGGACCAACCCCGGCATGTTTGTGCCCGAATTTGAACAGGTCATGAATGGCCTGGCGCCGGGTCAGCTGTCTGAGCCGCTGGTGTCGCGCTTTGGCGTGCATCTGATTCAGGTCATGGAGCGGCGAGAAACCCAGCTGACCACGCGGGAGCAGCGCGACCTGGCCAGAAGCGCCTTGCGTGAGAAAAAACAGGAAGACGCTTATTCGATCTGGGCGCAGGAGATTCGCGGTCGTGCTTATGTGGAATATCGCGACCCCCCCCAATAATCCCAAGTACGTGTGAAACACATTCCCCGCAAACGTTTCGGCCAGCACTTCCTGACCGACCGGGGCATCATTGAAGACATCGTTCAGGCCATAGCACCGCAAGCCGGGCAAGTCATGGTTGAGATTGGCCCGGGCTTGGGCGCCATGACGCAACCGCTGGTTGAGCGGCTTGGGCATTTGACAGTCATCGAGCTGGACCGTGATTTGGCGGTACTGCTGCGAAAAAAACCTGAATTGAGCGTGATTGAGTCGGATGTACTACGGGTGGATTTCAGGGCGCTGGCTGAAGACGCTAAAACCAAGCTCAGAATCGTCGGCAACCTGCCCTACAACATTTCCACGCCGATTCTGTTTCACTTGCTCGATGTCGCCGATGTGGTTGAAGACCAGCACTTCATGTTGCAAAAAGAAGTCATCGACCGCATGGTCGCCAAGCCATCAACGTCTGACTACAGCCGCTTGAGCGTGATGCTGCAATGGCGGTACGCGATGGAAAACGTGCTGTTTGTACCGCCGCAGAGCTTTGACCCGCCGCCGCGCGTTTACAGCGCCATCGTGCGCATGCTGCCGCACGCTGTGCCAGCTGTACTGGACCTGAAACTCTTCAGCGAGCTGGTGCGGGTGGCCTTCAGCCAGCGGCGCAAACTGCTGCGGCATTCGCTGGGCAAGTGGCTGGAGGCGCGCAACTTCAGCGACACGTTCAACTTGCAGCGGCGGGCTGAAGAAGTGCCTGTGGCGGAGTACATTGCACTAGCTCAGGTTGCTTGACACGCTATCGATTCAGGAGCTGCTCGCCCACGTATTTATTGGGCTGAAGCCCGATTTGACCCATAAAAAAGCCCTCAAACATCACATTTGAGGGCTTTTTGTTGGTCAATCTGGTTTAAGCGGCAGCTAACCAGTACCCTGAGTTGAAGGGGCTGCTCATGCGCAGCGCCAACGGTGATACGTCCAGCAGTTTGTCGGTAGGCATGGCTTCTTCGCCCTCTGCTGCTACCACCTGAGCCTCATTCGCCCGATCCCCTTGGCTATTGTCTGGGGAGCGGGCTACAGAAAAGAATAGAAGCACCGGAACGGAATCTTTCGATCCGCCCAGTAGTCAGCGGCATCCCTGAAGATGTCGAGCAGCTGTTCGCGTGCCTCCTTGTCAAACTTGGCATGTGCCGGAATTTGCTCCAGCACCACGATGAAACCGGGTTGCGGGCCTGATTTGTGAACCAGGTCCGTCATGCAGTCGTAAAGCGCGTCAAAGTTTTTGCCGAAATGGGCGGGAAAGGTGTACTGCGCCGCAATCATGTCCAGAATGTCCTGCTTGCTCTGGGCGTTGCCCAGGTTGGCGTACAGGAAATGCTGGTTCAGGTGTGTGGCCGCGTCCTGCAACTCTTGCACGCGAAAAGCGCGAATCGATTGCACGATGTTTGGCCGAACACCCTTGAGAGGCGTTTCAGTGTCCTTACGAAGTGGTGTATCCATCTCCGTGTGTCTTTCTATCAAATGATCAAAACTCAAAATAACAACCTGTCTCGTTTAAAGGAGCCTACTGGGCAATCTTGCGAAAGCTCGCGTAATGGTCATCGGTGTAATAACACGCATCAGGCGCGCTGGGTTGTAGCCCACCACACACGATACGGCGCGCACCCCGAGTACGCTCGCCGGGCGTTTTCACTGTGTATTCACGGTAAAAACCGCGGCTTTTGGCGGGGAGAATGCGCTCCCGGTTGCCAAACACCACGCCGTCTTTGTCATACTTGAACGGGCCACCCGCAACAATCAACTTCATCATGTCCTGCGCTTGAGTCGGTAGCTGAGCCAGCGCAATGTTGCTCTGCGACACCGAAGACGCTGGGCCTTTGGCGTGCACCAGATTTGTGCTTGCGCTGGTCAAGCCAAGTATCAGTAAACCAGCAAGCCATGCCGAACTGACCCATCGCCTGACCGACCATCCACCCGAAAAGCAGAACATGAAAAACCTTTGTCTCGAATAAAGGAGAAACCCGATTTCGGGTTAACCCTTAAATTTCAAGTTGTATAGTTTGCCGCAAGTCGTTTGAAAACGCAATAGGGTGCTGAAAATTTAAGCATCTGTTGGATGCTTTTTTCACGCTTCCTGGTTTAAAAAGTTAGTGCTAGCTACGTGTCCTGGCTTTATCGGGCCGCATTTGCATCAGCTACGGTCAAGGCTGTCATATTTACAATTCTTCGCACAGTGGCGCTGGCGGTAAGAATGTGCACCGGTTGAGCTGCGCCCAGCAAGACTGGCCCAATCGCGATGTTGCCGCCTGCGGCAGTTTTCAGCAGGTTGTAGGAAATATTGGCCGAGTCAATGTTCGGGAACACCAGCAAATTGGCATCACCCGCCAATGCGCTGTGCGGCATGAGGGCTTGCCGCTGTTTGCCGTCAAGTGCCAAATCTCCGTGCATTTCGCCATCGACCTCAAGCCACGGGGCCTGTTCACGCAGCAAGGCCAGGGTTTTGCGCATTTTCAGGGCGCTGGGCTCATTGCTGCTGCCAAAGTTGGAATGTGATAACAGCGCGGCTTTGGGTTTGAGGCCAAAACGCATCATTTCTTCGGCCGCCATGGCTGTGATTTCGCACAACTCCTCGGGCGTGGGGTCGTAGTTGACGTGGGTGTCCACCAAAAATATCTGGCGATCCGGCAGGAGCAGACCGTTCATGCAGGCGTAAACCGGCACGTCCTGGTGGGTGCTGTCTGCACCGCCAGGGTGCTTGCCAATCACCTGGTCGATGTATTGCAGGTGGGTGTGGGTGGTGCCCCAGGTGCCGCAGATCATGCCGTCGACCTCGCCCTTGTGCAGCATCATGGCGCCAATCAGCGTCAGGCGGCGGCGCATTTCAATCTTGGCGGTCTGCACGGTGGTGCCCTGCCGCTCGGTCATGCGGTGGTAGGTCTGCCAAAAGTCGCGGTAGCGCACGTCTTGCTCGACATTGACCACGTCGTAATCGAGTTCCTCTTTCAGCCGCAGGCCGAACATATCGATGCGCTTGGCAATCACACTCGGGCGGCCAATCAGGGTGGGCCGAGCCAGGCCTTCATCCACCACGATCTGGCAGGCGCGCAGTACGCGCTCTTCTTCACCCTCGGCATAAGCAATACGCTTTTTGCTGGCGCGCTTGGCGGCATCAAAAATCGGTTTCATGGTGGTACCCGAGGCATACACAAAGCTTTGCAGCCGGTCGCGGTAGGCGTCCAGGTCAGCAATCGGCCGCAAGGCCACGCCGCTGTCTGCTGCGGCTTTGGCCACAGCCGGCGCAATCTTCATCATCAGGCGCGGGTCAAATGGCTTGGGGATCAAATACTCAGGGCCAAAGGCCAGCTTTTCGCCCGCGTAGGCAGCGGCCACCACCTCGCTTTGCTCGGCTTGCGCCAGCTCGGCAATCGCGTGTACTGCCGCGATTTCCATCTCTATCGTGATGGTCGATGCACCTGCGTCCAGTGCCCCCCTGAAGATGTACGGAAAACACAGGACGTTGTTGACCTGGTTCGGGTAGTCGGTGCGGCCCGTGGCGATGATGGCGTCGTCGCGCACGGCCTTCACGTCGTCGGGGTTGATCTCGGGATTTGGGTTGGCAAGGGCAAAAATAATCGGCTTGGCCGCCATTTTTTTGACCATGTCCTGCTTGAGCACGCCACCCGCCGACAGGCCCAAAAAGACATCAGCGCCTGCTATGACATCGCTCAGGGTGCGGGCATCCGTTTTTTGGGCAAAGCCAATTTTGTCCTCATCCATCAGCTCGGTACGGCCTTCATACACCACCCCCGCCAGGTCGGTCACGTAGACGTTTTCGCGCGCAATGCCCAGTTTGAGCAGCAGGTTCAGGCAGGCCAGCGCCGCAGCACCCGCGCCAGACGTGACCAGCTTGACCTGGCCAGGCGCTTTGCCCACGACTTTGAGGGCATTCAAAATCGCCGCGCCCACGGTAATCGCCGTGCCGTGCTGGTCGTCATGAAACACCGGAATCTTCATGCGCTTGCGCAGCTCACGCTCCACATAAAAGCAGTCCGGTGCCTTGATGTCTTCCAGATTGATGGCTCCAAAAGTTGGTTCAAGAGACGCAATGATCTCAACAAGTTTGGCCGGGTCTTTCTCGTCAATCTCAATGTCAAACACATCCACGCCAGCAAACTTTTTAAACAGAACCGCCTTGCCTTCCATCACAGGCTTGGCAGCCAGCGGGCCAATGTCGCCCAGGCCCAGCACCGCCGTGCCGTTGGTAATCACTGCCACCAGGTTGCCGCGTGCGGTGTATTTGAAAGCGTTGTTCGGATCTTTGACGATCTCTTCACAGGGTGCAGCCACGCCGGGCGAATAGGCAAGTGCCAGATCACGCTGGTTGGTCAACTGCTTGGTCGCCACAATGGCCAGCTTGCCAGGGGTGGGGAACTCGTGGTATTCAAGGGCCGCCAGGCGCAGTTGAGCTCGTTTGTCAGCAGTGTTCGGTGTTGTGTTGGGCATCCAGTGGGTCTCCAGCGGCAACGGCATGTTGCCGTCAGTTTTTGTAAGGTGTGCGATTGTAGGTCGTTTGGCAATGCGCGCCCAGTAAGTGAATCTACGCAAAACAGGGCTTTGCGTTTGTTTTTCAAAGGTTTTGCCCCGCCTACAATTTGACCTTCTCACGTCACAGGTTTCTTGTCATGCCCTTGTTTAGCGACCGCCGTTGGGCTGTGGCACTGCTCTTCATCACGCCTGCGCTCTGGTCTGTCAATTACCTGGTGGGGCGCATTGCACCCGGCATCATTGCACCGCACATGCTGGCACTGCTCCGCTGGAGTGTGGCCGGGTTGATATTGGCGGCTTTTGCCTGGCCAGAGCTGCTGGCCAAGCGCGCCATGCTGCTTGACAAAGGCTGGCACTACCTTGTGCTCGGTGCCTTGGGCATGTGGATTTGTGGTGCCTGGGTGTACCTCGGCGCGCGCACAACCAGTGCCACCAACATTGCGCTGATTTATGCGCTGTCGCCCGTTTTTATTGCCCTGATTTCCAGCATCTGGCTGCGGGAGCGGCTGGGGGCCGTGCAATGGGTGGGCATTGTGCTGGCGTTTGTGGGCCTGGTGCATGTCGTCATCAAAGGCCAATGGACTGCGTTAGCGCAGGTGCAGCTGGTGGCGGGTGACGCCTGGATTTTGGGCGCCACGGTGAGCTGGACGGCCTATTCGATTTTGCTCAAGCGGTGGCCTTCAGATTTAAGTCCCATTGCGCGGCTGGTGTTGATTGTTTGCGGCGGTGTTTTGTTGCTGGTGCCGCTGGCCACCCTGGAGGCGTATTCGGGTCTGCCAATGACCCAAACACACTGGGGCTGGAAGACGGTTGCCCTGGCTTTGGCTGCCGCCCTGATGCCGGGAGCGGGCGCTTACCTGGCTTACGCCACCTTGCAAAAAACGCTGGGCGCAGCGCGTGCCGGGCTCACGCTGTACCTGTCGCCCTTGTATGCGGCCGCCGTTGCTGCGCTGGTACTGGGCGAGCCTGTTGAGTGGTATCACGCGCTGGGTGCGGCGGTGATATTGCCGGGTATTTATCTGGCGGCCAGGCCTGTATCGCACCAGGCTGAGCCGGGGCGCCAGGCCTGACACAAACGCTGTTTGAACAGCGCCAAAGCCAACCATGGCCATTTCATGGGGTTTTGCTGTGGTTTTTTGCTCTTTTTAGGGCATAAAAATGGCCCTGGCCCAATAGATTCGGGCGCAAACAGCTATAAATAGCATAGCATTCGGAGGTATTATCAGTCGGCCTATCAGGTTCGAGTGCCCGTGTGTAGGCCAATTGCCACGCCCAATCGTTATGTAAGTGGGCGATTAACGCCCATGAAATCGTGACATAAGTGTGAAAAAGTCGGTTAACAAGCTGAAAACCGTACTCACGGCGCTTAACAACGATCTTTTCGTGATTTATGCCTTGGACTGTGAATTGCAGATGATTTAAAAACTAGAAAAACCGTTTTCGCATCCGTTGTTGGTCTTCAGTGGTTTGTTCTTTATCTGGAAAAAAGCTTGTTCCGTTTTACCTCTTTATTGTTTTTGAGACTTGTTGCGCTGGGCATTGGCACCACGGGCGCCGCGTCTTCGTTCGCTCAAACCAGGCCAAATGCGGGCACCCTGCTGGAGCAACAGTCGCCAGCGCCGGTACCGCTGCCGCCCGACAGGCCACGGCTTGTGTTGCCCGATGCCAAACCGGTGGTGCCTGGCGATGCTACTGTTCGCATAACGCCCAGCGCCTTCCGATTTACAGGCAACAGCGTGTTTGCCAGCGAGGTTTTAACGCTGCTGCTGGCCGACCTTATTGATCGGCCCACCAACGTCGCTGGGCTCACCGCTGCTGCCAGCAAGGTGGCCGCCTATTACCGCTCTCAGGGCTATCTTCTGACCGAAGCCTACCTGCCCGAACAGGCCTTCGCCACGGCTGGCGGCACCATCACCATTCGGGTGATTGAGGCAAAAATCGGACGCGTTTCAGTTGAACTTGAGGGCGATGGCCGGGGGGCTTCTAAAACCTTTGTCGAAGAGCTGCTGGCCAGTCATTTAGAAAATGGCGATGCCATCACCGAGTACGCGCTCGACAAACCCGTCTTGCTGCTACGTGATCTGGCGGGTTACAACGCCACTGCCATTGTGGAGCCGGGCGCTGCGCTGGGTGATGCCAACGTTCGTGTTGCCGTCAATGCCAAAAGCAGGTACGTCGATGGCTCGGTGAGCCTGGACAACTTTGGCGCAACAGCCGCAGGCGCTGCGCGGGCTGTTGCCAACATCAACCTGAACAACCTGTCGGGTCGTGGTGATGTTTTGGCCGTGGGTGGGCAAATCAGCGACCAACCGGGATCCCATTTGTATCGCATGGGGTACACATCGCCAGTTGGCGGCCTGGGCACGCGCCTGGGCGTTAGTGCCGCACGTTTGAATTACGCGCTGGGCAAGCAGTTTGCCGCCTTGGGCGCAACGGGTAAGGCCGATATTTTTGGTCTCAATCTGTCTCATCCCCTGGTGCGGGGGCGTGATGCCAATGTCTATGGCCAGGTTAGTGCTGAGCAAAAACGGCTGCTTGACCAGACCGCCACCCCGGTCCTGAAAAGCGAGCGCGAGATTGTGTCGATCCGCATGGGGCTCGCAGGCAATTTCGTTGACAAGCTTGTGGGTGCAACCGCTTTTAACAGTTACTCGCTGGGTAGCACTTTCGGCCGTCTGCAACTGGACGCTGCTGATTTGGCGGTGGACGCGGGCTTGGGTGGTCTGCAAACGGCGGGCTCGTTCAGGAAGTTCAACGCAGACTACCAGCGCACGCAGTATTTTGGTGTCGCCTCCAGCTTGCATTTCACAGCGCAAACGCAGCTCGCTTCCAAAAATCTGGGCTCTGCCGAAAAAATGGCATTGGGCGGTCCCAACGGTGTTCGGGCCTATCCGGTTGGTGAAGGCGTTGGTGATTCGGGTGCCATGTTCAGCCTTGAATACCGCTACCAATTTCCCGCCTCTGTATCGGTGCTGGCGGAGCCGCTCAGCTTGCTGACTTTTTATGACTATGGGCACGTGCGCTTTAACCAGAACGGCCCTGCCGTGCCCGGTGCTGCGAATGCCACCACGTTAGGCGCAGTCGGCGTGGGCGCCATGCTGGGCCGCGCCGGGAATTTTTTGATCAAAACCCATTTGGCCTGGCGCACGACTTCTGCGCTGCCCTCTACGGGTGATGTCGATCGCTCGCCGCGCGCGTGGCTGTCTGCGCAAACCTGGTTTTAACCGCAAGCATCAACCCACATGACCAGCATGACTGTCTCAAAACCAAGCCTTGCCAGCACCAAGCGGTCGTACCGCGCATGGTCCGTGCGTACTGTCGTGGTTCAGCTATCACGCAAGTTGAAGGCGACTTACCGCATCCGGAGCGAACGCAGCCTGTCGCACCTGCTGGTCGCGCTGCTGGCGGTGGTGTCGCCCTGGGCTGTGGCGGACTTGCCGACGGGTTTGAATGTGGTTGCGGGGCAAGCCAGCGTCAGCACGCCGACGGCCAACAATATGCGCATCAACCAGGCCACCGACAAAGCGGTGCTGAACTGGCAAACCTTCAATATCGGCGTGGGCCAAGCGGTGCAGTTTGTGCAGCCCGCAACAACTTCGGTCGCGCTAAATCGCATTGTCGGTAACGAGGCATCGTCGATTTACGGCTCGCTCAGCGCCAACGGACAAGTGTTTTTGATTAACCCAGCAGGCGTGATGTTTGCGCCGGGCGCGCAGGTGAGCGTGGGCGGTCTGGTTGCCTCCAGCCTCGCGATCAGCAACGACGACTTCCTGGCGGGTCGCTACACCTTCAGTGGCATCGGTGGTGGCCCGGTAGATAACCACGGCACCATCACGGCAGCACGCGGCGGCTATGTGCTGCTGGCGGCGCCCAAGGCAGGCAACACTGGTGCCATCACGGCGGATGCGGGCTCGGTGGGGCTGCTGGCGGGCTCACGGGTCACGCTGGACACCTCGGGTGTGGGCCTGGTTCGCTTTTCAGTAGATGCCGCCGCAGCCAACGCTGCCATCACCAACAGCGGCAGCATCACTGCCAGCGGCGGTCAGGTGGCCGTGCTGGCCAGTGCGGTGGGCGATGCGCTGGCCACTGTTATCAATCAGACGGGCGTGATTCGCGCTGACTCAGCCGTTGAGCGCAACGGCATGATTGTGCTCAGTGGTGGGCAGACGGGTGTGGTCAGGGTTGCAGGCACCTTGTCCGCAACGGGCACTGCTGATGGTCAAGCGGGCGGCACGGTACAGGTGCTGGGTGACAAGGTACTGCTGGCACCGGGTGCCAGCATTGATGCTTCGGGCCAAAGCGGTGGCGGCACGGTGCTGGTGGGTGGCGACTATCAGGGCAGCAATGCCAATGTGCAAAACGCATCGCGTGTGTATGTCGCTGCGGGTACGAATGTCAATGCTGACGCTACGGTTAACGGTAACGGCGGCAAAGTAGTGGTCTGGGCCGATGGCGACACACGGTTTGCAGGCAGCATCAGCGCGCGCGGCGGTGCGCAAGGCGGCAATGGCGGTTTTGTCGAGGTGTCAGGCAAGCGTGATCTGGATGTGCAAGGCCGTGTCGATGTGGGTGCGCCCCAGGGCATGGGCGGCAAGGTGATGTTTGACCCTGAAAACATCCAGCTTGTCACCACAACGCCGACAGGAATACCGCCCAACAATGCGCCGGGCACGCCCGATTTGGCTTTTGCCGACCCCCCATCACCTGGTACCTATGCGGTGCGCATAGCCGATGTGGTGGGCTACAGCGAACTGTTCCTGCAAGCCAGCAACGATATTACAGTCAGCAGTGCTCTTGCCATGGGCGCTGGCAACAGCATTCGGCTTGAGGCGAAAAACAACATCGTGGTCGGTGCCAATGTCAGCGTCACAGGCGCAGGCAGCATCAACTTCAGAGCCGACGCGGATGGAAATGGCGCTGGCAATGTGCAGTTGAATAACGTGGCGCTGCTATCGCAGGCGGGGGGCATCACGCTTCGCGGCGCATCCATTTCTGGAACCGGCGCTCTTAGCACCATTACCTCCACCGGCGGCGCTAACGGCAATGCCGGCAACATCAGTATCACGGCAGACACTGGCAACGTGAGCCTGGCCGCCGCAGTGACGGCCAACGGGGGCACCACCACCAGCATCGGGCGCAACGCGGGCAACGTGAGCATGAGCGCCCAGACGGGCTTTGCCACCACGGCAGGTATAACAGCCAATGGCACAGCCGGTGCCGCGGGCAACAATGCTGGCGGCAGCGCTGGCGTCATCAGCATCACCAATGCCACCAGCGGTTCGATCAGCACAGGCGCATTGACAACGCAGACTGGCGCATCGACAGGCACGGCAGCGGCGGGCGCGGCGGGCAGCATCACAGTGACAAACAGCGCGACAGGCGTTGCCACGACATTGGGCAACATGAACACTGCCGGTCTGGCCAACGGTAACGGCGGGGCGGTCACCATCACGACTACTGGCACGCTAAGCGCAGGCACGATAGCCACGGGCGGTGGCACAGCACTGGCAGGAACGTCAGGGCGCAATGCAGGCGCTGTCACTGTCAATGCAAGTGGCGCAATTACGGCACTGGGTATCGTGACGGCCAGCGGCAGCGCAGGCGTGCTGACGGGTGACCAGTCAGGCGGCAACGGCGCGGTTGTGGGCATCACCGCTGTGGGCGGTATCAGCGCAGTCGCCATGACAGCCAGCGGCGGCGGCGCGGTGGGTACCAATGCCAACGGCGGCAACGCTGGCACCATCACGGTCAGCAACAGCGGCACGGGCAATATCACCACAGGCGCATTGGCCGCCAGCACAGGCGCGGCCATCGGCACGGGCACCGTCACAGCGGGCAGCATCAGCGTCACAAATACAGCAGCGGCGGGCAACCTGACGACGGCAGCGCTGACCACCACAGGCGGCACCTTCGGCCACGGCGGCGCAGTGACTTTGAGCGCACTTGGCACAGTGGCCACGGGCGGCGCAGCCATCACCACCTCAGGCGGCACGACCTTGACGGGCAATGTCGGGCGTAACGCAGGCACGGTCAGCATCACAGGTGCGGGTTTGACCCTGGGAGCCAGCACCCTCACGGCCAGCGGCTCGGCAGGCATAGGCACAGACCAAAAAGGCGGCAATGGCGCAGCCATCAGCTTGACATCGACGGCAGGCATGACAGGCACAGGAGCCATCATTGCCAGCGGCGGCGCAGGCTCAGCTGCCAACGGCGCAGGCGGCAACGCAGGCAGCATCACCGCCTTGAACAGCACAGCAGGCGCGATCAGCCTGGGCGCGCTGACGGCCAGCACAGGCGCAGCCTTGGGCAACGGTGCAGGCGGCACAGCAGGCTTTATCTCGGTGACCAACAATGCAGCAGGCGCAAACCTGAGCACATTAGCGCTATCGACGGCAGGCGGCGCGGGCGGTAACGGCGGCAATGTCACGCTGGCCTCACAGGCCGATGTCACGGTGACCGGCGCATTGAACACCAGCGGAGTCGTACTGGCAGCAGGCACACGTGCAGGCTCCAACGCAGGCAGCGTGACCCTCACAGGCGCAAACCGCTCCATCACCGGGGCCATCACCGCCAGCGGCAGCGCAGCCAACGGCATCAATCAGGCGGGCGGCAACGCAGGCGCGGTGTCCATCACGGGGGCAGGCACACTGGGCACGAGCACCATCAACGCCCAGACGGGCGCGGCCACGGGCATTGGTATCGGCGGTGCGGTCGGCCCCATCACACTGACGGGCAGCAACGCCACCATCGGCGCGCTCAGCACGGCAGGTAACGCCAATGGCAATGGTGGTGCGGTCAGCATCACCACCACAGGCACGCTGGCACTGGCAGGTGCCAATGCCAGCAACGGTGCCGGCGGCACGGTGCGCGGTGATGTGACCTTGCTTGCAGGTGGTGCCATTACCCAGTCGGGTGCGATTATGACGCGCAATTTGAGCGCAACAACAGCCAGCGCAGGTGGCGCGGCGATTACCCTGAGCAACACCGCAAACGATGCGATCACCGTCAATCTGCAAGTCAAAGATGGCACCACGGCAGCACCTGGCACCAACAACGCCAACGCTGCGATCAGCTATACCGATTCAAATGCGGTTGCAGTGTCAAGCATCAACAGCGGGACAGGTGGTTCGGCTGGCGACGTGACATTGCTTGCAGGCGGTGCCCTGACCCAAACAGGGGCCATCAAGGCGGCAACACTCACCGCGACTACGGCCAACACCACGGCCATAACGCTGACAAACACAGGCAACGATGTTGCCACTGTCAACCTGCAGGCCCGCACCGGCACGGTTGCGGCACCCGGTACGGTCAATGCGAATGTTGCTGTTCAATACACCGACGTCAACGGGTTTGCCATATCGGGCATCAACAACGGCGCGTCCGGTACGGCGGGTGCTGTCACCTTGTTGGCCGGCGGCTCCATCACGCAAACGGGTGCAGTCAATGCGGCAACTCTGAATGCCACCCTGACGGGTAGCACCAGCGCGCTGAACCTGGGCACGCAAACCAACAACATTGCGCAGCTCAATGCCATCACTGCGCCCGGCGGCTTCACGCTGACCAACGGCAACAACAACGTCATTGTGAATGGCAACATCACGGCCACCAACAATGCCGTATCGATTGATGCGGGCACGGGCGCATACACCCAGAACGCGAACATCGACATTTCTGCGGGTACGGGCCCCATCACGGTAATTGCCAACACAGTGGCCATTGTTGCAAACGCAGGAGGCGACGCGCTCACGACATCGGGTACCCTCACACTCAAACCCAAAGCAGCAGGCCAGGCCATGTCGCTGGCGGGCGCTGCGGCGTTTGATCTTTCTGCGGCTGAATTCACAGCCATTTCTACAGGCGCTACCGGCCCGATCGTTATTGGCGACACCGCCAGCACGGGCGTCCTCACAATCGGCGGCGCGGTCAACCTGACGGGCAAAACCCTGACGTTGAACGCGGGATCAATAACGGATGCTGGCGTGCAGACCATCACCGCGCAAAACGTCACGCTTAATGCCAACGGCCAGATAGGTACGAGCAATGTCAACGGCATCGACATTGCTGCATCCAACCTGAGCATCAATACGACTGGCAACGCCAATGCATTTGTGCGCACCGGTGCCATCAACATGGGTGCTGGTGGTTCCACCCTTGGCAGCGGCACACTCGACTTGACAGCCACGGGAGCTGTGACCCAAACGGTGGGCACAGGCAATATCACCGCAGGCACGCTCAACGTCAAAACGCTTGTCGATGCGGGTGCTGCCATCACGCTGACCAACAACGCAAACGACGCCGCAGTCGTCAACCTGAAAACTCGCAACCTTGCCGACACAAGCAACGCCGCAGGCGTGATTCAATATTCTGATGCCACCGGTTTTGACGTGGCGGCCATCGCTACCACCAGCAATGCCACCCTGTCGGCAACTGGTGCCGTAACGCAATCAGGCGCCATCGCAGCAACGGGCCTGGCACTCACCGGCACGGGCGGCGCATACACACTGAACGATGCAGGCAACGCCATCACCACACTGGCAGCCAATACCGGCAGCATCAATTACCGACAAAGCGGTGAGCTGTTTGTTGGCACGGTTGGCGTAGTAGGCGTCGCCACAACAGGCACGGCACGTATCGAAACCACAGGCGCAGCTTCCAACCTGACGCTTAACAATGCCGTGACCTCTGGTGCAACGGGCGATGCCGTTGTTCTGAAGGCCGGTAGTGGCAATGCAGCCGGGGTCAGCACTGGAGGCCAGTTGATCAACAACGTCGGCGCGGGCGGCATCGTGGCTTCATCCGGTCGCTACTTGGCCTACAGCGGAAACCCCGACTTCACTACTGAAGGGGTGACAGGCTACGCCAAACGCTACAACGAAGATGCGACCTTTGTACCCGCTGGCACAGCCAGCACCTTCGTTTACCGCATCGCACCTACGCTGGCAGTGACTGTGAATGCTGGCACCAAGGTGTACGACGGACTAGCTCCGACACTGACTTTTGGCACAACTGGCCTGATAGATGGTGACACGGCTGGCACGGCCCTAACGGGCGCTTTGAGCCGGACTGGTGGCAAGAATGTGCTGGGTGGCGATGCTGTCACTATCGGCACGTTGGCGACCCAGATGGGCTACGGTATTACTTACACAGGTGCCAACTACACCATCACCGCCAAAGCCCTGACGGCTACAACCAGCGCGCCCAACAAGGTCTACAACGGCAACGACACAGCCGCTGCAACGCTGAGCGTCACCGCCGGGCTGGTGGGACTAGAGACAGTCACTGCCACAGGCGCTGCCACCTTCAACACCAAAAACGTGGCAACAGCCAACCTGGTCACGGTCAACAGCACCACATTGGCTGACGGCACCAATGGCGGCCTGGCCAGCAACTACAGTTTGGCCGCTGGCCAGACAGTGGCTGCAAACATCACCGCCAAGGCCCTGACGGCCACTGCCAGTGCTGCCAGCAAAACCTACAACGGCAACACCACAGCCGCTGCAACCCTTGCCATAGCTCCAGCAGGATTCGTAGGGACCGAGACAGTTACCGCCACAGGCGCGGCCACCTTCAACACCAAAGACGTAGCCACTGCCAACCTGGTCACCGTCAACAGCACCACACTGGTCGATGGCACCAATGGCGGGCTGGCCAGCAACTACAGTCTGGCTGCGGGCCAGACGGCAGCCGCAACGATTTCACGCGCCAACATTGCGAACGTAAGCGGCATCACCGCAGCCAACAAGATACAGGACGGTACGACAGTGGCAACGCTTGCAACGGGTAATGCTGCTTTTACCGGGAAATTTGGAGCTGATGTGCTGACGGTTGCGACGGCCAATGGCGCGTTTGATACGCCTGCAGTTGGAACAGCCAAATTGGTGAGCATTTCCGGCATCAGCCTGGGCGGTACAGATGCTGGCAACTACAACCTCATCAGCACCACGGCCAGCACCACGGCAGATATTCTGCGGTTAGGTTCTGGTTCTGGCTCCGGTGCCGCCAGCTTCCCCGAAGGTGCGCTGGCCAGCGCCATAAACGCATCGCTCATCACAGCCAACGCACAGCGGGATCGTGACCAGCGCTGCGCGGTGGCGTCGCGCGATGGTGGTGACAGCGCTGCGGATACAGGTGCAAGGCGCTTAAGCAGCGACCTGATTTGTGACTAAGGACAAGCGCTAAACCGTAAAGGCAAAGTGGCTGTTTTGTTTCCAGTGCCCAAGCCTGTTGAATTTGAGGGGCAGCCTCCGGCTGGCGAGCTGACAAAATTTGGCATTACTGACCCCATCCCCGCATCAGGGCCCTGATCTTATCGACCTTGACGGGTCCGCCAAGCGTCACAACGCACGGCCTAGGGCAGTGACCCGCACATCGCCTTCAATGTAAATGCCGACGCCCCAGAGGTATTTGGCAGATTGAGACCAAAACGAAGTACTAACACCGCATGGTTCGGCAAGCATGGCAGTGCAGCCGCGCCGCACTGCCATCTGCGTATGGACTCGCGTTAGCCGCCCAGAAGGCCCTGGATGATGTCCACGATGATGTTGTTCTGCTGCTGGACCAGCACGATGTCGCTGCCAAGGCGTGCGTAGCGGTAGCCGTAAGGTGCAGGTGGCAACATGCGGATGACCGGTGGGGCCACCGAGTAAACAGTCACATTGCGGGGCACCGGCTGGCCCACGGCCCAGTTACGGACTTGGCCCGGTGGCATGCAGCCATTGTTCTTTTTGGCCAGGCCTGGAGGGCAGCGTTTGCCGTCGCGGTAAGTCATGGTGTAGTACTCGCGGGCAAAAGTGCGCTGTTGGTCATTGAAGTAAGCGCCCTGTTTGATGTCTTCGCGCTCCCGCTTTTCCGCTTTCTTTTCAGCTTTTCTCTCTTCTTTGTCTGCATGCTTTTCAGATTTTTGGCTATGCTTGTTGCCGCCTTTTTCATGGTCGTCGCCCTTGTCTTTTGCAAAGGCAGGGCTTGCCAGCAGCAGCGAAGCGATGGCGAGTGCAACAAGGTGGCGGGTGTTTGAAGAAAGTGTCATGGTGTGTCTCCTGGGGTTATGGTTAGGTGTCTTTATTAAACGCCTATCCTCATCCAAAGTTGACGCCACAACGTAGGACAACGCCGCGTGTGTGCATCAATTTTAATGACCCGCGGGGGCATGCTAGACCCGCATCAAAGCCTCAATTTCATCGGCCTTCACAGGCACGCCACGCGTCAGCAACTCGCAACCCTTGGCTGTGACAAGCGCATCGTCTTCAATGCGAATGCCGATGTTCCAGAACTCTTTGGGCACGCCTTTGGCAGGGCGCACGTAGAGGCCGGGCTCGATGGTCAGCACCATGCCTGGTCGCAAGATGCGCGGCGGCTTTTTCATGACCATCTCGCCCAGCGGGTCGCGCTCTTCTCGCGCCTTGCTGCCAGGCTCGGTGTAGTCGCCGCAGTCGTGCACGTCCATGCCCATCCAGTGGCCCGTGCGGTGCATGTAGAACTGGCGGTAGGCGCCGCTTTGCAACACGTCGTCTGTGGTGCCATGTTTCTTTTTGTCCAACAGGCCCACATCGAGCATCCCCTGCACCAGTACGCGGGTGGCCGCGTCGTGCGGGTCGGTAAAGCGCTTGCCGGGCCGGGTGACTTTTATCGCTGCTTCTTGCGCGGCCAGCACAATGTCGTACAGCGTGCGCTGGGCGGGGGTGAATTTGCCATTGGCCGGGAAGGTGCGGGTGATGTCGCTGGCATAGCCGTCCAGCTCACAGCCGGCGTCTATCAAACACAAGTCACCAGCTTTCAGCTCGGCCGTGTCAGCGCGGTAATGCAGGATGCAGGCGTTGCTACCTGCGGCAACGATGCTGGTGTAGGCCGGAAACTGTGAGCCATGACGGCGGAATTCGTGCAACAGCTCTGCCTCGAGGTGGTATTCACGCGGCACCACGTAGCCCGCACCCTTCGCATTCTTGGCAGGCTTGCGCAGCATGGCGGCACTGGTTTGCATGGCCCGCACGTGCGCGCCAGCAGAGATAGCACCAGCTCTGCGCAAGATGACGATTTCATGCGCGTCCTTGATCAGCCGCATCTCGTCTAGCAGCTTGCACAGGTCGTGCTGGCTTTGCGGGCATTCAGCCCCAAACCGGATGCGCGCCCGCACCTTGCCCAGCCAGCCATCGACCTGCGTCTCTAGTCCCTTGTGGGTGGCAAATGGAAACCACACGGCCTGCTGATTGCTCAGCAGCAAGGGCATTTTTGCGTCCAGTTCATCCACGCTGAAAGCCTGGTCAACATTTAAACCGGTGACGGCAGCTTTCGGCCCCAAACGGATGCCGTCCCAAATCTCGCGCTCCAGGTCTTTGGGGCGACAAAAAAGCGTGGTTTTGCCCGTACTGTCGATTGCCAGCCAGCTGTCGGGCTCGCTAAAGCCCGTCAGGTAATAAAAGTAGCTGTCGTGCCGATACGGGAAGTCACTGTCGCGGTTGCGCGGGTGTTCAGGCGCTGTGGGCAATATGGCGATGCCGCCACCTGCTGCCTTGAGGGCTTTGGCAACCACCGCGCGGCGTTTTTGGTAGACAGTCATGGTCATCTTTTCAAATGTTTTAGCTTCGGTTTAACTTTGGTTCAAGTCTGCCAGCCGCTGGGGCGTTCCCACATCCGTCCATTCGCCCGTGCACAGCTCGGCGCTGACCTGCCGATTGTCCATCGCGGCGCGCAGCATGGGGGCCAGCGGGGCTTTGATGCCCTGCGGATTGCCAAACGGCAGCGTGTCAAAAAACGCTTTGCGGTACAGCGCGATGGTGCTGAAGGTGTGGCGGGTCTCAAGTGAATCGCCAGGTAAATTTAATGCGAGACCGTCCGCACCCAACCCAAAATCGCCCTTCAAATTGTGTGCCGGGTTGGGCACCAGCCACAGGTGTGCCAGCTTGCCACTGGCTATGAAGCGCTCAACCGCAGCTTGGGTAAATTCAAAACCAGGCGTGAACACATCGCCCGCCAGCACCCAGAAAACATCACCCAACTTTGGCAACGCCCGCGCAATTCCACCAGCGGTCTCCAGCGCAGCGCCAAAGTCAACACCCTCGTGTGAGTATGAAATTGATAGCTGCTTGCGCCCGAATTGATTGGGCTGCAGGCTTGTTTGATGTTCAAAATGAGTCGAAAAATGAGGCTCAAATTGCTCGCCCAGCCAGGCCGTGTTGATGACCAGGTCAGTAAACCCACCTAAAGCCAAAGCCTGAACATGCCAGTCAATCAAAGCCTTGTCGCGTACCTGCAAAAGCGGCTTGGGGCAGGTGTCGGTCAGTGGCCGCATGCGCTCACCGCGTCCGGCGGCCAAAATCAGGGCTGGGATGGTCATATGGGCTTGATTATGGCTGTTTTCAGGTGCCAAATTGGCCTGTAGCCCAATCAATTCGGGTGCAAGCAGCTACTGAATAAATAGCATTTGCAAGTTAACACAGCGTCACAACCCCATCCCGTAAAATCATGGGTTATCCCTAACATTCCACCTTGGACCGCCCCCACATGACTGCACTGGCCGACAACACTTCTGCCCTCATGGCCATCGCCATTCGCGCACTCGCCATGGATGCCGTTCAGGCTGCCAATTCTGGCCACCCCGGCGCGCCCATGGGCATGGCCGACATGGCGGTGGCGCTGTGGGGCAACCATTTAAAGCACAGCCCGCACAACCCGAACTGGTTTGACCGCGACCGTTTTGTACTGTCCAACGGCCACGGCTCGATGCTGATTTACGCGCTGCTGCACCTGACGGGCTACGCACTGCCGATGAAGGAACTGAAAAACTTTCGCCAGCTGCACAGCAAAACGCCAGGTCACCCTGAAGTCGGTTACACCCCCGGCGTTGAAACCACCACCGGCCCCCTCGGTCAGGGCCTGACCAATGCAGTCGGCATGGCACTGGCTGAAAAGCTGCTGGCCAAAGAATTCAACCGCGAAGGCCATACCGTCATTAGCCACCACACCTATGTCTTCATGGGCGACGGCTGCCTGATGGAAGGCATCAGCCACGAAGCGATTGCACTGGCGGGTGCCTGGCGCCTGGGCAAGTTGGTGGCGCTGTATGACGACAACGGCATTTCCATCGACGGCCAGGTAGCGCCCTGGTTCATTGACAACACGGCCCTGCGCTTTGTGGCCTGCGGCTGGAACGTGATTGGCCCCATCGACGGCCAGGACGCTGCGGCCGTGGCCAAGGCCATTGCCGATGCCAAGAACAACGGCGAGCGCCCCACCCTGGTTATCTGCAAGACGGCCATTGGCTTTGGCTCACCCAACCGTGCCAACACCTCAAAAGCGCATGGCGAGCCGCTGGGGGCAGAAGAAATCAAGCTGACGCGTGAGTCGCTGGGCTGGACGAGCGCTCCTTTCACGATTCCCAAAGAGGTGTACGCCGACTGGGACGCGAAGGCGGCAGGCGCGGCAGCCGAGAAATCCTGGAACGAAAAATTTGCAGCCTACAAGGCCGCCTTCCCCGATCTGGCCAAAGAAATCACGCGCCGCATGAAGGGCGACCTGCCAAAGAACTTTGTGCAAACCGCCGTGGACACGGTGATTGCAGCCGATGCCAAAAAAGAAACAGTTGCATCGCGCAAGGCCTCGCAAATGGCGCTGGAGGCTTTCACCGCAGCGCTGCCGGAGTTGCTGGGCGGATCGGCCGACCTGACGGGCTCGAACCTGACCAACACCAAGTCCACGCCCAGCCTGCGCTTTGACTTAGCGGGCGAAGTGGTGCAAACCACGAACGCCGACGGTTCCAAAACGGGTGGCCGCCACATCAACTACGGCGTGCGCGAATTCGGCATGGCCGCCATCATGAACGGCATTGCGCTGCATGGTGGTTTCATTCCCTACGGTGGCACCTTTCTGACCTTCAGCGACTACAGCCGCAACGCCATCCGCATGGCGGCGCTGATGAAGCTGCGCGTG
>JANOWR010000002.1:0-17005 GCA_031417995.1 Polaromonas sp. | reverse complement strand
GCGACCGGATGGCGCTTCGGGCTGCCCACGGCCAGCGCGATGAGCTTGCCGGCATTGACAAAACCCTGGGCGATGTGGACGGGCAAAAACCCGACCATCAACTCTCCTGAAAGCAAGTCTTGCGTATAGCCCGCCGTACCGCGGTAGGGCACGTGCAGCATGAACAAACCCGTCTTCGACTTGAACAGTTCCATCGCCATGTGGTGGGGTGTGCCGACGCCGGGCGATCCGTAGTTGATGGCCCCTGGTTTGGCCCTGGCGTTGGCCAGAAGTTCGGGCAGCGTCTTGATGCCAGTTTTGGGATTGGCCACCAGCATCAAGGTGCCCCAGGCGGCCATCGAGACAGACGAAAAATCTTTCACCGGGTTAAAGGGAGCATTCTTGTAGAGCTGGGAAGCCATCAGCATGGTGTTGGCGCCCATCAACACGGTGTAGCCGTCAGCGTTGGACTTGGCCACCGCATCGGCGCCGATGTTGCCGCTGGCGCCGGCCATGTTTTGCACGATCACGGGCTGACCCAGGCGCTCGCCAAGTTTGGGCGATCCCGCGCGGGCAATCGTGTCCATGCCGGTGCCGGGCGTGAACGGTACGATGATCTTGATCGGCTGTGTGGGCCAGGTCTGCGCCGAAGCCAGCATGGGAACCGCCAGACACAAAAGCACCACAGCAGACTTGAAAGAATGAAACATGTTTGTCTTTTTTCGCATTAGTTTTTGATCTGAAACACGGCTTCGGCATTCGACTGGAAGAATTTTTTCTTGTCTTCCTCGCTCATCTGCATGTTGTCCATCGCCACCACCTCATCCACCGCATATTGGTACGGATAGTCCATGGCGTAAAGCACGCGGTCTACGCCCATCACGGATTGTGTGAACTTGATGGCCGGCTCCCAGGCCATGCCGCTGGTGGTGATGTAGAAATTCTCACGCAGGTAGTCGCTGGGTTTGCGGCGCAATGGCTTGACGCTTTCATAGCGATTGGACGCCACGGTGGCGCGGTGCATGTAGTCCAGCCGGTAGGCCCAGAACGGCAACGCTTCGCCCATGTGGCCGATGATGATCTGCAGCTTGGGGAAGCGGTCGAACACGCCGGCGGTGATGATGCGCAGCGCATGCAAACCCGTCTCGACACCGAAACCGTAAATGGCGCCATCCAGGCCACATTCCTGAAACGGCTCGATCATGTTGCGTGGCAGCGAGTTGGGGTGCAGGTAGATCGGCACGCCATGCGCTTCGGCGGCTGCAAAGATCTCCCAGAACTTGCTGTCTGACAAATACTCGCCCTGGGTGTGAGAGTTGATGACTACGGCATTCATGCCCAGTTGGGTGACCCCACGCTCGATTTCCTTCGCCGCAGCAACTGGGTCTTGCGGTGCGACCGAGATCATGCCGGTATAACGCGTGGGGTGGCGCTTGACGGCATCAGCCAAAAAGTCGTTGGCAGTGATGGCAAAGGCAACCGCCGTTTCCTTGTCCATCACCTGCACGCCCGGTGAGGTCATGGCCAGCACCTGGCGGTCAATGCCGCATTCATCCATGTGCTGAATGCGCAAATCATCCATGTCGGTCAGGCAACGCATGATGTGCTGGGCGCGCGCGCTGGGGCTGGTCATGTAAAAACCCATCAAGCCGTTGAAGCCAGGATCTACATTGCCTTTGGCGATAATTTTGCGATAAATCTCCAGCAACTCGGGCGGCGCGAAAGCCTCTTCGGTGGCAATACGCTGGTACGCTGTCGATTTGGGGTGCATGAAGGTCCTTGGTTGTGCTTGGCGGAACGGGTCAGGGTCAGTTCAAAAATCGTTCCTATGCTAACCAAATTTAACTTAAGAGACAATCCTGACATGCCCGAATCCACAACTCACGCCAGCAAAGACTTGGCCCGACTTTACGCACGCCCAGGCTTTTTGCTCAGGCGGGCGCATCAGATATCTGCCGCAGTGTTTGAAGATGAATGCCGCAGTGTTGGCCTGACACCCGCGCAATTCGGTGTGCTGACAGTGCTGGCCAGTGCGCCAGGGTTGGACCAGTCCAGCCTGGCGCGGGCCCTGGGTTTTGACAAGGTGACCGTGCTGCGCGTGCTGCGTGGGCTGGAAGAACGTGGGCTGGTGCAACGCGCTGCGGCCTTGAAAAGCAAACGCAATATGGCGGTGGTGTTGTCGCACGAAGGAGAAAAGCTGCTCAAACAGGCAGCCAAGCCCGCCGAACGCGCTTACGAGCGGCTGATGGCGCCCTTGTCACCTGAACAGCAGGCGCAACTTGTGCTGCTGTTGATGGAACTGACGCAGGGCCTGGAAGACAGTGCCAGAGCGGCCTTTGTGCCTCCGGCGCAAATTTAATCTATGCCGCCGGCGCAACTTTAAGACTTGCCTCCAGCACAGATTTAAAACTTGCCTCTGGCGCAAGTTTGATTCAACTGTTTTTAAGTTTGATGCCCCACTTGGCCAATGCGGCATCATCAGTAACGCGAGCATCCACCCAGCGCGCACCTTCTGGCGTTTGTTCCTTTTTCCAGAATGGTGCCTGGGTCTTGAGATAGTCCATCAAAAACTCGCAGGCCTTAAAACTCTCGCCACGATGTGCGGACGTTACCGCCACCATCACGACCTGGTCGAGTGGCTGCAAAAGCCCGACCCGATGCACCACGCGGGCAGCAAAAATATCAAATCTTTTGATGGCTTCGTCAATCATCGCTTCAATGGATTTCTCGGTCATGCCGGGGTAGTGTTCCAGCTCCATGCTACTGACGTTCAGCCCGTCATTGCGATCACGAACCGTGCCGATAAAACTGCACACCGCCCCAACCCGTTTGTCGTTTTTTCGAAGATTAGCGATCTCATCTGAAAGATGAAAGTCCTGAGCTTGAATCAACACACGGTCAGTCATGGCATGCACCTTCAGCCCCCAGTAACAGGCGGGAAAAAAGCCACTTCACAGCCTGATGCAAGCGGAGTTGACCCATCACACATCACCTGGTTCAATGCCATTCGCACGGCTTTGTTCCAGCCCAGACACGCATAGGCAGGGCCAGACGCCAGCAGCTCGTCGCGCAGTGCCGACAAGGTCATGCAGGACGTGACGCGCTGCTCGCTGGCCTGCCCAATGGCTTCACGTACCGAGGCAAAGTATTTGATGGTGACCAGCATGTTTGGCCTCTCAAGACATCAGTGATGAAAAGGGGATGAACTGAACCATATCACCATGCGCAATGGTTCTGCCAGCCGGGTTGTCGACCAGACCATCAGCCCAGACGGCAGAGGTCAGCACGCCCGAGCTTTGGTTGTCAAACAAGTCCAGAGCACCAGCTGAATTACGCCTTGCACGCAAGAATTCCCTGCGTTTATCGGCTCTAGGCCAATCAAAATGGGTGCAAGCAGCTACAGATTCAGGAGCGATCGCAGAAGCGCCCTGGAGCTTGCGAATGAATGGCCTGACCAATAACAGGAAGGTCACAAAGCTGGACACCGGGTTACCGGGCAAGCCGATAAAGTGCGCGTTCTGAATTTTCCCGTAGGCAAAGGGCTTGCCTGGTTTGATGGCGATTTGCCACAAATTGAGCTGGCCGAGAGCCTGCACTGCCGGTTTGATATGGTCTTCTTCACCCACCGACACGCCGCCGCTCGTGAGCACCAAGTCATGCGCGCTACTAGCACTTATCAAGGCCGCTTTTGTTGCGTCAAGTCTGTCAGGCACGATGCCCATGTCGGTCACCGTACAGCCCAGACGATTGAGCAATGCGCGTAGAAAGAACCGGTTGGAGTTGTAAATTGCACCTGGTTTCATGTCGGCAGGCGCGACATCGCCAGGCATGACCAGCTCGTCACCGGTCGAAAACAACGCTACCCGCACAGGGGTGCTCACAAGCAGCTTTTCATAGCCAATACTGGCCGCCAGCCCAATAGATTCAGGCGCGAGCAGCTCCCCTTTAGATAGCACCGTTCGGCCTGCGGTCACGTCTTCACCGCGCCTGCGAATCCACTGGCCCGCTTTGGGTTGCGTGGCAATAGACACACTATCAGACGCTGAAGTGGTGCAGTCTTCCTGCATCACCACAGCATCAGCACCCTCGGGAATCGGTGCGCCTGTAAAGATACGGGCCGCTGACATGCCAGCCAGCGCCGTGCCACTGCTACCCGCAGCAATACGCTGATTGACTTGCAACACTGTTTTAGCGTTCAGCCAGTCTGCGCTGCGTACCGCGTAGCCGTCCATGGCACTGTTGTCGTGCGCTGGCACATCCAATGCGGCGATCACGTCTTCAGCAAGCACTCGTCCATCAGCATCAAAAGTTGAAACTGCTTCAGCCCTGCCCAAAGGCGCAGCGTGCCCGAGCAGCTCGGCCAGTGCCTCATCAAGAGGTTTTAAGGGTTGACGGGGCGCAGGTAATGACATCAAGCGAAGGATTCAGTTGAAGGTGTAAACAAAACGCTCTTGCGAACTGAGCAAGTAGTCAGCCACAGCTTCTGCATCATTGAGATTGAGCACGGGGCGCTGGGTGGCTTGGGGCAACTGCTCTGGTGCATCGGTGGCAATGGCCACAATGAAATCATCATCGATGTATCGCGCTGGTTTGCCAACGTATTCTGTCGTAGGCGCGCGCCAGACTTCTATCTTGAGCAAGTCGCTGTCCTTGAAGCCTTCGACCAGCACCCAGTCCACACCGTCATACAGCTCGGCAATCATCTGATGCACTGTCATGGCGGAAGGTTTTTCAAACTCACGCATCAAGGCAAAGCGATTGCTGGATGCCACCACGACTTCAAAAGCACCTGCCTCGCGGTGGCGATGTGTGTCTTTGCCAGGGCGGTCAATGTCAAAACTGTGGTGCGCATGCTTGACAACAGACACACGCAGGCCACGCTTTTTGAGCACCGGAATCAGTTGCTCGACCAGTGTGGTTTTACCTGAACCGGAATACCCGGCGAATCCGACCACGTTCATGTTTTGGCTTTCAGTGACTTGAATTGACTATCTTGCATGTCATTGCGGACTTGATCCGCAATCCATGAACCCGAATCACTGCTTGGCACGCAGCAGTCATGGATCCCGGATCGAGCCCGGGATGGCAGCTCTGTAAACATTGAGTAATTACACATTTTGGGCAATATATGACTTGATTTGAGCCGCATCTGCTGGCATCAGCTTGACGCGTTTGGGCCGCGCTTCAATGCCTTCAAATTTGACGGGGCGCGGCGGCAGCCTGCCCAGCGCTTCTTCAATCGTCTCGGCAAATTTAATTGGCAAGGCGGTCTCCAGCACGATCATGGGCACACCCGCTTGCATGTGCTCACGCGCGACCTTCACGCCGTCAGCGGTGTGGGTGTCGATGATGTCGTTGAACTGCGCGTACACGTTTTGAATGGTGGCCAAGCGATTGGCATGTGTGCTTTTGCCACTTAAAAAACCATAGGTTTTATGGGCAGATTTAAAGGCCTCGTTGGCACTCAAATCAAAACTGCCTTTGGCATTGAGCTGGTCATGAAACAGTGCTTTGGTTTGTGCACCGTCACGGCCAAGCAAATCAAACACAAAGCGCTCAAAGTTCGAGGCTTTGGAAATGTCCATCGACGGACTGGAGGTTTCATGGGTGTCTTGACTAGCCCGAACGCGATAAACACCAGTGCGGAAAAACTCATCCAGCACATCGTTCTCGTTGGTGGCCACGACCAATTTATCAATCGGCAAACCCATCATGCGGGCAACGTGGCCCGCGCAGACATTGCCGAAGTTGCCTGAGGGAACGGTGAAACTTACCCCCACGCTTTTCGCTTTGCGTAATGCGCTGCCCCCCGAGGGGGCTAATTTTCCTAGGGGCGGCCCGTCGGAAAATTGCTTGACTTCGTTTGCTGTCGCCTGAAAGTACCCCGCGAAGTAATAAACAACCTGCGCCATCAACCTCGCCCAGTTGATGGAATTCACAGTGCCAATCTTGTACTGGCGCTTGAAGTCCAAATCATTCGACACGGCCTTGACGATGTCCTGGCAATCGTCAAACACACCCTCAACAGCGATGTTGTGAATGTTCTCGTCTTGCAAACTGAACATCTGCGCCTGCTGAAACGGACTCATGCGGCCTTGCGGTGAGGTCATAAACACACGCACACCACGCTTGCCGCGCATCGCATATTCAGCCGCGCTGCCGGTGTCGCCGCTGGTCGCGCCCAAAATGTTCAGCTCTTCACCACGCCGCGCCAATTCGTACTCAAACAAATTGCCGAGCAACTGCATGGCCATGTCTTTGAAAGCCAGCGTCGGGCCGTTGGACAAGGCCTCAAGATACAAGCCGTCCTCAAGCGGGCGCAGCGGAACGATGGCAGCCGTGCCAAACACGTCTTGCGTGTAGGTTTTGCGGCAAATGACTTTCAGGTCCGCCGCTGGAATGTCATCGATGTACAGCGACAGCACTTCAAACGCCAGCTCAGCGTACGACAGATGGCGCCACGCATCGAGCATGGCAGGCGTGACTTGCGGGTAGTGCTCAGGCAAGTACAAACCACCATCGGGTGCCAGGCCTTCAAGCAGGATGTCACAAAATTTGCGCGGGGTTTTGTCGCCACGGGTGGAGAGGTAGTTCATTTATGGCGTGATCAATTCAACATCAGGGAAATAAGTTGCAAATCGCTTTGGATCTCTGGTCAACAGAGGGCAAGACAAAATCTGCGCATGCGCACCAATGAAAAAATCTGGCAGCGCGGTTTTAAACTGACCTTTGTTTCGCCTGTAACGCTTGAAGGCGTCGGCAGCAAGATAGGCTGCTTCCATCGGGATATCTTTGATGTCAAGTCGGCCACGCTTTATAGCTGCGCTAACGTCTTGCTGGGTCGCAAATGAACCGGACACTTCTGCATAAACTATCGCATTAATGCACAAACCACGCGGCAGAGCCTGGCTAACCTGGTCTACTGACCACGACTTCCATTGGGCATCGTCGTTGAAGATATCAATCAGAATGCAACTGTCAACAAACGTCATCGCATCGATTCTTCACCACGAGTTTCACGCATGATTTCCTCAGTAGGCTGCCTGCGAATGCCAATCCCAACCAATGCCAGAAAAGGATTGTCATCAACAGATTTGCTGGCCGCCGTCATGCGAACGCTGCCATCAGGCAAAGGTTCGTAATCGATTGCCTGACCGGGCAGGACATGCAAATGCTGACGAATCGCCTTGGGCACAGTGACCTGGCTTTTAACGGTGAGTGCGTAGCTCATACAAGCTCCAATCGCAAATAAGTATTACCAAAATAAGTATTACTTATTGTATGGCAACGTTGTACATCAAGCCAGCTCTTCCTTGCGGATCCGGACAATTGGTGAGAGCACCGTTTTAAGTGCCTGCATCTGACTAAGGGCTTCGTTCATCTTCGCTTCTACACAGTCGTGGGTCAGGATGATCAAGTCTGTCTGTGTTGCACCCTCCCCGCCCACTTCATCGGCCTCGCGCTGGAGCACGGCATCAATGCTGATATCGGCCTTGGCCAGGATGCTGGTGACATTGGCCAGCACGCCAGCCTCGTCGGCCACTTTCAGGCGCAGGTAATAGCTGGTCACGACCTCGTTCATGCTGAGTACAGGCGTGTTGCTCATGGCGTCTGGCTGAAAAGCGAGGTGCGGTACGCGCTGCGCTGCGTCGGCGGTATGCAGACGGGCAATGTCAATCAGGTCGGCGATCACGGCGCTCGCAGTCGGCTCGCTGCCCGCTCCTTTGCCGTAGTACATGGTGGTGCCGACAGCATCGCCGTGCACCATCACCGCGTTCATCGCGCCTTCGACGTTGGCAATCAGACGTTTGTTGGGCACCAGCGTGGGGTGAACGCGCAGCTCGATGCCTTTGTCCGTCTTTTTGGTAATGCCCAAAAGTTTGATGCGGTAACCGAGTTGCTCGGCATACTTGATGTCTTGCGCACCGAGTTGGGTGATGCCTTCTACATAAGCTTTGTCAAACTGCACCGGTACGCCAAACGCCATGGCCGACATGAGCGCAGCCTTGTGCGCAGCGTCAACACCTTCAATGTCAAACGTCGGGTCTGCTTCGGCGTAGCCCAAAGCCTGGGCCTGTTTGAGCACCACGTCAAAGTCCAGGCCTTTGTCGCGCATTTCACTCAAAATAAAATTGGTGGTGCCGTTGATGATGCCGGCAATCCATTGGATGCGGTTGGCGCTCAGGCCCTCACGCAATGACTTGATGATGGGAATGCCGCCCGCCACAGCCGCTTCAAACGCAACCATCACGCCCTTGCGGCTGGCTGCGGCAAAAATCTCGGTGCCATGCACGGCCAGCAACGCCTTGTTGGCTGTCACCACATGCTTGCCGGCTTCAATGGCTTCCAGTACGAGTTGCCTGGCAATGCCGTAGCCGCCGATCAACTCGATGACGATGTCGATCTCAGGGTTGGCAATCACAGCGCGTGCATCGCTGACCACTTTGACGGATGGCCCCACAGCGGCTTGTGCACGTGCTGTGTCCAGGTCAGCCACCATGGCAATTTCAATGCCCCGCCCTGCACGGCGAACAATCTCGCTCTGGTTACGCTGCAACACGTTAAACACGCCGCTGCCGACGGTGCCGATGCCCAGAAGGCCTACTTGAATCGATTTCATATGCTTTTTAACTATCAAAACGGGTTGTAGCCCAATAAATCTATGCGCGAGCAGCTACCAACTTGATAGCAGACGTCTTGGCTGGTTTACCAGCGTGATTGCGGTATGACTCCAGAAACTTGGCGATGCGGCCAATCGCTTCGCGCAGGTCATCTTCATGCGGCAAAAACACGATGCGAAAATGGTCCGGGTCAGGCCAGTTAAAGCCCGTGCCCTGCACCAGCATGACCCGCGTTTCACGCAGCAGTTCCAGGAAAAACTGGCGGTCGTCCTTGATCGGGTACATCACCGGGTCGAGCCTGGGGAACATGTACAGCGCCGCCACGGGCTTGACGCAGGTCACGCCCGGAATGGCGGTGATCAGCTCATAAGCCAGGTCACGCTGGCGGCGCAGTCTGCCACCTTCACAGGTCAAATCGTTGATGCTCTGGTAGCCGCCGAGGGCGGTTTGAATGGCCCACTGGCCCGGCACGTTGGAGCACAGCTTCATGTTGCTGAGCATGTTCAAACCCTCAATGTAGTCAACAGCCACGCGTTTGTCGCCCGATACCACCAGCCAGCCGGCGCGGTAGCCGCAACTGCGGTAGCTTTTTGACAGCGAATTGAAGGTCAGCGTCAGCACGTCGGTTGACAAGCTGGCGATGGCTGTGTGTTTGACGTCGTCATACAAAACCTTGTCATACACCTCGTCGGCCAGAATCACCAAGCCATGCTCGCGTGCAATGGCGACGATGCCCATCAGCAATTCGTCCGAGTAAAGCACGCCCGTCGGGTTGTTTGGGTTGATGACCACAATCGCTTTGGTACGCGGCGTGATTTTGGCGCGTATATCAGCCAGGTTGGGCATCCAGCCGTTGGCCTCGTCGCACAGGTAGTGCACAGGCGTGCCGCCAGACAGGCTGGTGGCAGCCGTCCACAGCGGGTAATCGGGCATCGGCAGCAAGAGCTCGTCACCGTTGTCAAGCAGCGCGTTGGTGGCCATGGTGATGAGTTCACTCGCGCCATTGCCAAGGTAAATATCATCCAGCGTCACGCCCTTGATGCCCTGCTTTTGCGTCTCGTGCATCACCGCCTTGCGCGCTGCAAAAATACCTTTGCTGTCTGAGTAACCCGCTGAGTTGGGCAGGTTACGAATCATGTCCTGCTGAATTTCTTCAGGCGCATCAAAGCCAAATACTGCCAGGTTGCCCAGGTTCAGTTTGATGATTTTCTGGCCTTCATCTTCCATCTGGCGCGCCGCGTCCATGATGGGCCCACGAATGTCGTAAAGCACGTTGGCCAGTTTGGCAGATTTAGTGATGTGTTTCATGGGGATGCGCCTCAAACAATTCCAGTGAGCGGAACCTATAATTTGACCACATAAACCTTGTTCCCAAGCACCTTCTAATCTTGCCATCGCATGAAACTACAACCTGACCGATTAGACGTTCAATCCATTTTGGGCTATGGCCCTGGCTGGCTGGGTTTGGGTAGCAACGGTGTGGCTGAAAAAATCGAACGAAGTATCGTGATTGGCTCTGGTGGTGAAAAGTTTGACTGGCACTGCGCCCGCTTTGAAGATCTGACAGAAAACCACTTTACCCAACTGGCCGTCAGTCAACCCGAGCTGGTTATTTTTGGCAGCGGCACACAACTGCGCTTCGCACCCCCGGCCTACATGCGTGTCCTGATGCAACGCCGCATCGGTATTGAAACCATGGACACGCTGGCCGCCTGCCGCACTTACAACATTCTGGCCGGTGAAGGCAGGCGCGTCATCGCAGCGCTGTTGATTGAGACTGGTCATTAAAGCGGCCTGCTTTCAGGGTAAAATCTAGGGTTGCGCAGGTTGGGCCAGCCCTAACAGCACAACGGCTAATCACAATCACTTTCGTCAGGGCTCTACCAGTATGGCAGTCGTCGTCAATAAACTTCTCCCCGAATTTGAAGCAAACGCTACAGGTGGCGTGAAGGTTTCCAACCAGTCTCACATGGGCAAAGTGGTCGTTTTGTATTTTTACCCCAAAGACAACACCCCCGGCTGCACCACCGAAGCCATGCAGTTCCGTGACCGCTACAAGGATTTTGTGAAAGCTGGCGCCACGGTTTTTGGTGTCTCTCGCGACAACATGAAGTCACATGACGAGTTCAAGGCCAAGCTTGAACTGCCTTTTGAGCTGATTGCCGACACCGAAGAAAAAATGTGCCACATGTTCGGCGTGGTCAAAAACAAGATCATGTATGGTAAAAAAGTCAAAGGCATTGAGCGCAGCACGTTTCTGGTAGCACCCGACGGTACCCTGGCTGAGGAATGGCGCGGCCTGAAAGTACTCGGACACGTAGATGATGTATTGAAAGCTGTCAAGACGCTCAAAAAAGTCGCCTGAAAGCGCCCAAAAGTCCGACACAGGAGTTGTGCATAATGAACTCACTTTGCTGAGTTTTATAAATTGCCTCCCCCGACATAAAGCCGCCCAGGTCCTGAGGCGGCTTTTTCATTTCCAAAATCTCCTTCTAATGAGTTTCAAGCACTATGCCCTTGCCTCCCGCCCCTACAAAACGTGCTGCCCTGCTCTCAACCGACGCGACGGATGCACCAGCCCGTTCGCCTTCCCGGACCGCACGGAAGACAGAAAACACGCCGGCAACCCAGCACGCACCTGTACTTGACTTGTTTGACAACCGACCCACCAATGGCGGTGGTCGCCCGGCTGTTTTTAAAAGCAAACAGCCCGTGCCCGTTCAAAAAACGGGGGTAGAGGGCTATAAAAAAGAGAGTATTGAACGCCCTCAGGCAGCAGTCAGGCCGAAGAAAACAAAACATCTGGGACCCGCCAAATTATTTGTGCTCGACACCAACGTGTTGATGCACGACCCGATGTGCCTGTTCCGCTTTGAGGAACACGACATCTTTTTGCCCATGATCGTGCTTGAAGAGCTGGACGGCCATAAAAAGGGCATGACCGAGGTCGCCCGCAATGCACGCCAAACCAGCCGCTCACTGGACGCACTGGCAGGTGCTCAGGGTGCAGACATTACCAAAGGTTTGAAACTCGACACTACTGGCCACCGTGAAGCAGGTGGCAACCTGTTTTTCCAGACCAAACCGCTTGACTACACCCTGCCCATGAGCCTGCCCCAGGGCAAGGCAGACAACCAGATTCTTGGCGTGGTCGAGGCGCTGCGCAAAGAGTACGCACCGCGTGAAGTCGTGCTGGTGTCCAAAGACATCAACATGCGCGTCAAGGCGCGTGCGCTGGGCCTGGCTACTGACGACTACCAAAACGACAAAACGCTGGAAGACGGTGACCTGCTTTACTCAGGTGTGTTGGCATTGCCCAATGATTTCTGGACGCGTCAGAGCAAAACGATTGAAAGCTGGCAGCAGGGCAGCTTCACTTTTTACCGCATTACCGGGCCTATTGTGGCGAGCCTGCTGATTAACCAGTTTGTTTTTTTTGAAGCACCCGGCGAGCCACCGCTGTACGCCCGTGTGACCGAAATACGCGCTAAAACAGCGGTATTGAAAACCCTGAAAGACTACAACCACCTTAAAAATGCTGTTTGGGGTGTGACGACCCGCAACCGCGAGCAAAACTTTGCAATGAATTTGCTGATGGATCCGGAAGTTGACTTCGTCACTCTGGCCGGCACTGCAGGCAGCGGTAAAACATTGATGGCGCTGGCCAGCGGCCTGACGCAGGTGCTGGATGACCGTCGCTACACCGAGATCATCATGACCCGGGCGACGGTGTCGGTCGGTGAAGACATCGGTTTTCTGCCAGGTACCGAAGAAGAAAAGATGGGTCCCTGGATGGGTGCACTGGACGACAACCTGGAAGTTCTGGGCAAAACCGAAAACGGTTCAGGTGAATGGGGTCGTGCGGCAACCAACGAGCTGATCCGCTCACGCATCAAGGTCAAAAGCATGAACTTCATGCGTGGCCGGACATTTTTGAACAAATACGTCATCATTGACGAAGCGCAAAATCTGACGCCCAAGCAGATGAAAACACTGATTACCCGCGCTGGGCCGGGCACCAAAATCATTTGCATGGGCAATCTGGCTCAAATCGATACGCCGTATTTGACTGAAGGCTCGTCCGGCATGACTTACGCGGTAGACCGCTTCAAGGGCTGGCCACATGGCGGGCACATCACGCTGGCGCGGGGCGAGCGTTCGCGATTGGCAGACTTTGCCAGCGAAGTGCTTTAAACAGCCCTTCAGAAACGCAAAAAGCCAAGTCTATCGACTTGGCTTTTTAATTTCGGATGCAGTTTAAATGTGTTGGTGGGAGATGCAAGTTTCGAACTTGCGACCCCTGCAGTGTGAATGCAGTGCTCTACCCCTGAGCTAATCTCCCGTCGCCGTTTAGCGAAGCCTCACATTATATGCCGACTCTCAGAGAGCGCATGCTCTCCATACCGTCTTGCCTTTGCTGGCCTTGTCTATGTCAGCCAGCAGCTTTTCATGCGCATTTAGCTCGTCGTCGTTGGCGGCGAGCAGCGGCAACACAAACTGTGTCAGGTCAACGGCTGGCGCGTCCATGCCGCTTTGGGCAGCGCTACCTGTATCCATCATCAGGCTGTTTTGCCCGCGCGTGAGGTTGATGTAAACGTCAGCCAGCAGTTCGGCATCCAATAACGCGCCATGCAGCGTGCGGCCCGAGTTGTCAACCTCAAGCCTGTCGCACAGCGCATCGAGTGAATTGCGTTTACCGGGATACAGCTCTTTGGCCATCATCAGGCTGTCGGTGATCTTGCTCACGTGAGCCGAGATGGGATGCTGGCCGCAGATTTCCAGTTCCTTGTTCAAAAAGCCCACATCGAACGGCGCGTTGTGAATGATGATTTCAGCGCCGTTCAGATACGCCAGCAATTCAGCGGCAATCACGCCAAAGCGGGGCTTGTCTTTTAGAAATTCGTTGCTGATGCCGTGAACTTTCAGCGCGTCTTCGTGGCTGTCGCGCTCGGGGTTCAGGTAGAAGTGTTTGTTGTTGCCCGTCAGCTTGCGCGCCACCAGTTCAACGCAGCCAATCTCGATGATGCGGTCGCCGTTGTCGGGCGACAGGCCTGTGGTTTCGGTGTCCAGAAAGATTTGGCGCATATCAATGCAGCTCTTTGGCGTGGTTGATCGTGTACTTGGGTATGTCTATCGTCACATTGGCTTGCGCCAGTATCGCCTGACAGCTCAGGCGCGAGTTGGGCTCCAGACCCCAGGCACGGTCCAGCAGGTCGTCTTCCTCTTCTTCTGGCGCATTCAGCGACGCAAAACCTTCACGCACGATGACGTGGCAAGTGGTGCATGCCGCGCTCATGTCGCAGGCGTGTTCGATATTGATTTTGTTGTCCAGCAGGGCCTCGCAAATCGATGTGCCAGCAGGCGCGGTAATTTCAGCGCCTTGCGGGCAGTATTCGGCGTGAGGGAGAATTTTAATAATGGGCATTGTTAAATCGTTTCAATGTTCTTGCCAGCCAGGGCTTGTTGTATGCCCCGGTTCATGCGTTCGGCGGCAAACGCCTCAGTGCCTTGCGCCAGCAATTTGGTGGCCGCTTCAATCGCGGGCGCATCGCCATTTTCACGCGCGTCAATCAAACCAACGACAAGGCTGTGGATTTGCGCACGCTCATTGGGTCTGAGCAAGTCGGCATCTGCGTCAATCGCCGTCTTAACCGCCAGCAACATCCGGTCCGCATCCAGTCGGGCTTCGGCCAATGCGCGCGCTGCCATGTCAAGTTGTGCGGTTGAAAAGCTGTCTTGCAGCATGCGCGCGATTTCATCGTCAGACAGGCCATACGACGGCTTCACGTCAATGCGCGCTTCAACGCCGCTGACCTCCTCTTTGGCATCGACACTAAGCAAGCCATCCGCATCAACCGTGAACGTGACGCGAATACGCGCCGCGCCCGCCACCATCGGCGGTATGCCGCGCAGCTCAAAACGGGCCAGGCTGCGGCAGTCGGCCACCAGGTCACGCTCACCCTGCACCACATGCAGCGCCAGCGCGGTTTGGCCGTCCTGGTAGGTCGTGAAGTCCTGCGCCATGGCGGTGGGGATGGTCTGGTTGCGCGGCACGATGCGCTCCACCAGGCCGCCCATGGTTTCAATACCCAGTGACAACGGAATCACGTCGAGCAGCAGCAAATCATTGCCCGCGTTGTTACCGGCCAGCTGGTTGGCAGAAATAGCCGCGCCCAATGCCACCACTTCATCAGGATTCAGGTTGGTCAGTGGCTCACGCCCAAAGAAGCTGGCAACCGCCTTGCGAACCTGCGGCATGCGGGTAGAGCCTCCCACCAGCACCACACCATCAATATCATTTTTGTCCAGCTTGGCATCACGCAGCGCCTTGCGCACGGCGGTCAGCGTGCGCTGCGTCAGGTGGGCGGTGGCGGTTTCAAAGTCTTCAGAGTGCATGTCAAAGTTGACCAGCGTCTTGGCCAATTGGGATGTGAACAGGGCGACAGAATTGGCAGACAGCGCCTCTTTGCAAGCCCGCGCTGCGCGCAGCAAAGCCGCTTTATCGGTGGCATTCAAGGCATCGGCTGCCAGACCCGCTTTAGTCAGCACCCAGTCCACCAACGCGCGGTCATAGTCGTCACCGCCCAAGGCTGAGTCACCGCCCGTTGCCACCACTTCAAACACGCCTTCGGTCAGGCGCAGGATGGAAATATCGAACGTACCGCCGCCCAGGTCATAAATGGCAAACACGCCCTGGCTGGCGTTGTCCAGGCCATAGGCAATCGCTGCTGCGGTGGGCTCGTTGATTAGGCGAAGCACATTCAAGCCCGCCAGTTGCGCCGCATCTTTGGTGGCCTGGCGCTGGGCATCGTCAAAGTAAGCCGGTACGGTGATGACCGCGCCGTAAATGTCGTCGTCAAACGTGTCTTCAGCCCGAAAGCGCAGCGTGGCCAGAATCTCGGCACTGATTTCAACCGGGCTTTTTTCACCGGCCACGGTTTGCAGCGTGACCATGCCGGGCTTGTCAATCAACTGGTAGGGCAGCTGCGCACGGCTGCCAATGTCGTCAATGCCCCGCCCCATCAGCCGTTTGACTGACGAGATGGTGTTGGCCGGGTCATCGACCTGCGCAGACAGGGCGGCGTAACCAATCTGGCGCTTGTCACCTGGAAGGTAACGCACCACGCTTGGCAAAATCACCCTGCCCTCGTCATCAGGCAGGCATTCAGACACACCATTGCGCACGCTGGCCACCAGTGAATGCGTTGTGCCCAAGTCAATGCCGATGGCGATGCGCCTTTCGTGCGGGTCAGGCGCCTGGCCAGGTTCGGAGATTTGGAGAAGTGCCATGTCGCTTGGAAAAAACTGTCGATGTGATTATTGTTGCAGTTGATCGAGTCGTGCGTCGACCTCTTGGGCGAAACGCTCAACAAACATAAGGCTTCTGACGTATTCAACCGCTTTCGTGAAGTCGTTTTTAATGTCTGCTGCACGCTCTATTTTTAATAGCTGCTCGCGCATGAATTCATTGGTCTGGAGTGCTATTTCATGCAAATTTTCAACCGTTTTAGCCTCATTCAGTGCTTCCCGCCATTCGATTTGCTGCATCAGAAAGCTGGCAGGCATGGCGGTGTTGTTTTCAGCGTTGACAGCCGCGCCGTTCAACTCGCACAGATAGGCTGCGCGCTTGAGCGGATCTTTGAGTCGCTGATAAGCCTCATTGATGCGTACTGACCACTGCATGGCAATCCGCTGGGCGCTGTCACCCTGCGCTGCAAATTTGTCAGGGTGCGCTTCTCGCTGGAGATCTTTCCAGCGGGCATCAATGGCTGCGCGGTCTTGGCTGAACTTTTGCGCTAAACCGAAAAGTTCGAAATCATTGGATTGAAGATTCACACACGGAAGCTTTCGCCACACCCGCATCTGTCCCGCTCATTCGGGTTGAGAAACTTGAAGCCCTCGTTCAAGCCTTCGCGCACAAAGTCAAGCTGCGTACCATCAATGTAGGCCATGCTTTTCGGGTCTACCAACACCTTCACGCCATTGTCTTCAAACACCACATCTTCAGGCGCGATTTCGTCAGCGTATTCCAGCTTGTAGGCCAGGCCAGAACAGCCTGTGGTTTTGACACCGAGGCGAACACCAACGCCTTTGCCGCGTTTGGTCATGTAGCGGGTCACGTGGCGGGCAGCGGCGTCAGTCAGGGTTACAGACATTTGAATTCTGGAAGCTGATATTTATGCTGCAACCGCTTGGACCTGGGCTTGACCATGCTTTTGCTTGTAGTCACTCACAGCAGCTTTGATCGCGTCTTCCGCCAGAATTGAGCAGTGAATTTTGACCGGCGGCAGTGCCAACTCTTCGGCGATCTGCGTGTTCTTGATCTGGCCAGCTTCATCGATCGATTTACCTTTCACCCACTCGGTCACGAGTGAGCTTGATGCGATCGCCGAGCCGCAGCCGTA
>JANOWR010000001.1:0-18353 GCA_031417995.1 Polaromonas sp. | reverse complement strand
AAATGGCCTTGTGTTTGCCGCGTAAACGGAGAGCAACTTCGCTGGCTACTCGTCCGAGGACCTTGTCGGTCGCGTCAATCACAAACCACTCGTGCACCACGTCAGCGGGTTTTGCGCTGAAGGTTTTCATGAGTTTTCTCTATTAAAAAGAAGGGTTTGGCGGGTTCTTTTCTACGGTCGGCGTTCCTCTGATGGGAACCTCTTAGGTAGGGATTTGCCAGTCAATGACTTGACGGGCGTACTTCGACGCGGAACCACAAATGCGCTGCGAAGCCCTCGATTATATGAAATATCAAGGGACTAAAGCAAGTTTTGGCAAGTTTGGTCGCTATTGAACCGCTCACCCCGTCGTTTAGGGGCGAAAATGCAGGTATGTTCAGTTACCGCCACGCCTTTCACGCCGGCAACCATGCCGATGTCCTTAAACACACCACGCTGATTGCGCTGTGCAAGTACCTGTGCGGCAAAGACACCGCCCTGAGCGTGATTGACACCCACGCCGGTGCTGGGCTGTACCGGCTCGATGGCGACTACACCGAGACCAGTGGCGAGGCAAAAGACGGGGTTTGCAGGCTTTTTCAGACATCAAATGAGGCTGTATCCCAACAAAATCGGGCGCAATCAGCTCCTAAAAAAGGAGCAATCAAAACCATCACACCAGACGACTTCTGCCCTGCCCTGCAAGATTACGCCGCTGTGCTGCGCGGCCTGAATCCGAAGTTTGTCGAAACTGGCGATGTCAGCCACCTCAAAATCTACCCTGGCTCGCCCTTCATTACCCAGCAGTTTCTGGAAGGCCGTGACAAGCTCAAGCTGTTTGAATTGCACCCGACCGACTTCAAGTCGCTGTCAGGCAACATTGCGCAACTGGGCGCTGGCCGGCAAGTGAGTGTGGCGTGCGAAGACGGTTTTGAAGCGTTGAAGACCTTTTTGCCCCCGCCATCACGCCGCGCCATGGTGTTTTGTGACCCAAGTTATGAAATGAAAAGCGACTACGCCCGGGTCAGCGCCTGCATGCTTGACGCCGTGAAGCGCTTTGCCACCGGCACTTACGTCGTCTGGTACCCGGTGATTCCCCGGCCAGAAGCACACGACTTGCCGCGCAAGCTGAAAACGCTCGCGGTGAAAGCCTCCAGGCCCTGGTTGAATGCTGTTTTAACTGTCAAATCCAGCAAATTGACAACCGATGATGACGGCGATGTGGTTCGGCCAGGTTTGCCCGCCAGCGGCATGTTCATCATCAATCCGCCGCACACCCTCAAAGCGCAATTGCAACTGGCGTTACCGCAGATGGTGGCGCTGCTAGGGCAAGACCGCAATGCGGGCTTTACGCTGGACAGTGGCGGCTAAACCGCAGTCAGTATTTGAGCGCGACGCTTTTTCCCCAAAACACCCTGTAAGCAAATACGGTGTAGGCCACAATGACGGGCAACACCACACTGGCACCGATCAAAATCACCTTGAGCGCTTCAGGCGAGCTGGCGGCTTGCCAGATGGTGATTTTGTCGATCACCAGCCAAGGGAACAGGCTGTAAGCCAGCCCATAAAACGCCAGTAAAAATACGCCAACCGTTGCACCAAAGGGCACCCAGGCACCGTACTCGTTGCCTTGTGCCAGGCGGGTCGGCAAACGGCTCAGGCTGCGGTACATCACGGCAAACAAAACAGTGGTTGCAGCCGGGATGGGCAACAGCAAAATAATGTTCGGGAAGGAAAACCACTTTGCAAAAATCAGCGGGCTGACCAGTGGCGTAGCAATCGATATGGCCGCCACGCCCAGCACGGTAAACAGCAGGCTGCGCTGCGCCCAGCGTACGGCCTGCAATTGCAACTCCCCCACGGTTTTCATGATCAGCCAGCCCGCACCTATCAGGCAATAGGCCGCAACCAGCGCCAGGCCAATCACCGCGTTAAAAGCCGACGCCCACAGCGATGCGTCAAAGCCTGTGATGAGCGCTCCCAGCATGTAGCCCTGGCTCCAGCTGGCCAATAGCGAGCCCACAAAAAACAGGCGGTTCCACAGCGGTTTGTGCGCCGCACGCGCCTTGACGCGAAAGTCAAACGACACGCCGCGCAGCGTCAGGCCTATCAGCATAAAAGCCACTGGCAAATACAGCGCCCCCAAAATTGCACCGTGCGCCAGCGGGAACACCGTCAGCAAAATGCCTACGCCCAGCACCAGCCAGGTTTCATTCGCGTCCCAAAAAGGCCCGATGCTGGCAATCATGGTGTCCTTGTCGTCGTCGTTCGCGCCGCGCATCAGCACGCCCACGCCCAGGTCGTAACCGTCCAGAATCACGTAGGCCAGCATGCTCAGCCCCATGACGACCAGAAAAACGATCGGCATCCAGCCTGCGGCCTGCGTCAGGTCGGGCATCAATCCGTTGGCAGCATCAAACATGACCAACTCCTTGTACCTGACCTGCTTTTTCTGTGTAGTTCACCACATTGAGCTGGTCTTCCAGCGGCGCGTCGTCACCGAAAGGCTTGTCGGCGTGTTTTTTATGCCGTGCCAGGTAAAACACGACCGTAATGTAGGCCACGATCAACGCCGCATACATTACAAGATACATGGCCAGGCTCAACGCAATCTTGGGCGCGGGCACTTTCGATGCAGCTTCCAGCGTGGTCATCACCCCCGTTACCAGCCAGGGCTGGCGGCCAATTTCTGTCACGTACCAGCCCGCCACCAGCGCCACCCAGCCGGCAAACGTCATGCCGACCAGAATGCGTGCGTGCCACACCGTCAGCTCTCGCTTTTCATTTTTTTGCCAAGGTTTTAATTGAAAAACACTGGCCCAGCTGACGAGCAGCATCAACATGCCGACCCCCACCATGATGCGAAACGCCCAAAACACCGGGGCCACGGGCGGGTGCTTGCCCTTGAAGTCGTTCAGGCCTTTGACCTCACCGTCCAGCTCGTGCGTCAGGTACAGCGATGCGAGTTTTGGAATCGCAATTTCGTACTTGTTGGTACGGGTTTTTTCATCAGGCAGCGCAAACAGCACCGCAGACACGCCTTTTTGCGTTTCCCAGATGCCCTCCATTGCGGCCAGCTTGGCGGGCTGGTGCTGCATGGTGTTCAGGCCGTGCAGGTCACCCGCCACAATTTGCAGCGGAATCAAAAAAGCCGCCAGGTACACACCGGTTTTGATACCTGCCACCACTTCGGTGCCACGCTCGCTGCGCAGCCAGCGGTAGCTTGAAATACCCGCAAGCAAAAACGCCACCGTCAGGCCCGAAGCCAGCATCATGTGCGTGAAGCGGTACGGAAACGACGGGTTAAAAATTACTTCAAGCCAGCTGGTGACATGCGCCTTGCCGTCAATCATTTCAAAACCAGCAGGCGTGTGCATCCATGAATTGAGTGCCAGTATCCAGAAGGCCGACAGCGTTGTGCCACCTGCGACCAGCAAGGTGGCGGTGGTGTGCATGCGCTCACTGACGCGCTCGCGGCCAAACAGCATCACGCCCAGCATGGTGGCTTCCAGAAAGAACGCCGTCATCACCTCATAGGCCAGCAGTGGCCCGGCAATGTTGCCCACTTTTTCCATGTAGCCCGGCCAGTTGGTGCCAAACTGAAAACTCATGGTGATGCCGCTGACCACGCCAAGTGCAAAGGTCAGCGCAAAAATCTTGACCCAGAACTGGTAGGCATCCATCCAGTGCTGCTGCTGGGTTTTGACAAAGCGCAGCTTGAAAAACAGCAGGACCCATCCGAGTGAAATACTGATGGTCGGGAACAGGATATGAAAGGTGATGTTGGCTGCAAACTGGATGCGGGCGAGCAGCAGGGCGTCTAGGTTTTCCATGCTTGTGGTTCAGGTCAAGTTGGATTCCATTGAATCAGGGCGTTTTCAGCAGGTATTTTCAACCCCAGGCTGATGGCCACCTTGTGAGATTGGAGATTATCTAGCCTGAATTAGCTGATATTAAAGGATTTTTTCCTGTTTCAGGTATTTTTTAGGGCTCCAGACCAATAGACATTGCGCAAACAGCTCCTGAATTAATAGCGTTTTAACGAGCCTTCAAAGCCCGCCGAACCGCCCTGCGCCCCTTCACCAAAGGCAAAGGGACATCCACAACAGCAGGCGCCAACGCAGGAACGGTGTCTGGCACCAAAATCACCACTTCCTTGAACCCCAACCCCAGCATCCCCAAAGCCTCCGCCGCTCCCCGGCTCACATCAATCACCCGGCTACGGATGAACGGGCCACGGTCGGTGATGCGCACATCAACCTCGCGGCCGTTGACCAGACTGTGGACCCGCACCCAGGTGCCAAACGGTAGCGTGCGGTGGGCAGCCGTCATGGCATGCATGTCGTAGCGCTCACCACTGGCCGTGCGTCGGCCATGAAAGCCTGGGCCGTACCAGGAAGCGCCGCCGCGTTGGTATTCACGTGCAGACTCGCCTGCCAGCAGCGCGGGGCGCGGGCGCTCGATGCCAGGCTCAACAGCGGGCTGGTCTGGATGCACATCGGGCGGCGTGGATCCAAGGCTTGAACTGGCTGGCAGCGATGGCGCCTGGCTGGTCATTACGATATTGGCAACACGCTCTGGCGCTGGCTGCGGCGTGGTTGTGCAGGCGACTAACCCAGTCAGCACAACCGCTGCAAGGGCCAGTTTTAAACCAGCTGTAGCCGTCTGCAAATCTCAACCGTGGGCCCGGCCTGGTTCATGGAATAAAAATGAATGCCTGGCACACCACCATTGCGCAGTTGGTCGCACAGGTCGGTGGTGACGTCCAGGCCAAAGCTTTTAATCGACGCGGTGTCGTCACCAAAACCCTGCAAACGCAGACGTATCCAGCGCGGAATTTCTGCGCCGCAGGCATCTGAAAAGCGCATCAATTGTGTGGAGCTGGTAATCGGCATGATGCCGGGCACAACAGGCACATCCACGCCCAGTTTGTAGGTGTCGTCAACAAAACGGAAGTACGCGTCGCTGTTGAAAAAATACTGGGTGATGGATGAGTTGGCACCGGCCTTGACCTTGGCTGCATAGGCCTTCAGGTCGTCGTCGGCTGACTTGGCCTGCGGATGCACCTCGGGGTAGGCGGCCACTTCGATGTGAAAGGCATCGCCCGTCTCGGCGCGGATGAAGGCCACCAGGTCACTGGCGTAATGAAACTCGCCGCCTGCACCGTAGCCGCTGGGCAAGTCGCCACGCAAGGCCACCAAGCGCTTAACGCCCATGGCTTGCAGCGTGGCGAGCTGCTCGCGCACCGTGGCTTTGGTTGCACCTACGCATGAAAAGTGGCTGGCAGCGGTAAAGCCTTCGGCCAGAATTTCACTGACGGTGGCAAACGTGCCTTCTTGCGTCGAGCCGCCTGCGCCGAAGGTGACTGAGCAGAATTCGGGCTTTAAAGCGTAAAGAACCTGACGTGTAGCACGCAGTTTTTCAGCACCTTCAGGTGTTTTGGGCGGGAAAAACTCAAAGCTGATGGGAAGTTTCGCAGTTGAGGTCATGGCGGTTGGCTCAGATAAAAAAGTTAATCATCAGGCTGTGATTTGTCGCGCTGTTTACGCCGCGCCGGGCCGTGTTGGCCAGCATGGGCTTCTTCCGAATCTTCATGCGCAGCGTGCAGGGCACGCGTTTCGGCACGCGGTGTGCGTTTGACGGCCTTGCGCGGTGGTGCAGCGGGCAACGGTTTGTCATCAAGACCAACATCGCTGCCTTTTTTACCGTGAATGAAAAACTCGCGGTTGCCATCACCGCCTTCAATGCTGGACGCCATCCAGCCGAGCACGTTGACGCCCAGTTCAGCACAACAGTCACGCAGCCGTTTCTCAACAAACTCAAAATGCGCAGCATCACGCACAATGCCGCCCTTGCCGATTTGACCGGGTTGCAGTTCAAACTGCGGTTTGACGAGCATCAGCAGATGGCCATCAGCCTTCAGCAAACGCACGACAGCGGGCAACACCAGTGTCAATGAGATGAATGACAAGTCACCTGTCAAAAAGTCGAAGATGGGGTCGATTTCTGGCTCATTTTCGACATCAAATTCGCCTGTAGCCGAATAGAATCGGGCGCAAGCAGCTACCAAATCAGTAGCAGTCAGTGACCGGGCGTTGATGCCTTCCAGGCACACCACACGGTCATCGTCGCGCATGGTGGCGTGCAACTGGCCGTGGCCCACATCCACGCCTACCACTTGCGTAGCGCCGTGTTGCAGCAGGCAGTCGGTAAAGCCGCCGGTGGACTGACCGACATCGAGGCAGCGCAAGCCAGTCACATCATGACCGGTGACCTTCAGCGCGCCTTCCAGCTTCAAGCCGCCGCGCGAAATGTATTTGGCCTCGGTGTTGTCGAGCACTTCCACCTCGGCGGCATCAGGAATCTCGTCACCGTTTTTGGCCACGCGCTTCCAAGGCGCAGCAACTTCCGCCTCATCAACCACGACACGCCACTGCACCCCCGAACCAATCAGGCGCTGGGCCTGGGAGCGGGTGGTGGCAAAGCCGTGTTCGACTAAAAAAAGGTCAGCGCGCATTTGGGTTCTTTGATTGTTCCCTCTCCCACTGGGAGAGGGTTAGGGTGAGGGCTCGGCGAATTAGAACCTGGTATCAAATTTTCACCGCTAGCCCTCACCCATGCCCTCTCCCAAAGGGAGAGGGAGTCAAACCATCAATAACGGTAAGCGTTGGCTTTGTATGGACCGGACTTTGACACACCAATATAGTCAGCCTGTTCCTGGCTCAACTCGCTCAGTACCGCGCCAACTTTTTTCAGGTGCAAACGGGCTACTTTTTCGTCCAGGTGTTTTGGCAACACATAGACCTTGCCCACTTCGTAGTCTGCCTGCTTGGTGAACAGCTCGATCTGTGCAATCGTCTGATTCGCAAAGCTGGACGACATCACAAAGCTTGGGTGACCCGTGCCGCAGCCAAGGTTAACCAGGCGGCCTTTGGCCAGCAAAATGATGCGCTTGCCGTCCGGGAAAATCACGTGGTCAACCTGAGGCTTGATCTCTTCCCAGGTGCATTTCTCAAGTGACACGACATCGATTTCGTTGTCAAAGTGGCCAATGTTGCAAACGATGGCCTGGTCTTTCATGGCGGCCATGTGGGCGTAGGTGATGACGTTTTTGTTGCCGGTGGCCGACACGAAAATGTCGCACTTGTCGGCTGCGTATTCCATCGTCACGACTTTGTAGCCTTCCATCGCGGCTTGCAGTGCGTTGATCGGGTCAATCTCGGTCACCCACACTTGAGCGCTCAGGGCGCGCAGTGCCTGGGCAGAGCCTTTGCCCACGTCACCGTAGCCAGCCACCACAGCCACTTTGCCGGCAATCATCACATCGGTGGCGCGCTTGATGGCGTCAACCAGTGATTCGCGGCAGCCGTACAGGTTGTCGAACTTGGACTTGGTCACGGAGTCGTTCACGTTGATGGCGCGCAGAGCCAGCGTGCCTTTGGCCGACATTTCGTTCAGGCGCAGCACGCCAGTGGTGGTTTCTTCGGTCACGCCAATGATGTTTTTCAGGCGGCGGCTGTACCAGGTCGGGTCAATCGCCAGCTTGGCCTTGATGGCGTTGAACAGGCAGACTTCTTCTTCGCTGCCAGGCTTGGCCAGCAGGGAAATGTCGGTTTCGGCCTTGGTGCCCAGGTGCATCAACAACGTGGCATCGCCGCCGTCGTCCAGAATCATGTTTGGGCCTTCTTCAGGTGTGCCTTTGGCGCCATTGAATTCAAAAATGCGGTGGGTGTAGTCCCAGTAATCAGCGAGGGTTTCGCCCTTGATGGCAAACACCGGTGTGCCGACAGCAGCCAGCGCCGCAGCAGCGTGGTCTTGTGTCGAGAAAATGTTGCAGGATGCCCAGCGAACTTCAGCACCCAGGGCTTGCAGCGTTTCAACCAGCACGCCGGTTTGAATCGTCATGTGCAACGAGCCCGTGATGCGCGCGCCTTTGAGCGGCTGGGCTTTTGAAAACTCTTCACGAATGGCCATCAGGCCAGGCATTTCGGTTTCGGCAATTTTGTATTCTTTGCGGCCCCAGGCGGCCAAAGAAATATCAGCAATCACATAGTCAGTGAAGGGAGCGACAGGTTTAAGGACGGCGTTCATACGGTTCTCCAAAATCAATAAATGACATCAAACATCAATTGGGCAAAATGGCCACGTTCGCAAGGCTGAAAAGACCGGAGAGTTTGAAACTCACCCGGCTAAAAAGCATTGCGGGTGAGCGTGGTTGCAAGTGAAATCTTGAGCCTAATCCACATGCCGTGGGTTGCAACGCTCCTCAAGAACTGCGTATTGTACAGACATGCGACACTTTCGTCATGCACCCTTTAAATACCTGGTCTTTAGAGGCCAGAGCCCGCATCACCGGCATCTTCACAGACATTGACGACACGCTGACCACCGACGGGGCCATCACGCCTGACGCGCTGGCTGCGCTGGGTGACTTGAAGGCGCGCGGCTTGAATGTCATCGCCATCACGGGCCGGCCGGTGGGCTGGAGCGAGCCGTTTGCCGCCCAGTGGCCCGTTGACGCGATTGTGGCTGAAAACGGGGCTGTTTTGCTTCAAAATTCCCATCAAAAAGACCTGCAACCCAATAAATTCAGGCGCAAGCAGCTATCAAAATCATACCAGCAAGGTGATGCGAAGCGAACCCAAAACTACGCGCGTATGCAGCAGGTTGGCCAGCGCGTGTTGCGTGACGTGCCTGGCACGCTGCTGGCCCAGGACAGCCCCGGGCGCGAGACCGACATGGCGATTGACCACAGCGAATTCACACATCTAGCACCTGAAAAAATCGCCCAGGTCGTGGCCATCATGCAAAGTGAAGGCATGACGGCCACCGTGAGCTCCATCCACATCAATGGCTGGTTTGGCGAGCACAACAAGCTGGTGGGCGCGCGCTGGGCCGTGCGCGAATTGTTTGGCTGTGACCTGGATGCAGAGATGGACAGATGGGCGTACGTCGGCGATTCGACCAACGACCAGCTGATGTTTGAAGCCTTCCCGAATGCCATCGGCGTGGCCAATGTGCGGCGCTTTGAAGCGCAGCTTGCGCATTTGCCGCGCTACATCACTGAGGGTGAGCGTGGTGCCGGGTTTGCAGAAGTGGCAAGAGCCGTACTGGCGGCTCAAACCCATTCAGATGCTTTATGACGCCTTGAGCAGCCCCAGCTTTTCAACCAGCGCCTTCTCGCGCTTGAAAGTGTCTTGCGCAAACTTCAGGTACGCCGCAGAGCTCATGTACATCGGCTGCATGTCGTACCTGGCCAGAGCCGTCTTGTAGCTTTGCATTTCCATCGCCTGCTTGAAGCCGTCATGCAGGCGCTTGACGACTGCTGGCGGTGTGTCGCGCGGGGCGGCAATGCCGAATGGCGAGTTTTGCACCAGGTCCAGACCCAGTTCTTTCAGCGTGGGCGCATCGGGGAACTTGGCCAGCCGCTCTGCCCCCCAGGTGTTCAGCACCCGCAGCTTGCCGGCTTCAACCTGCGGCGCGAACCCGGTGGAATCAGCCGCCGCCATGATGTTGCCGCCCAAGATGGACTGCATCAGATCAGCGCTGCCCTTGTACGGCACGTGCAACAGCTCGATGCCCAGCTTTTGCGCAATCAGCTCCATCGTCAGGTGCGGGCTGGTCATGGTGCCGGTTGAGCCATAGCTGAGCTTGCCGGGGTTGGCCTTGGCCCAACCGACAAAGTGCGTCCAGGTTTTGAGCGGTGAATCAGCGGGCACCACCAGACCGAATGCGTAGCCCGTGACGTTCAGCACATAAGACAAGTCCTTGATCGGGTCCCAGTTGATTTTGGTGGTGTACGGCAGGCGGAACACACCCAGCGGAATTTGCGCCACCGTGTAGCCGTCAGCCGCTGAGCTTTGCAACTGCTGTGCAGGCAGCGTGCCGCCCGCGCCGGGTTTGTTTTCAACAATTACTGGCTGGCCCAGGATTTTTGAGGCGTTGTCGGCCAGTGACCGCATGGTGATGTCGGTCGGCCCGCCAGCGGGGAAGGCGATGATGAGCTTGATGGGCTTGTTGGGGAAAGTTTGGGCGCTGGCCAGGTTAGCCAAGCATGGCGTGGCGAGAGCGACGGCAGATTGCAGTAGATAGCGGCGTTGCATAAAAATCTCCAGTCAGTAAAGTTATCGAATGATGGGGCACAGCGGAGCGAAGCGCATCAGGGGAACACCTGAAAAGGGTCAAAAATCATGAGAAACACGTATTTTTTAGTATGTTTTAGGCCTCTAGCCCAATAGATTCGGGTGCGAACAGCTATTAATTTAGTAGTAATCAAATTTATCTAAACCCGCTCCAGCACGCCGCGCAGCGCATTCCCGGTGTGCGTGCCCAGCTTGACGACTGCCTCTGGCGGCGCGGCGGCCACCACGCTGCCGCCTGCGTTGCCGCCGTCTGGCCCGAGGTCAATCACCCAGTCGGCTTCGGCGATCACGTCGAGGTCATGTTCAATCACCACCACACTGTGGCCGCCGTTGACCAGGCGGTGCAGGACGTGGATGAGCTTTTCAACGTCGGCCATGTGCAGGCCGACGGTGGGCTCGTCCAGCACATACAGGGTGTGCGGCGCTTTTTGGCCGCGCCTGGTGATGTCGTCGCGCACCTTGCTGAGCTCCGTCACCAGCTTGATGCGCTGCGCTTCACCGCCGCTCAATGTGGGCGACGGCTGGCCGAGCGTCAAATAGCCCAGGCCAACATCCTTGAGCAACTGCAGCGGGTGGCCGATGCTGGGCATGGACTTGAAAAATTCCACCGCCTCATCAACCTCCATCTTCAGCACATCACCAATACTTTTCCCACGCCATGTCACGGCCAGCGTCTCGGGGTTAAAGCGGGCACCGTGGCAGGTTTCGCACAACACTTTCACATCGGGCAAAAAACTCATGCCGATGGTACGCACGCCTGCGCCTTCGCAGGTCGGGCAGCGGCCTTCGCCGGTGTTGAAGCTGAATCGCCCGGCCTGGTAGCCACGCGCACGGGCTTCCAGTGTGTCGGCAAACAGTTTGCGAATCGTGTCCCAAAAGCCGATGTAGGTCGCAGGGCACGAACGCGGTGTTTTGCCGATGGGGGTCTGGTCTACTTCCAGCACCCGGTCAACCAAGCGGTAGCCCGCAATCGCTTCGCAGCCCACCCATGCCGGGTGCTTGCCAGCGTCGTCTGCGTCGCGGCCTGCTTTGGTGGAGCGCTGCATGACGGCGGCGTGCACGTTGGTCAGCAGCACATCGCGCGCCAGGGTTGATTTGCCTGAGCCGGATACGCCTGTGACGGCTACCAATCTGAAAAGGGGTACGTCAATCGTCACGTCTTTGAGGTTGTGCAGATTGGCTTTTGTGACGGTGAGCCAGGAGGTGTGCTTGCTGATGGCTACAGGGGCTGCGTTGTGGAGTGCGCTGGCGGAGGCTGCGTTGGCTATTAACGCGGCTGCTTTTAGCTTGGCTTGTTTTGCCTTGCTGATGGGTTTGCTTGGGGCCGCTGAATGGGGGTCAGAGCCCAAATCCGATGGGGCTTGCGCGCCTTGCTTGGACTGTTTCGCGGAATTGGGATCTGACCCCGATTCAGCTACGGTTTCGCGCCTTGCGTGTAAGGGGTGAATCAGCGGGTTCGCGAGGTAACGACCCGTCAACGAATCATGCACAGCAGACAACTGCGCCGCCGTGCCCTGCGCCACCAAACGCCCGCCACGCTTGCCCGCGCCGGGGCCAATGTCGATGATGTTGTCGGCGCGGCGAATGGTGTCTTCGTCGTGCTCCACCACCACCAGTGTGTTGCCACGTTCGCTGAGCTTGCCCAGCGCGCTGAGCAAAATCTTGTTGTCACGTGGGTGCAGGCCAATCGTTGGCTCGTCGAGAACATAGCAAACGCCTTGCAGGTTGCTGCCAAGCTGTGCGGCCAGCCGAATACGCTGTGCTTCACCGCCCGACAGGGTGGGCGCGCCACGGTCAAGCGTGAGGTAGCCCAGGCCGACGTCTTCCAGAAACTCCAAGCGTGATTTGATTTCAGGGATCAAGTCGCGTGCGATGCCGCTTTCACGACCGACCAGTGCCAGCTTTTCAACCCAGGCGCGCACATCGGTGACGGACAAGCGAGCGATGTCTGCGATGCCAACGCCCGCAAACTTCACTGCACGCGCTTGTCTGTTCAGGCGCGTACCTGCGCAGCCAGGGCAAGCCGTGTCCACCACATCTTCAATTTCCGGCTCGGCAAAACTTTGCTCGCGGCCCTTGTTGTCATCGTCGCGCACCGAGTCGTCAAACACCTTGCGCTGCTCTTTGGTCAGCTTGACGCCAGTGCCTACGCAATCAGGACACCAGCCGTGCTTGCTGTTGTAGCTGAATAGGCGCGGGTCCAGCTCGGGGTACGACGTGCTGCACACCGGACAGGCGCGCTTGGTAGAAAAAGCTTCCAGCTTGCCAATCGCTTTGGTGGATGTTCCAGTCAGCATCGCACCCTGCAAGCCGTCAAGCGGGGCAAGCACATGCACCTGGCCTTTGCCATGTTGCAGCGCCACCGTCAGCGCCAGACGCAGCGCCGCTTCGTTTTTCGGGTCGATGTGCAGGCTGGCAATCGGCAGCTCGACCGTGTGTTCCTTAAAGCGGTCAATGCGCGGAAAACCCGTGGTCGGCAAAAACTCACCATCAATTCGCAAGTGGGTGTAGCCGCGTGGACGTGCCCAATCGGCCAGCTCCGTATATACGCCTTTTCGCGCTATTACTAACGGAGCAAGCAAGCCAATGTGCTGGCCACGATAGTTTTTCAACAACTGCGCGGCAATGCTCTCGGGGCTTTGCGGCATCACGGCGGCATCGTCTTTGGTGCAATGCTGTATGCCCAGCTTGACGTACAGCAGGCGCAAAAAGTGCCACACCTCGGTCGTGGTGCCGACAGTGGACTTGCGGCCACCGCGCGACAGGCGCTGCTCGATCGCCACCGTGGGCGGTATGCCATACACCGCATCCACCTCAGGCCGGCCTGCGGGCTGCACAATACTGCGGGCATAGGCGTTGAGTGATTCAAGGTAGCGGCGCTGACCTTCGTTGAACAAAATGTCAAACGCGAGTGTGGACTTGCCCGAACCCGACACGCCGGTCACCACATTGAACTTGCCGCGCGGAATATTGACCGACAAGCTCTTGAGGTTGTTCTCTTTGGCGTTGACGATCTGAATGTCGTTTGAAAAGGTTGGCCGCGTCTTCCAGACCTTGGGGCGTGGTTCTTCGACACTGTGCACCTTGTTCATCACGGCTTCGTATTCGCGCAAAGCCAACGCGGTGTGGGATGTGGGGTGCTCGCGCACTTGCTCGGGCGTGCCTTCGGTCACCAGCAGACCACCTGCTTCACCGCCTTCGGGGCCGAGGTCGATGATCCAGTCGGCGGAACGAATCACGTCCAGGTTGTGTTCGATGATGATGAGCGAATGACCCGCTTCAAGCAGTTTGCGCAGCGCGCGCATGAGCTTGGCAATGTCGTCAAAATGCAGGCCTGTGGTGGGCTCGTCAAACAAAAACAGCGTGCCTTTGCTGGGGTTGCGCAGGGCCAGTGCCTGCTTGCTGGCGCTGCGTGTTTTGCTGGCATCTGCTAAAAACCCCGCGAGTTTCAAGCGCTGCGCTTCGCCGCCCGACAGTGTCGGCACCGGCTGGCCCAGCTTGACGTATTCAAGCCCCACATCGACGATGGGTTGCAGCGCGCGCACCACTTCACGGTCTTGGGCGAAGAGCTGGATGGCTTCGCTCACGGTCAGGTCTAGGACGTCGGCGACGTTCAAGGTGCGGACACGTGACAAAGAGATGGGGTCAGAGCCCAAATTCGATTTGCCTTGTGTTCCTTGCGACTTGTGTTTCGCGAAATTGGGATCTGACCCCATGGTTTTTGAAGCGGGATCTGACCCCGTTTCGCCCGATGCGCCGATTGCAGTTCTCTCAATCGTCACTTCCAGAATCTCGGGCCGGTAGCGCTTGCCATCGCAGTCCGGGCAACGCAAGTACACGTCGCTTAAGAACTGCATCTCGACATGTTCAAAGCCTGAGCCACCGCAGGTAGGGCAACGCCCGTCGCCATTGTTGAAGCTGAATTTCGACGACGTGTAACTGCGTTGCCGGGCCAGGGGGGCCTGGGCAAACAGCTCACGCACCGCGTCCCACGCGCCCACATAGCTGGCTGGGTTGGAACGTGCGGTTTTACCGATGGGCGACTGGTCAACAAACACCACATCCGTCAAATGGTCTGCGCCCATCAGGCGGTCATGCTGGCCGGGCGTTTCAGTGGCTTTGCCAAACTGGCGCAGCAAGGCAGGGGCCAAAATATCCTGCATCAGGGTGGACTTGCCTGAGCCGCTCACGCCCGTCACGCACACCAGCCGCTGCAACGGGAAATCAACCGTGAGATTTTTCAGGTTGTGGTCACGTGCGCCTTCCAGAATCAGGCGCGGTGTGCTGTCGGTCACCGGGCGTTTGAAGCCCATGCCGACCTGCTTGCGCGCGCCCAGGTAAGCGCCCGTCAGCGTGTCGGCATGCTTGAGGTCTTCGGGCGTACCGTCAAACACAATCTGGCCGCCCTTCTCACCAGGGCCGGGGCCCATGTCAATCATGCGGTCGGCGGCCAGCATCACGGCGGGGTCATGCTCTACGACCACCAGCGTGTTGCCTGCATCACGCAGGCGGTGCATGGCCTGCGTGATGCGGCTCATGTCGCGCGGGTGCAGGCCAATCGACGGTTCATCGAGCACAAACAGGGTGTTGACCAATGAAGTGCCAAGCGCGGTCGTCAGGTTGATGCGTTGCACCTCACCGCCTGACAGCGTACGGCTTTGGCGGTCCAGCGTGAGGTAACCAATGCCAACATCGCACAGGTACTTCAGGCGCGTCTGGATTTCTTCAAACAGGGACTTGAGGGCTTTTTGCTCTGCGTCATCGCCCGCTGCTGCAAACGACAAACTGGCTGAAAATTTTTGCAGCTTGTCAATTGGCAGGCGCATCAAATCATGCAGACACAAGCCAGGCATGGCTTCGAGTTGCGCGCGGCTCCATTGCACACCGACAGGCATAAAACGCTCTGCGGGCGGCAGAACGGCATCAGCGGCGTCTTTGGTGCCCAGGCGCCACAGCAGCGATTCAAGCTTTAACCTGGCACTGCCACAAGTCTCACATGGCGTGTAGCTGCGGTACTTGGACAGCAGCACGCGGATGTGCATCTTGTACGACTTGCTCTCCAGGTATTCAAAAAAACGTTTGATGCCGAACCAGTGCTGACTCCATTTGCCGTTCCAGTTTGGTGAACCGTTGATCACCCAGGCCTGATGCTCGGGCGTGAGCTTGTACCAGGGCGTGTCACGCGGGATGCCTGCGGTCTCGGCATGGCGCATCAAATCGTCTTGCGCTTCTTTCCAGGCCGGGGTTTGCATGACCTTGATGGCACCCGCGCGCAATGTCAGCTTGTCATTCGGAATCACCAGGCCGTAGTCGACACCAATGACCCGGCCAAAGCCCTTGCATTTTTCACACGCACCCATGGCGGAGTTGAATGAAAAAAGTGATGGTGTTGGGTCTGTGTAACGGGTGTCGCTGTCGGGGCAATGCAGACCCGTTGAGAAGCGCCACATTTGTTCTTCTTGTGAATTGGGGTCGGATCCCAATTTCGCTGAACTTGTTTGATTTGCGCTTGCGGTCAATCCGAAATTGGGCTCTGACCCCAATTCAATCGGTGCCGCCTGTTGAACAGCACTTTGCACATAAACATTCAACCGCCCACCACCCCGCTTGATGGCCACTTCAATCGCCTCAACAGCACGCGCCTTTTCAATCGTCTGAATGCGGAACCGGTCAGCCACAACGTCAAGCAATTTATGCGGCCCAGCGGGTGTGGCAATTTCACGTTCGGCGTGCACGCGGGTAAAGCCACTGGCGGATAACCATTGTTCCAGTTGCTCTGCGCTGGTATTGCCCGGTAATTCGACAGGAAAAGTCATGACCACCCGCGCATCAGTTTCAAGAGTACGCGCCATCAGCTCCGCATAAATCGACTCGGGCGTGTCATGCCGCACCGCCTGCGCGGTTTGCTTGTCAAACAGCTGCGCCGAGCGTGCATAGAGCAGCTTCAGATGGTCGTTCATTTCCGTCATCGTTCCGACGGTAGACCGCGAGCTGCGCACCGGATTCGTCTGGTCAATCGCAATGGCAGGCGGCACGCCTTCGACCTTGTCGACAGCGGGTTTGTCCATGCGGTCCAGAAACTGTCGGGCGTAAGCCGAAAAAGTTTCGACATAGCGGCGCTGGCCTTCAGCAAACAGCGTGTCAAACACCAGCGACGACTTGCCCGAGCCACTCGGCCCGGTCACCACCGTCATTTCATTGGTACGAATGTCCAGGTCAATATTTTTAAGGTTGTGCTGGCGCGCGCCGCGAATGCGGATGGTTCCCTGAGGCATGTAGTGAGTGCTTTCCTGAAGAGGTCAAACATTCTAGGCATCTGCTACTGCAAAGCAGGCCATGTGGTTATCACGCACGCAATTTCCACACGTTTGCTTACGCCATGACTGCCTGGACTCAGTCGCACCGGAGACAAATCATGAGAAATCGAGTTTTTGGAACCGTGTTGCAACGGTCGCGGCCCTCGCCCTCTTTGAATTTGACCAGCCATGCACAAATCCTGATCGGCCAAACCGTGGGGGTGACCGGGCCAGTGGCAGCCACCGTCAAAGAAGCTGTCGAAGGTGCACGGTTTACATCGACAGCATCAATGCCAGGGGTGGCATTCGGGGTGAGAAAATTGAACTCATCACGCTGGACGACAAGTTTGACCCCAAGCTGGCCGCCGCTAATGCAAGCACAATGATTCTTGAAAAAACCGCCCTGTTCATGAACCGGGGCACGCCCTACGCTGATGCGAACGCAAACTGCCTACCGGTAAAGCGCATCTTCAAGTTCCCTGAACTTTTCAACACCTACAGCCTCTTTTATTTTAGGCGCGAGGTCTTTAAGTTTTTCAAGATCGCCCGCTGATTCAACCGCCAAATTGAGCCTGAATCCACGCAAGCCGAGAGCGCCCGTCAATCGCACCGCAATTAGATAAGCTTTGGCGTAATGGGATTGGTCGCTGGCGCTAGGCCCCTGTCCACTTGTGGGCGCCATGCTTGTTGCGGGAGCGCTATTTGTCACTGCTTGCGCAGGCGCAGCAGGCGCCAATGAGGACACGGCTAAAGATGATGTAGTTGGGGCGGCTACCTGGCTGGGCGCCAGCAATCCAAGAGTGACGAGGCGATTGATGTCATCTCCTGTCACGCCAATTGCCGAGGTTAATTTAAAAATTTCCTCAAGGGTGCGTTTGCCGTCAAACATGATGAACGACGAGCGCTGCCTCGGTGTCAAGCCGAGTGATTTGTCATGTAACGCCGTCTTTCCCAATTCAGTTTTGATGTAAATCATCTACGACTCCGGTTTATCCATCGCAGCGCGAACCGATAAAGACGATGTTCAGCACGGCAGCATACGATTCAAGCCATTGTGTATCAGCTTTAATCAAACCGTTACAGAAAAAGCATTGGGGCGGGTTAGCCCATGTTTTTCACCCCCCATATCAATGTCTCCGCCTTTCGTCAAGAGGTATAAAGCCAACGCAGCGAACACAATAAAACCTACAACCAATTTCCACATGATGATCTCTTTCAAAAAAAAAGCCCTCGACAAAAAGGCGAGGGCCTTGGGTAACAACTTAAAACTTAGTCGTTGGCAAAAATGTCAACGTCTTTGGTTTCTTTGATGAACAGCATACCAATAATGAAGGTAGCTGAAGCAACAATCACTGGGTACCACAGACCGTAGAAGATGTCGCCCGTTGCAGCCACCATCGCGAATGCAGTGGTTGGCAGCAAACCGCCGAACCAGCCGTTGCCAATATGGTACGGCAAGCTCATGGATGTGTAGCGAATACGGGTTGGGAACATCTCGACCAGCATGGCGGCAATCGGGCCGTAAACCATGGTGACCAAAATCACCAGGAACACCAGCACAGCCAGAACCATGGGTTTGTTCATCGTCTTGTCATCAGCCTTGGCAGTCAGGCCTGACGTTTTAGCAGTTTCAACCACCAGCTTCTTGAAATCAGCAATCCCTTTAGCACTCTCAGGAGAGAAAGCATCGCGCTTGTCATTCAATGTGGCATTCAAAGATGGAATCTCTTTGTCACCCAACTTGATGATGGCAACTGAACCGACCGGGCCAGCCACGTTTTTGTAGGGAACATAGTTCTCAGTCAAAGTACGTTTGGCAATGTCGCATGAGCTGGTGAAGTCAATCGGACGTGCAATCGGGCTGCCCTGGAATGAGCAGGTTGCTGGATCAGCGGTAACTGAAACCGGCACTGCTTTTTGTGCAGCAACCAGGCCC